>NZ_CP059467.1:312631-625262 GCF_017894365.1 Aromatoleum bremense
TTCACCTCGGCGTCGACGCTGGAGTTCGTCCGCCTGTTCGAAGAGGCCGGCTTTCCCAAGGGCGTCGTGAATGCCGTCACCGGCTTCGGTGCCGAAGTGGGCGCGGCGCTGGTCGAGCATCGCGATGTCGCGTGCATTTCGTTCACCGGTGCGGACAGCACCGGGCGCCGCATCAACGAGGCGGCAGCGGCCACCTTCAAGCACGTGAGCCTGGAACTGGGTGGTAAGTCGCCCAACATCGTGTTCGCCGATGCCAATCTCGACGACGCCCTCAACGGGGCCATCTCCGGCATCTTCGCCGCCACCGGCCAGACCTGCATCGCGGGCTCACGCCTGCTGCTCCAGTCGAGCATCCACGACGAGTTCGTCGAGCGCCTGGTGAAGCTCGCGGCAACCGCACGCATGGGCAATCCCATGGACCCCGCTACCGAAGTGGGGCCCGTGACGACACCGCCGCAATACGAAAAGGTGCTGAGCTACATCGACATCGCTAAGTCCGATGGCGCCCGCTTGCTGCTCGGCGGCAAGCCCGCGTCGAAACCTGAATGCGGCACGGGATGGTTCTTCGAGCCGACGATCTTCGGGGACGTGACGTCCTCGATGCGCATCGCCCAGGAAGAGGTGTTCGGGCCGGTGCTCTCGGTCATGCGCTTCGAGGACGAGGAGGAAGCCCTGCGCATTGCCAACGACGTGCGATTCGGCCTCGGCGCAGGCGTCTGGACGAGCGATATCGGCCGTGCCTTCCGCATGTCGGAACGGCTGCAGGCAGGCACCGTGTGGGTCAATACCTACCGCGCCGTGAGCTGCATGTCGCCCTTCGGCGGCTACAAGGACTCGGGGCTCGGGCGCGAGAACGGCATGGCCGCGATCGAAGCCTACCTGCAGACCAAGAGCGTGTGGATCAACACCGGCGCCCAGGTCGACAATCCCTTTGTCATCCGATAGGAGGCCCCGAATGAAGGACAAGATTGGATTTGTAGGCCTCGGCGCCATGGGCGGCAAGATGGTTCCCCATCTGCTGAAGGGGGGGTACGAGGTGTTCGTCTGCGATTCGCAGGTCGAAGCGGTCGCGTCCGCGGTGATGGGGGGTGCCGCGCGCTGCGAGTCGCCTCGGCATGTCGCCGACCATGCCGACATCGTGCTGGCCTGCCTGCCCACACCGGACGTCGTCGAGCAGGTGGCACTCGGCAAGGCAGGCATCGCCGAGGGCAAACGGGTGAGGATTTTCGTCGACCATTCCACCACCGGCCCGTCGATGGCCCGCAGCCTCGCCCTGCGCCTGGCCGAGCACGGCATCGCGGCGCTCGACGCACCGCTGGCCGGTGGCGTCGCCGGCGCCGACGCCGGCACGCTGTCGGTGATGGTGGGCGGCGATCGCGCCGCCTTCGAGCGCTGCGAACCCGCCTTCAAGAGCTTCGGCCGCAAGGTCGTGCACGTCGGGACCGAGCCGGGCGCGGGACAAACGCTGAAGCTGGTGAACAACATGATCGTGGGCGCGACCTTGATCGCGACCTCCGAGGCCGTGCTGTTCGGCCTCAAGAGCGGCCTCGACGCGCGTGTCCTGCTCGACATGATCAATGCCAGCACGGCGCGCAGCTTCACCAGCGAAACGCTGGTGGCCAAGGCGGTCCTGTCCCGCCGTTTCGACTTCGGCTTCCGGATGGATCTGATGCGCAAGGACGTGCGCCTGTTTCTCGCCGAAGCCGAGCAAGTGGGTGTGTCCACCTTCATGGCATCGGTGACGAAGCAGTTCTTCGACCGTTCCATTGCGCAAGGGTATGGCGGGGACGACATGACGCAGGTGGTACGCGAACTGGAGCAACTGGCCGGCGTCCAGATCGCCGCCGCAGCGGCGTGACGGAGACTGATTGCGTTGTATGGCGAAGCGCCGCCCACCGGGCGGCGCAAGCAGGCTTACTCTCCCGGGCCGTGCAGGCTCGCTGCGGCGGGTAAGGGCATCCCGACGCCTGCCGCACAGACGTCAACGTGAAACACCATCCGACCGGCACTTCAACCGCGACCGGTCGGATGGCTCGTGCTACGGCACCCAGGATCAGATGCAGCGCCCGCCGTCCACGGGCAATTCGACTCCGCTGATGAAGGACGCCTCGTCGCTCGCCAGGAACAAGGCTGCGTGGGCGACATCATCCGGTTCACAGAAGCGGCCGAGCGGGATGGTGGCCAGAAAACGCCGGCGATTCTCGGGTGTGTCCGGCACGCCCATGAAGTCGCCGATCATCCCGGTCGCGCCGATCACCGGACAGATGGCGTTGCCCCGGATCCCGTCCGGCGCCAGTTCGGCGGCAAGCGACTTCGACAGCAGGTTCGCAGCGCCCTTGGACGCGTTGTACCAGGTCGGGCCGGGGCGTGGCCGCAGACCGGCGACGGAGCCGACGTTCAGGATCACGCCCGAACGCGCACGCCGCATCAAGGGCACGGCGGCGTGAGTCATATGAAAAATGCTCTTGACGTTGATGGCGAACACCCGGTCGAAGGTCGCTTCATCGACCCCCAGCATCGGCTGTTCGATGCGGTCCATCCCGCGTTGTTGCCCATGACATCCAGCCTGTCGCCCGACCGTGTGCGTGGGCGACAAGTGCTTCGACGTCTCCCTGCGCGAGACGTCGTTGGTGAACGCCATTGCGCGCTCACCGAGCTCCGCGGCGACCTGCTTCGCACCGTCACCGCTGATGTCGGCCACGATCACCTTCGCGCCTTCCTGCGCGAATCGCATGGCGATGGCCTTGCCGAATCCGCTGGCGGCGCCCGGTCACGATGGACACTTTGTTCTTCAATCTCATCAATTCGTCTCCGTTTGTGGGTAGTCGCCCGTTGGTGCCGACGCCGAGCACACCGTCCGGTGCCCTGCCCGCCTGCCTGCGCCGAAACCGGTACAGGCTTCGCCGCACCGATGGGTAGCCGCCCTTGTCATTGCGAGTAAACGGCTTGCCGTTGTGCTGCGGGGGAACTGGCCCCCTCGCCGCAATGGATGGCACGCCGCGCGAGCAAGGCCGCGATGTCATCGACGCTGTACCCCAACCCGAGCAGCACTGCTCGGGTGTCCTCACCACAGGCCGGCGCAGGCCGCGAGGGCTGCGAATTTTCCGCCGCGCTGTTGATCGGGAAGCCCGGCATGCGGATCGTCCCCAGCGTCGCGTGTTCGACTTCGCCGATCATCCGGTTGGCGGCCACCTGCGGGTGGCGCACCACGTCCTCATACGTTGCGACGCGCGCGCAAAGAATGTCGGCGTCCTTCAGGACGGGGAGCCACTCCTGCGTCGAACGCGTCACGAAGACACGCGTGAGCGCCTCGACCATCTGCGGCCGGTTCGCGACCCGCAAGGGCGAGGTGGCGAAGCGGGGATCGTCGATCAGGTGCTGCAGCCCGAGCAGCTCGCAAAGTCGCCGCCAGCGCTCCGGCGTGTAGGCGGCCACCATGATCCAGCCATCGGACGTTTCGAAGGCCTGATTCGGCGCGGAATACGGCGCCGCACTGCCGGCCCGGACGGGCAGCTCGCCATCCGCAAAATAGCTGGTGAGCGACGATTGCTGCAGCGCCAGCGCCGAATTCAGCAGATTGACGTCGAGGTGCCCACCCTGTCCGTCGCGCGCCCGCTGCGCAAGCTTGGCGAGCACACCCATGCAGGCCACATAACCGGTCATCACGTCGACCACCGGCGCCTGCACCTTGCAAGGTTCGCCCCCGGCGAGCCCGATCAGGCTCATCAGGCCCGAATCGGCCTGCACGATGCCGTCGACCCCCGCCCGGTCGGCATACGGCCCGGTCTGGCCGTAGGCGGAGATCGAGCAGTAGATCAACGACGGATGGTCATTCACGAGCTGCGCGGGACCGAGCCCGAGGCGCGCCATCACCCCGGGCCGCATGCTCTCCACGACGATGTCGGCGTCGGCCACGAGGCGCCTGGCGACCGCGACGCCGTCGGGCGACTTCAAGTCCAGCGACACCCCGAGCTTGTTGCGATTGAAGGCGTGGAACAGCGCGCTGTCGTCGCCGATCCACCCGGGCCCCAGTCCCCGCCCCAATTCCCCCGCGGGCGGCTCCACCTTGAGGACACGGGCGCCCATGTCAGCCAGCAGCATGGTGCACGTCGGGCCCGCACCGATCTGGGTGAAATCGACGACGGTCAGCCCGTCCAATGCGTCGCGCAACATCCTATGCCTCCGAGCTTGAGAGGGTTCGTTTGAAGGTGCCCTGCGCGGTCGCGACCAGTACGCCGGAATCGGTCAGCAATTGCCCGATCGAGAAGTACAGGCTGCGTCCGGTCTTCGCGACGGATCCGATTGCACGAATGCGCCCCGCATCGACCTTGCTCAGGTAGCTGATCGTCAGCATCACGGTGACGGCGTTGCCCAGCTCACCGTCCTGCGCGTCTCGCAGGCCGGCGTAGCCGCACGCTGCGTCGAGCAGGGTCGCGGTCACACCCCCTTGCAGGCAGCCCTGGCGATTCAGATGCCGGGGCTCGACGTCGAGCTCGAACGCGCACTGCCCCATGCCGACGGTGGCCAGACGAATGCCCAGGTACTCCAGCAACGGGTTGTCCATCGATGTCTCCTGAAAAATGAATGCGGGCTTCGATCGCGGCCGCACGATCAGCGCCCGACGTAGGTCGGCGGGCGCTTGTCGGCGAAGGCCCGGCGCCCCTCCAGCCGGTCCTCGGTGTCGCGCAGCACGCCCCAGTAGAGCTCGGTGAGCTGCTGGGCATCCGCTTCACCGAGGTGGCTCGTCTGGCGCGACAGCCTCTTGATCGCCTGCACCGCGAGCGGCGCGTTGGCCGCGATCTTCGTGGCGACCGCCAGGGCGCGCTCCAGCAAGGCGCCCGGCGCGACGGACTCGGTGACGAGGCCGATCCGCTGCGCCTCGTCCGCGTCGATCCGCTCGCCCGTCAGCACCATCTGCATCGCATGGGCGGAAGGCACCGCCTTGAGCAGCCGGTGCAGGCCCGCGACCGCCGGAATCGACCCGACGCACGCTTCCGGCAGGCCGAAGCTCGCATTGGCGGAGGCCAGTCGCACGTCGCACTGCAGGGCGATTTCGAGCCCGGCGCCGAGGCAGTGGCCGTTGACCGCGGCGATCACCGGCTTCCACAGGCCGAGGTCGGTCAGATCCATCAGGCGGATGTAGAGACCGAGATCGGCGGCCCGCTCGGGGGCGTGGAACAGCGCCTCCGGATAGGTGGCGGGCGAAGTCCGCGTGCCCTTCAGGTCGGCGCCGGCGCAGAACGCGCGCGTACCGGCGCCGGTGAGGATCGCGACGCGCAGGTCGTCGCGGTCGCGAACCTCGGCGAGGTGCGCGCGCAGCGCGCGCAGGTCGGCGACGTCCAGGGCATTCAATGCCTCCGGCCGGTCGATGGTGAGGACGGCGACGAGGCCGTCGATCTCGAAACGCACGGTCATGGCCGCCCTCCTCACACGCTCGGCGACGACAGGCTGCGCCCGCCGCACACGTAGAGCGTCTGCCCGGTGACGTAGGACGAGCGCGGATCGAGGAAGAAGGCGACCGCATTGGCGATGTCGTCCGCCGTGCCGATGCGCTGAACCGGCACCGACTTCTGCAGCTTTGCCTGGACCTCGGGCGCGAAGTTGCGGAAGAGCGGCGTGTCGATGATGCCCGGCGCCACGGCGTTGACCGTCACTCCCTTGGCGGCGAACTCGATCGCCAGCGAACGGGTGAGGCTCACCACCCCGCCCTTGGCCGCCGAGTAGTTCGCCTGCCCGAAGCCGCCGAGCCAGGCGCGCGAGGAGATGTTCACCACCCGGCCGTAGCCGCGCTCGATCATCCCCGGCAGCACCGCGCGGCAACACAGGAACTGCGAGCGCAGGTTGGTATCGATGACGAGATCCCAGTCCTCGTCGCGCATGTTGAGAAAACGCATGTCGCGCACCGCACCGGCGTTGTTCACCAGGTAGTCGATGCGCCCGGCCTGCGCGGCGATGTCGGCGAAGGCGGCGTTGACCGCCGCCGAGTCGGTGAGGTCCACCGTGGCGCCGATCGCCTTCAGGCCCTCGTCTGCGAGTCCGCTGACCGCCTCGTCGAGGGCGGCGCCGTCACGGTCGAGGAGCGCCACGGTGAGCCCTTCGCGCGCGAGTTGGGTCGCGATGCCGAGGCCGATGCCGCGGGCGGCGCCTGTTACCGCGGCGACGTGGGTGGAGTCGAAGCGTTGCATGTCCATGTCACACCCCCAGCAGATGAACCGACGAGGCGGCATGGTCGACGCCCGCAATGCCGCCGCCGGTGCATTGGGTGAGGCCCACGCGCGCGCCTTCGACCTGGCGCGCGCCGGCACGCCCCTGCAGGTGCCACATGATCTCCACCATCTGCGCGACGCCGGTCGCACCGAGCGGATGGCCTTTCGCCAGCAGCCCCCCGCTGGGGTTTACCGGCACGCGCCCGCCGAGCTGCGTGGCGCCGGACTGCAGGAAGGGAACCGCTTCGCCGTGCGGCGCGAGACCCAGCGCCTCGTAGTAGAGGAGCTCGGCGATGGTGAAGGCGTCGTGGAGCTCCACCACGTCCACGTCCCGCGGACTCAGGCCCGCCTGCTCGTAGGCCTGGCGGGCGGCGCGGGCGGTGATCTCGGCGTCGAGGATGTCGTCGTCGGCCTGTTCCCGGATGCCGGACACCACCACCGACGACAACACCTTCACGGGTCGCGCCTGCGACGGGCGCCGCGAGCTCAGCACCACCGCGGCCGCCCCGTCGACCTGCGAGGGGCAGCACTGCAGCAGCGTGAGCGGATCGGCGATCATGCGCGAGGCGAGCACCTCTTCCACCGTGGTTTCGCTGCGCTGCTGGGCATATTCATTGAGCGCGCCGTGGCGCCGGTTCTTCACCGCCACGGCGGCGAGATCGGCGGGGCTCGCATTGCGCTCGTGGAGGAAACGCGTGCCGCGCATCGCATACACCGCCGGCAGCACCATCCCGGCCTTCGCGTAGAGCTCGGTCTTGTGGTCGTTGCGCTGCATCGGGATGGTGCCGCCGCCCAGCGCGGTGAGCTGCTCGATGCCGAACACCAGCACGGTGTCGTACTGTTGGGCGAACAAGGCGTGCCGCGCGAGATGCACGGCGGTGGCGCCGCTCGCGCAGGCGTTCTCGATGTTGTAGACGGGGATCCCGTCGAACCCGAGGTCGCGCACGATGAGCTGCCCCAGGATCATGCCGCCCAGCACGTTCGCGCAGTAGATGGCCTGGATGTCGTGCGGCGACACGCCCGCGTCGTCCATAGCCGCGAGGATCGCCTGCTGCGCGAGCTCGGGGGCGAGCACGCCCGGATGGCGGCCGAAGGGGGTCATCGCGCCCCCGCTGATGTAGATGTCTTGCATGGTCATTGCCTCGGTGGGGTCAGGCCGCGACGGCCTCGAAGACGTAGCCGAAGTTCTCGTCCGGCCGGGGGAAGTAGCGATCGCCGATCGCGGGGCGGTCCTTGCCCTGCAACCGCCCGAAGATGCGGACAGGACCGGGAAAATCCACGTAACCCAATGCGTAAGGCGCAAGGCCGCTCTTCGGGCTCGGGTGGATCACGGTGAAGCTGTAGACGACCCCAATGCCTCGTACGGGCACGGTCTGATGGCGCGCCGCCAGCGGCGAGGCCTCGGGCACCGCGGGGAACACCCATTCGCCGGTGCCGCGATCGCGCGATGCGAGCAGGACCGGGTGAGGCTCGGAAGTCCAGAGTGGGTAGGGTTGGGGTGACATGCTCGTCTCCTTGTCGAGGGTGATTGCACGCGCCCTTGGGGGGCCGTTGAGCAATCTTTGTCTCCCGGCGGATTCCCGACAAACGATATTTCCAGCCCGAACGATTGAGTATTTCTCAATCTTCGCACGCCATTGCAGCGCGCGCGGCGATGGGGAATTGGCATCCTTTGGTTGCCAATCAATCGCCGACTATTGGGCTAGTTGAGCGCGTTGCGAACGTTTAAATTTGTTCCCGCAGCCTCCCCCTCGACAACGAATCGCAAAAGGAATCGACATGTCCACATCCGAGAAGAAAGTCTGGTTCATCACCGGCGCATCCCGCGGTTTCGGCCTGGAAGTCGCCCGCGACGCATTGCAGCGGGGCGACCTCGTCGTCGCCACCGCCCGCAAGCCCGAGACCATCACGGCCGCCCTCGGCGCGCACGACAGCCTGTATTGCGTTCCGCTCGACGTCACCGACGAAGCGCAGGCCATCGCCGCGGCCGACGTTGCCGTGGCGCGCTTCGGCCGCATCGACGTGCTGCTCAACAACGCCGGCTATGGCCTGCTGGGCGCGGTCGAAGAGGCCAGCGCGCAGGAGGTCGAGCGCCAGTTCGCGACCAACGTGTTCGGGGTGCTGAACGTGACGCGCGCCGTGCTGCCGCACATGCGCCGCGCCGGCAAGGGCCACGTCATCAACATCTCGTCCATCGGCGGTTATGCCGCCTACGCGGGATGGGGTGTGTACGGCGCTACCAAGTTCGCGGTGGAAGGGCTCACGGAAGCGCTGGCGATGGAGCTCGCCCCGCTGGGCATCCATGCCACGGTGGTCGAGCCGGGCTTCTTCCGCACGGACTTCCTGGACGACGCCTCGCTGGTCCGCACCCGGCGGGAACTGGACGACTACGCGGCCACCGTCGGTGCCATGCGCGACTTCAGCACGTCGGCCAACCACCAGCAGCCGGGCGACCCGAAGAAGCTCTCGCGCGCCCTGCTCGTCCTGGCCGACAGTCCGAAGCCGCCGGTGCGCCTGCCGCTGGGCACGGACACGGTGGCCCGGATCGCCGAGAAGAACCGGTCCGTCGAGGCCGAACTGGAGCAGTGGCTGACCGTGGCGGTGTCGACGGATCACGACGACGTCGCCAAGTGACCCGCCTGACGGGCCTCCCTCCAGCGCGAGGGCGGCCCGTCGCGTCTCCGGCCGACCCGCAGCGGCCGGCCCGATCCCGTTCGCCTTCCAAATGCTCGCAGCTCGCGCGGCAACCGGTGCGCGCCGGGTCTCGACGATTGATATTCCTTCAATCGACCTGCGCCGATTTCTCGATTGACCGTGCGAGGCTGCGGCGAAAAACTCGATCCCCCGGTTTCACGCGATCCCGCTCACGGACCGGACGCCGCACGCCAGCCCGATGGACGTGCCGCAGCGTTGATGAAGGGATGACAAGCGGTGAACAATCTCGAAACCACGGCCGACCGTCGCGTAGGCGGTGCAGCGGCCCTGATGGTGCTTTTCCTCACCACTGTCGTTCAATCTCTCACGTCAATGGCTGCGCTGATGGTGCCCGTGCTGGCGCCGCGGATGGCCGTCGATCTCGGCCTGCCACCGGCCACCGTGGGCTATTACATCGCCCTGGTGTTCCTTGCCGCGATCCCGGCCACGGTGCTGGGAGGCGATGCGGTGATCCGCTTCGGCCCGATCCGGGTGAGCCAGGCCGGCCTGGTGATCTGCGCCATCGGCCTGGCGCTCCTTTGCGTCGGCAGCCCCTGGCTGTGTCTGCTCGGAGCCTTGTTGATCGGATTCGGCTACGGTCCGGTCACGCCCGCCAGCAGCCATATGCTGTCGCTGTCGACGCCACAGAGAAACCTGGGCCTGGTGTTTTCGGTCAAGCAGACCGGCGTTCCGCTCGGGGGCGCGCTCGCTGGCTTCTTTGCCCCGATGCTCGAGGCGTCGGTGGGCTGGCAAGGCGCGCTGCTCGCCGTCGCCTGCCTGCTCTGCTGCGCGGCGACGCAGTCGCTGCGCACCCCGCACGACGACGATCGCATCCGCAGCCATACGCTCGGACTGGGCGTCTTTCGCGAACTGGCGCGGCTGCTGGCACGCTCACCGTCGCTGCGGACCCTCGCCTTCGCGTCGTTCTGTTTTTCGACCTTCCAGCTCTCGCTCACCACCTACCTGGTCACTTATCTGCACGAAACCTTCGGCTATACGCTGGTTGCGGCCGGGCTGACCATGTCTGCGGCACAGGCTTCAGGGGTCATCGGCCGCATCCTGTGGGGCATTGCCGCTGACCGCTGGCTCGGCTCGGTCAGGATGCTCGCGGCCCTCGCCGTGGCGATGGCGGCAGGCGCAGCGGTCCTCGCGGGCATGCCCGCGACATGGGGACCGTGGCCTCTGATGGCTGTCGTCTGCATCGTCAGTGCGTGCGCGCTCGGCTGGAACGGCACCTTCCTGGCCGAGGTCGCGCGCCAGGCTCCGTCCGGCGCTGCTGGACGTGCGACGGGGGCGATCCTGTCATGCACCTTCGCCGGCGTCGTCGTCGGCCCCCCGCTGTTCGGAATCGTGGCCTCACTGACGGGCGGTTATCGCCTGGCGTTCGCTGTCATTGCGGCCGGGCCGGCCATCGCCGCCATTGCGCTGTACCTGAAGCGTTCGACCTTCCGCACAAGCACCTGAACGCGCCGGGAAATTTGCCTTTTCACTACTAAAAAGCTGCGAAAAGCGGCGCGTCAGCCAACCAGCGTACTCTCGTGTTGCACGGATGTCTGCTTTCGGCGTTCTACCTCAAGGACGGCTTCTGGCCGGACCCGGTCCGTCAAGGCTCGTGGCCTGACCGTCAGATCGCGGCCGACTTGCAGTCCTCGAGATCTCTCATGTGAATGTCAGCTGTCTGGGTCGCAGCAGCCGTCGCCAAGGTGGCATGCCGGGACCGGACAACGCGGATGACTTGCCCGTGTGCCGACCGGACCTACCGCCGCCGCGTGTCCACCACACCGGCGACGAAATTGGCCCGCGCGCCTCATCCGCGCGCAAGCGGCAGGCGAGCCAGAGGCGCACGCCATCGTCGCGTTCATGTGCTCAATCCTTCCGGCGAACCTCGCCCTATCGACCCGCAGCTGGTGAAGGCGCTTTCCAGCGTCACGATGTGGCCCGCTTGGCGCTCGTTATCGGCGGCGAACGATCGCCTGAACGAAGTCCTGTTCGCTATTGTGATCGCCCGTGTCCGCCCGCTGTCACGGCGTCTCGGAAAGTGCAGAAGGAGCGCCGCGGCTTCGGTAGCAAGCTTTCGCACCAAACTACCAGCTCCCGCGTATCGCCACGCTGTCGCTTTGTTGGCATGATGAACTCGCGTCCACGCACAATCGTCACGTTGACGCGTGGTTTTGCGACAAAACCGGAGTGGCAGCCCCCGATATTGCCGGAATGCATACAACAAAAAGCCCACCGAAGCGGGCTTAAGTATTTGATTCTTTTGGAGGCGCGAACCGGAATCGAACCGATGTACACGGCTTTGCAGGCCGCTGCATAACCACTCTGCCATCGCGCCAGCTTACTGGCCTGCCTTCCCGATGCGCCTTCATCGGGCGGAAAATCCAAATGGAATTTTCCGGGAATTCTGGAGCGGGAAACGAGTCTCGAACTCGCGACCTCAACCTTGGCAAGGTTGCGCTCTACCAACTGAGCTATTCCCGCTGAAAGATCGCCATTATAGGTTCGTATTTCTGCCTGTCAACCGCTTTTGTTTCGAATATCCCGATCGTAGCGGGCAAGCTGCGGCATCGCACGGTGAAGGTAATAGCCCATCGACCACAACGTCAGGGCTGCTGCAATATAAATCAGGACGTTACCGATCACGCGAAGGTCCAGCGACAGCAACGGTGCATTGTAGAGCAGCAGCGGAATGGCCGTCATCTGCGCCGCCGTCTTCAACTTGCCGACGAAAGCGACCGCAACGCCGGCCGATTGCCCGACCCGCGCCATCCATTCGCGGAGTGCTGAAATCGTGATCTCCCGGCCGATGATGACGACGGCGATGATGGAATCGACGCGCGCGAGCTGCACAAGCAGGATCAGCGCCGCTGCAACCATCAGCTTGTCCGCGACCGGGTCGAGAAACGCGCCGAAGGCCGAAGTCTGGTTGAGTGCGCGGGCGAGATAACCGTCGAACCAGTCGGTGACGGCTGCGACGATGAAAATGACCGTTGCGACGAAGTTTTTCTCTTCGACGTCGAGCCAGCTGTCGGGAAGATAAAATACGCCGACAAACAGCGGAATCAGCGCAATGCGCGCCCAGGTCAGCGAATTCGGAACATTGAATAGCATTGAATGAGGCCCTTCGGGCCGGTGCGAGCGCGTCAATGCAGGGCATTGTATATCGCTTCCGCAGTCTTTCGGCTGACCCCGCCGACGCGGCACAGGTCCTCGACGGTCGCGGCGCGTACGCCGTCGAGTCCGCCGAAGCTCGCGAGCAGGTTGCGCCGGCGCGTCGGACCGATGCCTGGAATGTCCTCGAGCCGTGAACCGACACGTGTTTTCGCCCGCCTCGCGCGGTGGCCCGTGATTGCGAAGCGGTGGGCCTCGTCGCGGATTTCCTGGATCAGGTGCAGTGCCGGGTGGTCGATTGCGAGGTTCTGCGTGCGGCCGTCCGGAAAGACCAGCGTCTCCAGGCCGGGCTTGCGCTCCTCGCCTTTCGCCACCCCGACCATCGCGATCGATTCCAGCCCGACGTCAGCCAGCACCGAACGCGCCGAACTGACCTGCCCCTTGCCGCCGTCGATCAGTATCAGGTCGGGGCACACGCCCTCGCCGGCTGCGACCTTGCCATAGCGGCGCTCGAGCACTTGGCGCATGGCGGCGAAATCGTCGCCGGGAGTGATGCCGGTGATGTTGTAGCGACGGTATTCGGAGTTCTTCATCGCCCCATCGACGCTTACGACGCACGATGCGACGGTCGCTTCGCCCATCGTGTGACTGATATCGAAGCACTCGATTCGCCGCGGCGCCTCAGCCAGGTCGAGCGTCTCGCGCAGGGCTTCGAGGCGCATTTCGGCCCGGCCGGTGTCCCGCGCGCGGGCGATGATGGCGAGGCGCGCGTTGTTCTCCGCCATTCCCATCCACGCTTTTTCAGCCTGCAGACGCGGCGCGAGCAACGCGCAGGGCTTGTCGCGGATCTCGTCCATCAGCAGCCTGACCGGGGCGAGCGGCACATTCACGAGCAGCTTCGTCGGAAGCTCGTGTTCGCGGTAGTGCTGCTCGATGAACGCGAGCGCAGCGTCCAGCGTGCCGATCCCGGCCGTCACACTCGGAAACTGCGGACGGTCGCCGAGATGCCTCCCGCCGCGCACCATCGCGATGTTCACGCAGGTCACGCCGCCCTCCTCGACCGCGGCGATGATATCAACATCCTCGTCCTTGCGGCTGTCGACGAACTGGCGCTGCAGCACCGCCTGCAGCACGCGCACCTGGTCACGGCACGCCGCGGCCTCCTCGAACGCCAGGCGCTCGGCCGCGGCGTGCATGCGGGTCGTGAGGTCGTCGATGACTTCCGAGGCCCGACCCTCGAGGAAACGCGCCGCGAGCCTGACGTCGGCGGCGTAGGCGTCCTTGTCGATCAGGCCGACGCAGGGCGCGCTGCAGCGCTTGATCTGGTGCAGCAGGCACGGGCGCGAGCGGTTCTGGAACACCGGGTTTTCGCAGGTGCGCAGGCGGAACGTCTTCTGCAGCAGGTGGATGCTTTCGCGCACCGCCCATACGTTCGGGAACGGGCCGAAATAGCGCGCGCCTTTGGTGAAAGCGCCGCGGTGGTAAGCAAGACGTGGGAACCCGTCGCCGGACAGTTCGATGTACGGATAGGTTTTGTCGTCGCGAAACAGGATGTTGTAGCGCGGCGCGAGACTCTTGATGAGGTTGTTCTCGAGCAGCAGCGCTTCAGCCTCGGAGCGCGTCGGCGTGATGTCGACACGCAGGATCTGCGCGACCATCATCGCGATCCGCGGGCTCGGCTGGGTGCGCTGGAAGTAGCTCGACACGCGGCGCTTGAGATTCTTCGCCTTGCCGACGTAGAGGACCCGCTCGTCGGCGCCGATCATGCGATAGACGCCAGGTTCCTCGGGGACCGTCCTGAGGAAGGTCCGCGCGTCGAACAGTGTACCGGGAGCAGCCATGGTGAAGACCCCCGCGAGCGCGATCTAGGCCGCGTCCTCGACGAGGCCGGCGACGACGTCACGCGCCTGACGGTAGACGGGATGCAGTTCCAGCGCGAACGGATCGGCAGCTTGCGGACGCGAGCGCAACGCCTCGATGCGCGCCCGACTCTCCGGGGCGATGTCGGGTGCCCAGCGGTCGAGCAGGTCGACCGCGAGGTCGGGCCGGTTGCACACCAGCATCATGTCGCATCCGGCGCCGAAGGCGGCGCGCGCACGGGCAAGAATGTCGCCGACGACGGTTGCGCCTTCCATCGTCAGATCGTCGCTGAAGATCACGCCGCCAAAGCCGACGCGCCCGCGCAGGATGTCCTGCAGCCAGAAGCGCGAGAAACCGGCCGGATTCGGATCGACACGCGGGTAGATGACGTGCGCGGGCATCACGCCGGCCAGCTGGCGCCCGAGCCGGTGACGGTACGGGGCGATGTCCTCGGCCCAAATCGCATCGAACTCGCGTTCATCGACCGGGATCTCGACGTGCGAATCGGCTTCGGCATAGCCATGACCCGGAAAATGCTTGCCGACGCAACCCATGCCCGCCTCCGCCATGCCGGACACGAGCGACTGCGCGAGCGCCGCGACGACGAGCGGGTCGCGGTGGAAAGCCCGGTCGCCGACGACGCGGCTGCGACCGTAATCGAGATCGAGCACCGGCGTAAAGCTGAGGTCGACACCGTGCGCGAGCAGCTCGGCGGCGAGCACGTAGCCCGCGCAGCGCGCGGATTCGAGCGCGACAACATGGTCGCGCTCCCAGATGCGCCCCAGGCAGCGCATCGACGGAATGCGCGTGAAGCCGCCGGTACGGAAACGCTGCACCCGACCGCCTTCGTGATCGACCGCGATGATCAGCGCCGGGCTGCGCAGCGCATGGATCTCGGCGGTCAGCGCCCGCAACTGTTCCGAGTCGCGGAAGTTGCGGGCGAACAGGATCACGCCGCCGACCAGCGGGTCGAGCAGCCGCTCGCGCTCTTCATCCGTGAGCGCAAGACCTGCGACATCGAGCATCACCGGCCCGAGCGGCCGGACGGTGGCGGGCGAACCGGATTGGAAAGTCATCGTTTCTCGATCAGGGCGAAGGCGACGACGTAGTCCGCCTCGTCGGTGAGGCTCAAATGTGCATTGAGGCCGCGCTCGGCCAGAAAGCCGGCCAGCGCCGCGTCGTAGCAATACAGCGGCTTGCCGAGCTCATCGTGGTCGACCGCCACCGCGTGCAGCGTTGCCGGGATTGCGACGCCTGTTCCGAGCGCCTTGCCAAACGCTTCCTTTGCCGCGAAGCGCTTGGCGAGGAAACGTGCGGGGTCGCGGCTCGCCGCAAAGCCGTCGTGCTCGGACGCGGCAAGAATCCGCGCGGCGAAACGCGCCCCATGACGATCAAGCGAGCGCTGCATGCGTTCGACCTGCACGATGTCGGTACCGATGCCGTGGATCATGCGCTCCCGCTCATCGTCCGGCGCCGGCGGCCTCGCGCATCAGCCGCTTCATTTCGCGCACCGCCTCACGCAGGCCGGTGAATACCGAACGGCTGATGATGGCGTGCCCGATATGCAGTTCGCGCACCCCCGGCAACCGGGCGATCGGCTGCACGTTGTAATAATTCAGCGCATGGCCCGCGTTGAAGCGCATGCCGAGTGCCCGAATCGCCTCGCCGGCACGGCGGACCTTGTCGATCTGCTCCACGACCGCAGCACTCTCCGCATCGCGGCCGGCGGCATGGAACGCATGGGCGTAGGCGCCGGTATGGATTTCGCAGACCCGGGCGCCGATGCGTGCCGCCGCCTCGACCTGCTCGAGTTCGGCATCGATGAACACGCTGCTGACGATGCCGGCGTCGGCGAGCCGTCCGACGACGTCCTTCAGCCGCTTTTCCTGCGCCAGCACGTCGAGCCCGCCCTCGGTCGTCACCTCGTGGCGCCCCTCGGGCACCAGCATCGCCATCTCGGGCCTGAGCGCGCACGCGATGCCGACCATCTCATCGGTGGCCGCCATCTCGAAGTTCAGCTTGATCTGCGTGAGCTCGCGCAGCCTGCGCACATCCTCGTCCTGGATGTGGCGGCGGTCCTCGCGCAGGTGCACGGTAATGCCGTCGGCTCCGCCCAGATGGGCCTCCATCGCCGCCCAGGCGGGATCCGGTTCCCACGTGCGGCGCGCCTGGCGCAGCGTCGCGACGTGGTCGATATTGACGCCGAGTTCGATCACAGTTCCTGCAACTCCTTCAGCACCCGGCGCGACTGCAGCGGCTGTCCGCCAAGGTAGTGGTTGATCAGCAGGCGCAACAGCGCCTTGCTCTGGAAAAGGGTTTCGGTGCGGGAAAAATCGCCATGCGCCATGTCGAGCAGCGTCTGGCCGCTCACCCCCGGCAGGCCTTCGTCGTCGCTCGCGAGCCGTACCGGACCCTTCTCGATTATATAGACGTACTGCTGCGCGGGATCGACGGCCCTGTTCGAGTCGCCCTCGATGTCCAGGCCGACCCCGTAACCGAGTTCGCGCAGCAGCGTGAGTTCGAAGCGCCGCAGGATCGGCGCCACGTCGCCGCGTCCGAGCTGCGAAAGCGCGTCCGCGTAAGCCTCGAACAGCGCCGGATGCGCATCCTCGCGTGCGGTGAGCCGCACCAGCAATTCATTGAGGTAGTAACCGCACATCAGCGCCCGACCGGTGAGCAGCGGCTGCCCGCCGCGCCATTCCGCGCGCACCAGGGTCTTGACCTCGCCCCCGCCGGACCAGTCCATCAGCAGCGGCTGGAAAGCCATGATCACGCCGCGCAGCGCCGACATCGGCCGGCGCGCACCCTTGGCCACCAGCGCGACCCGGCCGTGGTCCCGCGAGAAAATCTCGACGATCAGGCTGGTTTCGCGCCACGGATAAGTGTGCAGGACGAATGCAGGTTGCTGGTCGATGCGCTGCTTCTGGCTCACGGCCCCACGCGCACGGTCGGATTATTCGTAGCCGAGACTCTTGAGCGCCCGTTCGTCATCGGCCCAGCCGCTCTTGACCTTGACCCACACCTCGAGGAACACCTTGCTGTCGAAGAGCTTTTCGAGCTCGACACGCGCCTCGGAGGCGATGCGCTTGAGTTGCTCGCCGCCCTTGCCGATGACGATGCCCTTGTGGCTGGACCTGTCGACCACGACGGCTGCATAAATGCGACGTAGGTTGCCTTCCGTCTCGAACTTCTCGATCTCGACGGCGACGCCGTAGGGCAGTTCGTCGCCGAGCAGGCGGAACAGCTTCTCGCGCAGGAATTCCGCCGCCAGGAAACGTTCGCTGCGGTCCGTGATCTCGTCGGCGCCGTACATCGGCTCGCCCTCGGGCAGCAACGGGGTAGCCGCCTTCACGAGCGCTTCGACGTTGGTGCCGCGTTCGGCACTCAACGGCACGATTTCGGTGAAGGGATAGACTTCCGCCATCTTCGCGATGAACGGCAGGAGCTGGCTCTTGTCGCCAAGCCGGTCGACCTTGTTGATGACCAGCACCACTTTCGCATCGCCAGGCAGCACCGAGACGACCTTGCGGTCGTCGTCGCCGAAGCGCCCGGCCTCGATCACCAGGAACACCAGATCGACGTCGCCGAGCACCTGCGACACGGTGCGGTTCATCGAGCGGTTCAGCGCGTTGCGATGCCGTGTCTGGAAGCCGGGCGTATCGACGAACACGAACTGCGCGTCGTCGCTCGTCAGGATACCGGTGACGCGATGCCGCGTGGTCTGGGCCTTGCGGGAGACGATGCTGATCTTCTGCCCGATCAACCGGTTCAGCAAAGTCGACTTGCCAACGTTGGGGCGCCCGACGATGGCGACGAAACCGGTGCGAAACGGCACCTTGTCATCGGCTTGCGGCGTATTTTCCTGATTCATTGCTTCCTCAACTGGGCCAGCGCGAGCTCCGCCGATTGCTGTTCTGCGGCACGGCGGCTGGGGCCACGGCCGGTGGTGCGAAGATTCAGTGCGTTGACCTCACACACCACCTCAAATTCCTGCGCATGGGCTTCGCCGTGGACCTTGGCCATCACATAGGTCGGCAACGGCAGCTTGCGCCCCTGCAGCAGTTCCTGCAACGCGGTTTTCGGGTCTTTCGCGGCGACGTGCGGATCGATCGCGGCGATCATCGGACCGTACAGGCGATCGATCACCGCCTTCGCGGCGGCGAAACCCTGATCGAGAAATGTCGCGGCGAACACCGCCTCGAGCGCATCCGCGAGAATCGACGGACGGCGAAAGCCGCCGCTCTTCATCTCGCCTTCGCCCAGACGAAGATATTCGCCGAGGTCGAGTTCCAGCGCGACCCGGTGCAATCCGTCCTGGCACACCAGCGATGCGCGCAGGCGCGACATCTCGCCTTCGCGCAGGCCCGCGAAACGCTCGAACAGCGCAATCGCCACGACGCAGTTGAGGACGCTGTCGCCGAGAAACTCCAGGCGCTCGTTGTTGGGCTGTCCGAAACTGCGATGCGTGAGGGCCTGCTCCAGCAGCGCCGGATTGTCGAACCGGTGTCCGAGGCTGCACTGCAGGCGGTCGAGCTTGCCTGCCACTATTGCTCGGCCGACGTGGCCTGGAAGTCGAACAGCAGGCTGACGTTCCCT
This sequence comes from Aromatoleum bremense, assembly GCF_017894365.1. Lineage (NCBI taxonomy): Bacteria > Pseudomonadati > Pseudomonadota > Betaproteobacteria > Rhodocyclales > Rhodocyclaceae > Aromatoleum > Aromatoleum bremense. The sequence goes on from NZ_CP059467.1 coordinate 331,099, forward strand.
GCCACCGGCACCTTGCGTTCGTAAACAACTTCGACGACCGTCTTCCCGCCCGGCCTCGAGATGTCGAGGTCTGCCCCGCTGACCGTGACGACGTCGTCGATCTGCCGGCGCCGGTCGAAACTGCGGCGCAGTTCGGGCGTTGCCACGCCGTTGTCGCCTTCTTCCGCAACCAGTTTTACGTTGCGCTTGATGGCCAGGTATTCGTTGATCGCCGGCACGGTCCGGAAAGCGACCAGCAACGCCGAGCCCAGCAGCGCCCCGACAATCAGCACGCCGATCAGGCTAAGACCCAGTTGTCTGCTTTTCATGCGTTTAAGTTCTCCGTATCAATGGAAACCACCGATGCGCTTCATGTCGCTGAAGTTGAACCAGATGAAAAATGCGCGCCCGACAATGTTCTCGTCCGGCACGAAACCCCACACGCGGCTGTCGCTGCTTGCGTCACGGTTGTCGCCCATGACGAAATAATGCCCCTCCGGCACGGTGCAGGTTACCCCGGCCGTCGTGTAGGTGCAGTTTTCGCGGTACGGGAAGTCCAGCACATGCGGAACGAATGCCGGCGTATTACGCTCGATCAGCACCGAATGATTGACGTCGCCGAGTTTCTCGGCGAACCGCGGGGAATAGTAGAGGCGATCCGGGTGGAGGTAGTCGGCCTGGGGTGCGAGTTCGACCATTTCACCGTTGATCCGCAGTCGCTTGTTCAGGTATTCGACTTTGTCGCCAGGCAGGCCGACCACACGCTTGATGTAGTCGAGGGAGGGATCGGCGGGATAGCGGAACACCATCACGTCGCCGCGTTTCGGGTCCTCGACGTCGATGATCTTCTTGTTGATCACCGGCACGCGAATGCCATAGACCCATTTATTGACGAGGATGAAGTCCCCCACGAGCAGCGTCGGAATCATCGAGCCCGATGGAATCTTGAACGGCTCGACGAGAAAGGATCGCAGCGCGAACACGATCAGGATGACCGGGAAAAAGCTCGCCCCGTACTCGACCCACCACGGAGAAGGGGATCCCGGGGCGCGTCGTTTGCGCGCGACGAAGCGATCGATCAGCCACAGCACTCCGGTGGCGACAAGCAGCAGAAACAATACAAGGGCGAAATTCACACGGACTCCGTATCGAAGCGTTCCGGCGCCATTACGCCGGACTGCGCATCATTTGCCTTCATCGACCCGTAGCACGGCGAGGAAAGCTTCCTGCGGGATCTCCACGTTGCCCACCTGCTTCATCCGCTTCTTGCCCTCCTTCTGCTTTTCGAGCAGCTTCTTCTTGCGCGAGATGTCCCCGCCATAGCACTTGGCGAGCACGTTTTTGCGTAGCGCCTTGATCGTTTCACGGGCGATGATGTGGGAGCCGATCGCCGACTGGATCGCGACATCGAACATCTGGCGCGGAATCAGTCCGCGCAGTTTCGCCGCGACCTCGCGCCCGCGGTACTGCGCCGAGGCACGATGGACGATCACCGACAGGGCATCGACCTTCTCGCCGCCGACCAGCAGGTCGAGCTTGACGAGATCGGCTGCACGGTACTCCTTGAACTCGTAGTCGAGCGACGCGTAGCCGCGTGAAACGGATTTCAGCTTGTCGAAGAAGTCCATCACGACTTCGTTCATCGGCAGATCGTAGATCAGCTGCACCTGACGACCGTGGTAGCGCATGTCGACCTGAGCGCCGCGCTTGAGGTTGCACAGCGTGATGACCGGCCCGACGTAGTCCTGGGGCAGGAAGATCGTCGCGGTGATGATCGGTTCGCGGATCTCGGCGATCTTCGATTGGTCAGGGAGCTTCGCCGGGTTCTCGACGCGGATCACCTCGCCGCTGTTCATCACCACTTCATACACCACCGTCGGCGCGGTGGTGATGAGGTTCATGTCGAACTCGCGCTCGAGCCGCTCCTGCACGATGTCCATGTGCAGCAGGCCGAGAAAGCCGCAGCGGAACCCGAAACCGAGCGCCTGCGAGACTTCCGGCTCGTACTGCAGCGAGGCGTCGTTGAGCCGGAGTTTCTCGAGCGAATCGCGCAGCTGGTCGTATTCGCTCGATTCGACCGGGTAAAGTCCGGCGAACACCTGCGGCTTGATCTCCTTGAAGCCGGGCAGGGGCTCACTCGCCGGGCGCGTCGCGAGCGTCACCGTGTCGCCGACTTTCGCCGCCTGCAGTTCCTTGATCCCGGCGATGATGAATCCGACCTCGCCAGCCGAAAGTTGGGGGCGCCCCACGGACCGCGGCGTGAACACGCCGACCTGGTCGCACGGGTACTGCGCGCCGTTGGCCATCAGCAGGATGCGGTCCTTGGGCTTGAGCACACCATCGACGACGCGCACCAGCATCACGACGCCAACGTAATTGTCGAACCATGAGTCGATGATCAGCGCCTTCAGCGGCGCGTTCGGGTCACCCTTCGGCGGCGGCACGCGGCGCACGACGGTCTCCAGCACATCCTCGATGCCGAGCCCGGTCTTCGCTGAACACAGCACCGCTTCGGACGCATCGACGCCGATCACGTCCTCGATCTCCTTGCGCGCGCTCTCGGGATCGGCGGCCGGCAGATCGATCTTGTTCAGGACCGGAACGACTTCGACATTCTGCTCGATCGCGGTATAGCAGTTCGCCACGGTCTGCGCCTCGACGCCTTGCGAGGCATCGACGACGAGCAGCGCGCCTTCGCACGCCGACAGCGAGCGGCTGACCTCGTACGAAAAATCCACGTGGCCCGGCGTGTCGATCAGGTTGAGGTTGTAGACCTGCCCGTCCTTGGCCGTGTACTGCAGCGCGGCCGTCTGGGCCTTGATCGTGATTCCGCGCTCGCGCTCGAGATCCATCGAATCGAGAACCTGCGCCTCCATCTCGCGATCGGACAAGCCCCCGCAGAAATGGATGAGCCGATCCGCCAGCGTGGACTTGCCGTGATCGATGTGGGCGATGATCGAAAAATTTCGGATATGTTGCATGCGACAACAAAAGAAAGGTGCCGTGCGGCACCTTGGATGAATTGGTTGACCTAGCTAAGGCGCGGATTCTAGCGGAAAACGTCGGCAATAGGCACGAACGGCCGCCGCGTCGAGCCGGTAGCGGCACAGTTCGGTGTCGCCGCCGAGCACGACCGGGACCAGTTCGTTCCAGCGTGCCTCGAGTTCGGGGTCGGCATCGACGTCGAGAACGCGCAGCGTCCAACCGAGCTCCGTCGCGAGCGGCCCGAGCTCATCGAGCAGATCGTGGCACAGGTGGCACCACTCGCGACTCATGACCACCAGCTCGCGCACCGCGCTCATTCGCCCGCCTGCAGCGTCACGTAGGAAGTCCCCTCGCCGCGCTGCACGAGCAGCGTCACCTGCTGGCCGTCCTTGAGCCCTGCGACGGCGCGCGTGAAGGCCGCGACCGATTTCAGCGGGACCTGCCGGCCACCCGACACCAGCGCGAGGATGAAGTCGCCACGCTGCAATTCCGCGCGCGCGGCAGCGCCCTGCACGCGCTCGACGATCAGTCCGTGCTCGACCTCGCGCTCGCGCCGCTGGGCCGGCGTCGGTTCGGCGACCACGAGACCCAGCTTGTTTGGCGCCGGCTGCGGGCGCTCGCTGCGCCGCGTACGGGCGGGCGCGTCGTCCTGCCATTCGCCGACCGTCACGCTCAGTTCGCGCGGTTCGCCATTGCGGTACACCCGCACGTTGACACGCGAGGAGGGCCGGCTCGCTGCGACGATACGGGGCAGATCAGCCGATGCCTCCACGCTCTTGCCGCCGAAACTCACGATGACGTCGCCCTGTTCCACGCCGGCACGGGCTGCCGGGCCGTCGGGTTCGACCGCACTCACGAGCGCCCCTGCGGCCCGCGGCAGACCGAAGCTCTCCGCGAGCACGCGCGTCACCTCCTGTATCGCGACCCCGATCCGCCCACGCTGCACGCGGCCGGTGGTGCGCAGCTGCTGCTGGACATCCATCGCGACGTTGATCGGGATCGCGAACGACAACCCCATGAACCCGCCCGTCTGGCTGTAGATCTGTGAATTGATGCCGACGACCTCGCCGCGGAGATTGAATAGCGGGCCGCCGGAATTGCCCGGATTGATCGCGACATCGGTCTGGATGAACGGGACGAAGTTCTCGTCGGGAAGGCTGCGGCCGGTCGCACTGACGATCCCTGCCGTCACGGAGTGATCGAAACCGAACGGCGACCCGATCGCGACGACCCATTCGCCCACCTTCAGCTTGTCCGGATCGCCGATCACGAGCCTCGGCAAGTCCGTCGCCTCGATCTTGATCAGAGCGACATCGCTGCGCGTGTCCGCGCCGATCACCCGGGCGCGGAATTCGCGCTTATCGACGAGCCGGACCAGGATTTCGTCCGCCGCATCGACGACGTGTGCATTGGTGAGGATGTAACCGTCGGCACTGATGACGAACCCCGAACCGAGCGAGCGGTTTTCAGGATCTGCCCTCGGCAGCTCGGGCTTGCGGGGGATGAAGCGACGAAAAAAATCGAACATCGGATCGTTTTCATCGAAACCCGGAAACAACGCCGTGCCCTCTTTCGGCGACTGGCTCGTGCTGATATTCACGACAGCGGCGCCTTGGCGCTGCACGAGCTCGGTAAAGTCCGGCAGCGATACGGCGGCGACCGCGATCGGCATCAGCGACGACATCACGACCGCGACCAGACAACGAAACACCGTGCTCCACGACGTCATGAGGACGTTCCCGCCTGGTGCCCGCACGACGCCGGCTCCCGCACCATTTCGACGTCGAACGCCTGGCGCAGCTTCGCGCTGCGTAGCACGAAGCGATTCAACGCCACCGACGCGGCAAGGCCTCCAACGCCTCCGGTCAGCGCGAACAGATCGCCCTGCCCTTCGGCCGCCCAGCCGGTGCCGAGCGCCGCGCCGACGAGGAGCAGGACGACGCCCAGGCCATAGCCGAGCAAGGCACCGCGCAGAGGAGCAGCGTCGTCGATGCGGATGCGTACGGCGTCGCCCGCTTCGGCACCGATCCGGTTCGGCAGCCTGAACACTTTGTCGGGCGCTTTCAGCGCATAGGCAAGCCCGGTCGAGCGGCACCCGCCCGGCTCGTCACAGCGGCCACATCCTCCCGGACGATCATCAATGCGAACCCACGCCTCGCCGTTTTCCGCGCGGGTAACCACAGCCCTGGCTTCGATCATCGCGCGACCGGCTCAATCCCGTCGCCCAACCTCTGGACTGCCCGCAGAGGAACCTCGCCGAGCGTCGTGACCAGGTGGCCGGCGACGACGCGCTTGTACGTGTTTATCGCACCGCTCGGTGCCAGCGGCCCCGCACTGTTGACGGCACCATCCGGGGCCAGCGGTTCGATGAACACCGAGATTGCGGCAAGGCCGTCACTGAATACGAAATGGAGAACTTCGGCGCGGTCACGCCCTATCGGACGTCGCACGATCGACATCATCGAGTACCCGGGCAGCGGCGTGGTCAACACCCAGCCGCTCTCTTCCTTTCCCACCTCGACCCCATGGGCACGGACGACGCGCCATCGGTCGTCCTTGACATAGCGCGGCTTGAAGGCCTCGGTCGCAATCTCGCCGCCGATCTTCACATCGCCGAAAGTGAACTGCTCGATGATCTCGCCACGCTCGTCGATCGTGCGAGCCTTGAGCAACAGGCCGGACTGGACTTCGGCCCACAACAGATGGCCGTATCGCAGGTCGTCCTTGGGCTCCAGGATGATGAGCTGCGCGTCGAGCCCGGCCACGCGGCTCGATTCGCCCTTGCGGATGCGGTAATTCTCGGTGAGGCTCCCGAACGATGCCGGAAGTCGTGCGGGAAACGCGCGCTGGCCGCCCGGCTGGTCGATTATGACGATCTTCTGGTCCGGCAGGACGCATCGCACTTCGCTGTTGGTCCGGATCACCTCGCGAGGGCTTCCGTCGAGTACCTCGAGCCGCTCGTGTTCCGTCCCACCCGCGTCGACCATGTGTGAGATCCGGGAGGTTTCGAAATTCTTGCCCGACTGATAGATGAAGGTTCCCGAGTAGGTCAAGCGTTGTCCTGCAGTGGCGATGCGCCCCAGCCAGGATACGGGGTCGCTCGGTGCCTGCGCCAGAACCTGAGTCTGGGCGAACAGCAGGCACAGACCCAACGCAGCGGCAAAACCTCTCATCGATTGACGTCCTGTCTCACATCCGAAACTGTCCGGACGTGCTGGATGACGCCCGAAAGCGGTCCGCCGGAGGTCATTGCCTGATGCGCGAAGAGATATTCGCGGTGGCGGTCGACCTGGGGTGAGGTGGTCATGGTCCCCACCGGGACGGAAACGTTTTCCACTGTCTGAAGGCCATTGACGGCGCTCGCTGTGCGGACGTCTCCTTCGGGCCCGGCATATAGTGTGTGCGCGACCCACCCGACAGCGGCGACGCCCATGATCGACGCCGCAAGCGGCATCAGGGATCGTCGCGCCCGAGGCCGTGCGCCCCCCGGCTGCCCGCTGGCGGAGCCGGAAGCGGGAGGAGCAAGCACCGTGGGCTCCGCTTCGATGCCGGCCATCACCCGGGCGACCAGACCAGGAGAAGTGTCCCGGGCCCCGCGCAGGACGTCTCCTATGGTGCAGTATGTTTCCCAGTCGGAGCGCAAAGACCGATCTCGACGGATCGAGTCAAACACCGGGCCCATCGCCTGTTCGTCCAGATCGCCATCCAGCAGTGCCGACAGTTTGTCCTTCATGAGTACCACCTACCAACGTTTGTCAGGAGCCGTATCCAGCAGCGGCCGCAGTCGTTCAGCAATTGCCTCGCGCGCCCGGAAAATCCGGGACCGGACCGTCCCGATGGGACAATCCATGATGCTCGCGATCTCTTCGTAGCTAAGGCCTTCCAGTTCTCTCAGCATGATCGCGGTGCGCAATTCTTCGGGCAGCGCCTCCATGGCCTCATCCACCGTTTGCCCGATCTGGCGCGTCATCATCAGCCTTTCGGGCGTATTGATGTCGCGCAAGTTGTCGCCTTCCTCGAAGGTTTCCGCCTCTTCCGAATCGAACCCGGTCGATGTCGGTGCACGACGGCTCTGGGATACCAGGTAGTTCTTAGCGGTGTTGATTCCGATCCGGTAAAGCCAAGTGTAAAAAGCACTGTCGCCCCTGAAAGAACCCAAGGCACGGTAAGCCTTGATGAACGTCTCCTGGGCGACGTCCTCTACCTCGGCAGAATCGCGAATCAACCGCGAAAGCAGCCTATGCAACTTGCGTTGGTATTTTGTTACCAGCAAGCCGAAGGCTTGCTTGTCGCCGCGCTGAACGCGTTCGACAAGCTGCTGATCAATTTCGCGATCGCTCATGAGCGGGTCGTTTCTCTAGGTTGGGCAAAATCCGCGCCAGTATAACGACCGCCCATGAGTCCGGCAAAGCCGAAGCTATTGCAACAGACACAGCCTTCCAGGAATAGTTCAGACGGCAAAGGGGTCTTGTGATTCCGGCGAATCCAATGTATGCGTGGACTCCGGCCCTTCCCTGCGGCGTGCTATATTCCGGCGCGCGACCGACCCTGGATGCTCACGACCTTGTCAATACAATACGACGTACTCATTCTTGGCAGTGGCGCCGCTGGCCAATCGCTGGCGTTGCGCCTTGCGGACCATCTGCGCGTTGCGCTGGTGACCAAACGTTCCATCGCGGATAGCGCGAGTTCCTGGGCGCAGGGCGGCATTGCAGCGGTACTTGACGCCACCGACAGCATCGAAGCCCATATACAGGACACCTTCACGGCGGGCGCGGGCCTTTGCGACCCGGCGGCGACCCGCTTTGTCGTGGAGCACGGTAAGGCTGCGATCGAATGGCTCATACGCCGGGGCGTTCCCTTCACCCGGGAGGACCAGTCCGCGATCGGATACCACCTGACGCGTGAGGGCGGGCACTCCCATCGCCGCATCATCCACGCAGCCGATGCCACCGGGGCCGCCGTCCAGGCCACGCTCACCGAGCGCGTCTGCGCGCATCCGAACATCCACATTCTCGAGAACCACATCGCGATCGACCTGATCCTCGGCGAGAAGGTCGGACGCAGTGGCGAAGGCTGCCTCGGGGCCTACGTGCTCGACATCGCCGATGGACGCGTGATCACGATCGCGGCGCGCAGCACCGTGCTCGCAACCGGAGGCGCCGGCAAGGCCTACCTCTACACGACGAATCCGGACGTCGCCACCGGCGACGGGATCGCGATGGCCTGGCGCGCCGGTTGTCGCGTCGCGAACCTCGAGTTCATCCAGTTTCATCCGACCTGCCTCTATCATCCCCAAGCCAAGTCGTTCCTGATTTCCGAGGCCGTTCGAGGCGAAGGCGGCGTCCTGAGACTCCCCGATGGCACACGCTTCATGCCGGAGCACGACCCGCGGGCGGAGCTTGCCCCGCGCGACGTCGTGGCCCGCGCAATCGACTTCGAGATGAAGAAACGCGGCCTCGACTGCGTCTATCTCGATATCAGCCACAAGCCGGCCGACTGGCTGCGGGAACATTTCCCGAATATCCACGCGCGCTGCCTCGAACTCGGCATCGACATGACGCGCGAAGGCATTCCCGTCGTCCCGGCGGCCCATTACACCTGCGGCGGCGTCGTCACAGACCTGGCCGCTCGTACCGACGTAGCCGGCCTCTATTGCGTCGGTGAGTCGGCGTGCACCGGCCTGCATGGCGCGAACCGGCTTGCGAGCAACTCGCTGCTCGAATGCCTGGTATTCGGGGAAGCGGCCGCGAAAGACATCCAGGCGCGCCCCCGCGACCCGATTCCTGCGCTGCCCGAGTGGGACGAGAGCCGGGTGACCGATGCCGACGAAGAGGTCGTGATCGCCCACAACTGGGCAGAACTGCGGCGAGCGATGTGGGACTACGTCGGCATCGTCAGGACAACGAAGCGCCTGCAGCGCGCTCAGCACCGGATCCGCCTGCTGACGAGCGAGATCAATGAGTTCTACTCGAACTTCCGCGTGACCAACGATCTCATCGAACTGCGCAATCTGGTCGTCACTTCCGATCTCATCGTGCGTTGCGCGCTCGAGCGCAAGGAAAGCCGCGGCCTGCACTTCTCGCGCGACTATCCGGGACTGCTCGACGAGGCTCTCCCGACGATCCTGCAGCCCCGAAAAACCTGATTCTACGGTTTCCCGCCCGGGTTTTCGCGCACCCCCACCTCTTCCCGGGCGGCACGAACCTTCTGCCGCAACCAGATGCGCAGCGCCCGCCACTGTCCACCGGGCAGGTTACCGGGTAGCAGCATGATCGACCCGCGACAGCGCGTACCGGCACCCTCCGCCTCGTCGCGTCGCCACTGCAGCCACGCCGCCCATCCAAAATCGGTGCACCCCGTCTCCGGTAGCAGCGTCGCGACTTCGCTGCCGTCGCGAAGCGTTCCATCATTCTCAAGGGTCAGAACTCGCCCCGCCTTGCTCCACTCGACGCGCAGGCCGGCGAAGAGCGATACGGCGAGCACGAAAAGAACAGGATAGAGAGCCAGCCCGGAAAGCGACGAACGCAGAAATGCGATCGCCGCGATCGTGTGGATCGCGGCGATCATAATCAGTGCCTGCCGGGATGGCCTGAGCGGCAGTTCGAGCGGATAGCGCATGCGGAGCGCTATCCCGCCCGTTCAGATGCGACGAAACGCCAGCGTGCCGTTCGTGCCCCCGAACCCGAACGAATTCGAAAGCGCCGCCCGGATCTCCATCGGACGCGCCTTGTTCGCGACGTAATCAAGATCGCACCGCTCGTCCTGCTCGAAAATGTTGATCGTCGGCGGAGCGATCTGGTTGTGCAGGGCCAGCGCGGTGAACACCGCTTCCACACCTCCCGCGGCCCCGAGCAGATGACCGGTCATCGACTTGGTGGAGTTCACCGCGATCGACTTTGCCCGATCGCCGAAACAGCGCTTTACCGCGGTCGTCTCGGCCACGTCTCCAAGCGGCGTCGAAGTGCCGTGGGCGTTGACGTAGTCGATCTCCTCGACCGTCATGCGGGCATCGCGCATCGCGTTCGCCATGCAGCGCGCGGCGCCGTCGCCGTCCTCGGCCGGTGCCGTCATGTGATAAGCATCGGCGCTCATGCCGTAGCCGGATATTTCCGCGTAGATACGGGCGCCCCGCGCCTTTGCGTGCTCGTACTCTTCGAGGACCAGCACGCCGGCGCCTTCGCCGAGCACGAAACCGTCGCGCCCCTTGTCCCACGGACGGCTGGCAGTAAGCGGATCATCGTTGCGCGTCGACAACGCCTTCGCCGAGGCAAAGCCGCCGACGGCGAGCGGAGTGACGGTGGATTCGGCGCCGCCGGCCACCATCACATCGACATCCCCGTACTGGATGAGGCGGGCTGCCTCGCCGATGCAGTGCGTCGCCGTGGTACATGCGGTGACCATCGCCAGGCACGGGCCCTTCAGTCCGAGCATGATCGACAGGTTGCCGGCGATCATGTTGATGATCGTGCCGGGAATGAAGAACGGGGAAATCTTGCGTGCCCCGCCCTTGAGGAAATCGTCGTGGGTCGCTTCGATCATCGGCAGACCGCCGATCCCCGATCCGATGTTGACCCCTATGCGTTCCGCATTGGAGGCGGTAACGTCCAGTCCGGCATCCCTGAACGCCTGGATGCCCGCTGCCAGGCCGTAGTGAATGAAAATATCCATGCGGCGCGCCTCCTTGGGAGAAAGGTAGGCGCCGATGTCGAAACCCCTCACCTCGCCGGCAATCCTGACCGGGAAGCTGGAGGCATCGAAACGCGTGATTTCGCCGATGCCGGAGCGGCCGTTGACAATGTTGTCCCAGGCCTCCGGAACGGTATTACCGACCGGCGAGATGATCCCGAGACCGGTAATGACGACTCTGCGACGGGTCAATGTTCGCTCCGGTAATCAGATTTATTTCTTCAGATGAGCGGTGACGTAGTCAATCGCCTGCTGAACCGTGGTGATCTTCTCGGCCTCTTCGTCCGGGATTTCGCACTCGAATTCTTCTTCCAGCGCCATGACCAGTTCGACGGTGTCCAGCGAATCCGCGCCCAGATCGTCGACAAAAGACGACTCGGTCTTGATCTCCGATTCGTTCACGCCCAACTGCTCGGCGACAATCTTCTTGACGCGCTGTTCGATGTTCTCCATGAACAAACTCCTTCCCTGAATGATCCAGATATGAATAAAAAAGCCGGCGTATTCTACCAAAAAGGATGGCAACCGCTATCGCGGCCGGCGCTCACGACATGTACATACCACCATTCACGTGCAGGGTCGTCCCGGTCACGTAAGCAGCGGCGGGTGAAGCAAGGAAGGCGACCGCCGCGGCGATCTCCTCCGGTCGGCCAAGACGACCGAGCGCGATGTTGCCCAGCAGCGCATCGCGCGCGGCCTCGGGCAGTGCGCGGGTCATGTCGGTGTCGATGAATCCGGGTGCAACGCAATTGACAGTGATGTTGCGGCTGCCGAGTTCGCGCGCGAGGGCGCGGCTCATGCCGGCTACCCCGGCCTTTGCTGCCGCATAGTTCGCCTGTCCGGGATTGCCGGCGCTGCCGACCACCGAAGTGATGTTGATGATGCGCCCGCCGCGCGCCTTCATCATCCCGCGCATGACCAGGCGCGACATGCGGAAGACGGACTTGAGATTGGTGTCGATCACCGTATCCCATTCGTCGTCCTTCATGCGCAGCGCGAGATTGTCGCGCGTGATGCCCGCATTGTTCACGAGAATGCCGACCGCGCCAAAACGCTTTTCGATCTCTCCGATCGCTGCCTCGCAGGCAGCGCCGTCGGTCACGTCGAGCGCGAGGCCGCAGCCTTCAACGCCGGCTTCCAGCAGGCTCTTGCCGATTTCCGCTGCGCCCGCTTCCGAAGTCGCCGTCCCGACGACCGTGGCGCCGAGCCGACCCAGTTCGAGTGCGATGGAGCGGCCGATACCACGTGAAGCGCCGGTCACCAGCGCCACTGCCCCTTTCAGGGGTGAATTCGTTGCGCTCATTTCACCGCCGCGATCGAGAGTTCGAGACTGGCGGCGTCGTGAATCGAGCCCCCCTGCAAGTCACCTGCGATCCGCCTGGTCATCCCCGCGAGCACTTTGCCCGGGCCACATTCGAAGACGTGGCCGATGCCGCGCCGGGAAATTTCCTGGACGATTTCGATCCAGCGCACCGGCGAGAACGCCTGGCGGACCAGTGCGTCGCGGATTCCAGCGGGCTCATCGCACACCGCGACATCGACGTTGTTCAGCACCGCGATCTCGGGCCGCGCGATCGTGACCGTCGCGAGGCGCTCGGCCAGCCGCTCGGCTGCCGGCCTCATCAGCGCGCAGTGGAACGGGGCGCTGACCGGCAACAACATCGCGCGCTTCGCGCCGCGCCCCTTCGCCGCCTCGATCGCGCGTTCGACCGCACCCTTTGCTCCGGCAATGACGATCTGGCCCGGCGCGTTCAGGTTCGCCGCTTCGACGACCTCGCCGCGGGACGCCTCGGCGCATGCCTCGCGAACCGCATCGACGTCGAGGCCGAGCAGCGCTGCCATTGCCCCCTCGCCTGCCGGAACCGCCTCCTGCATCGCTTGCGCACGAAAGCGCACCAGCGGCACGGCATCCTTGAAGCTCAGCGCTCCGGCGGCGACCAGCGCGGAGTATTCCCCGAGGCTGTGACCGGCGACGAGCGAGGGCTTCGGCCCGCCGGCAGCCAGCCACGCACGGTACGCGGCGACCCCGGCGGTGAGCATCAGCGGCTGGGTATTCACCGTCAGCGCGAGCCGTTCTGCCGGCCCCTCGCTCACCATCTGCCACAAATCCTCGCCGAGTGCATCCGACGCTTCGGCAAAGGTGTCGCGAATCTCGGCCCGTTCACCGTAGGCCGACATCATGCCGACCGATTGCGACCCTTGTCCCGGAAAAACCAGCGCAAAAACCATCGTATCCGTCCTGTATCAGAATTGGAGCAGCGCCGCGCCCCAGGTGAAGCCGCCACCTACCCCTTCGATGATGAAGCGGTGCCCCGGCCGGATACGGCCATCGCGGACGGCGAGGTCGAGCGCCAGCGGAATCGATGCCGCGGAGGTGTTGCCGTGGCGATCGACGGTCGTGATCACTTTGTCCATCGAGACGCCGAGACGGCGCGCAGTCGCCTGCAGGATGCGGATATTCGCCTGGTGGGGAATCAGCCAGTCCACCGAGTCGACCGTGACGCCCGCCTGGTCGAGCACTTCCAGCGCGACGTCGCCCAGCGCCCTGACCGCGAACTTGAACACGGCCTGGCCGTCCATGCGCAGGAACGGGTCGCCGACGACTTGGCCAGCCGCCACCCCCCCCGGAACGCACAGAATCGGATGATGGCTTCCGTCGGCGTGCAGCGCGCTCGCCAGGATTCCCGGCGCCTCGGCCGCTTCGAGCACGACCGCGCCGGCGCCGTCACCGAACAGGACGCAGGTGCCGCGATCGGACCAGTCGAGAATGCGCGAGAACACTTCGGCGCCGACGACCAGCGCGCGCTTGTGGCTGCCGGAGCGGATGAACTTCTCGGCAATCGTCAGCCCGTAGACGAAACCGCTGCAAACCGCCTGCACGTCGAACGCGGCAGCGCCATTGCGAATGCCGAGCTTCCACTGGAGCAGTGCGGCGGTGCTGGGAAAGATGCAGTCGGGGGTGGAGGTCGCGACGATGATCAGGTCGATGTCGTCGGGCCGCACTCCTGCCGCTTCGAGCGCGCGCTCGCTCGCTGTCTTCGCCAGATCGCTCGACGACATTTCCGCCGCCGCCAGATGCCGAGTGCGGATTCCGGTCCGTTCGATGATCCATTGGTCCGACGTATCGATACCGCGCGCCACCAAGTCATCGTTGGTTACCGGCTCGCCCGGCAGAAAGCTGCCAGTTCCGGCGATCCGTGCGTAGATCATGCTGCTACCCCCATAGCCGTCATCCGTTCGGTAATGCGCTCGATCAAGCGGTTCGATGCCGCCTCGGCGGCGCGGTGGATTGCCTGCTCGAACGCGAACGCATCGGCCGAGCCGTGACTCTTGACGACTACGCCGCGCAATCCGAGCAGCGCCGCGCCGTTGTACCGACGGTGATCGACGCGATGCTTGAAGCGCTTGAGCGCCGGCATCGCGATCAGCGCCATCGCCTTGCTGAGCAGATTGCGGCTAAATTCTTCGCGCAGAAAAGTCGCCAGCATCTGCGCCAGCCCTTCGGAGGTCTTCAACGCGACGTTGCCGACGAATCCGTCGCACACCACGACGTCGGTCGTACCCTTGTAGATGTCGTCACCTTCGACATTGCCGTAGAAGTTCAGACCGCTCGTTTTCAGCAACTCCCCGGCCCGCTTCACCACCTCGTTGCCCTTGATCGCTTCTTCGCCGATGTTGAGCAGACCAACCGTCGGCCGGTCGAGATGCTCGACGGCCGACACCAGCATTGCGCCCATGATGCCGAACTGGAGCAGATGCTCGGGCAGGCAGTCGACGTTGGCACCCAGATCGAGGACGTACGTCTGCCCCTTGCGCGTCGGCAAAATGGTGGCGATCGCCGGCCTGTCGATTCCCGGCAAGGTTTTCAGCACAAAGCGCGAAATCGCCATCAGCGCGCCGGTGTTGCCAGCCGACACTGCAGCCTGCGCCTCACCCGACTTCACCAAGTCAATCGCCACGCGCATCGACGAATCCTTCTTCGTGCGCATGGCGATTGCCGGAGGGTCGTCCATGGCGACGACTTCTGACGCGGCGCGGAGCGAAAGCCGCTCGCCGAATCCGTTCCCGATGGCGGCCATCGCCTGCTCGAGCGCATCTTGGCGCCCGACGAGGATGATGCGGGCTTCGGGATGATTGCGCAGGAACGCTCGCGCAGCAGGAACGGTCACGGCCGGGCCATGATCGCCACCCATGCAGTCGATCGCAACGGTGACACCCATCGGCTTCTCGCGTGGCTCGAACAATTGATTCGGATGAAAAAACGGCGCAGGCGCACAAGGCGCCGCGCCGTTTCCGGTAACCGGACTTATTCGCCCTTGGTCTTGACGACCTTCTTACCGCGGTACACGCCGCTCGGGCTGATATGGTGACGCAGATGCACTTCACCGGTGGTCGGCTCGACCGCCAGCGGAGGATCGGTCAGAAAATCGTGCGCACGGTGCATGCCACGCTTCGAAGGGGACTTCTTGTTCTGCTGAACAGCCATGAAACGCTCCTAATACAAATATCGCGCCTAAGTTGCGCTATCGCTCTTGCGAAGCTTCTCGAGCGCAGCAAAAGGCGATTTCTTTTCCGCCCCGTCCGAAGGACGTGGCACGTCACACTTTTCATGCCGCGGCGCTATGGGCACCGCGAGTACGATTTCGTCCTCGACGAGCGCCAGGACATCCAGATCCGGCGTCGCTTCGATCGCATCGAATTCATCGTTTTCCAGCTCGCCTTCCGGAATCGCCTGCCCGGGCCTGACCAGTTCGAGCAGCGTTTCGATGCTCAGCGGCCAATCCATTCGACCCAGGCACCGCTGACACCGCAACGGGAACACTCCGGTGGCGCGCAGCCTGAGGCGCGGCTTGCGATCCACCCCCAGCTCCCCTGTCAGCTCATAGGCGACTTCCCCGGAGGCATCAAGGATCACATCCGCGAGCCGCCCGAGATCCGCAGACGGGATTGCGCCGGACAGCTTGCGCCCCTCGGCGGCAAACTTGAACGGATCCGGAATAAGGCATCGTTGCGACATAAGGCGCGCATGATATTATTTTCGGCTTGCCCTGTCAAAATAGCTGAAGCACCCGTGCGATATTCGATCGCCGGCATTGCCTTGGGCAACCGCCTGAAATCAATCTCTACTCCCGCGATACGCCCGACACCGATGAAACTCGTCCTCGCTTCGACCTCCGCGTACCGGCGCCTGCTGCTCGAGCGTCTCCAGCTACCGTTCGAGACGGCCCGCCCCGACGTCGATGAAACGTCCTTGCGCGGCGAGATGCCGGCGGATACGGCGAATCGCCTCGCAGTGGAGAAAGCGCGCGCGGTTGCGGTGCGATATCCGGACGCGCTGGTCATCGGCAGTGACCAGGTTGCCGACCTGGACGGCGAAATCTTCGGCAAGCCCGGGACGGTCGCGGCCGCCATCGGACAGCTGCGACGCATGCGAGGTGCGACGGTGATATTCCATACCGCGGTGGCACTGGTCAACGCACGCAGCGGGCAGGTCCGTTGCGAGAACGTCCCGACACGGGTGAAGTTTCGCGAGCTGTCCGACGACGAGATCGTTCGTTACGTCGACAAGGAACGTCCGCTCGATTGCGCCGGCAGCGCGAAGTCCGAAGCGCTGGGAATCACGCTGCTCGACTCGCTGTCCGGCGACGATCCGACCGCGCTGGTCGGCCTGCCGCTGATCGCGCTGTCGCGCATGCTGCGGGCCGAAGGCCTCCAGCTGCCATGAAGCCGCCATCCGGAACGTTGTTCCTGGTGCCGGTGAGCCTCGGCGACACGTCGTGGACGCGCTTCCTGCCGGCCGAAGCGCAACACATCGCGACAGGCATCCGTCACTTCGTCGTCGAAAACGCCAAGACGGCGAGAGCCGAACTCAAGCGCCTCGAACATCCAACCCCACTGCGCGAGCTGGACATCCGCGTCTTGCCCGAACGGGACAGCGACGCCGAGCTCGACGCGCTGCTCCAGCCGGCGCTTGCCGGGGAGCACATCGGGCTGATGTCCGAGGCCGGGTGCCCGGCCGTTGCCGATCCGGGAGCACGACTCGTGGCCCGCGCGCATGCGCTGGAGGTCGCAGTCCGTCCGCTGATCGGACCTTCGTCGATCCTGCTCGCGCTGATGGCCTCAGGGCTCAATGGCCAGAGCTTCGCGTTCAACGGCTATCTCCCGGTGGCCGAAGGCGAGCGCGACCGGAGCATCCGCCAACTCGAAGAAGAGTCACGCCGGCTGCAGCGCACGCACATCTTCATCGAGACGCCCTACCGCAACGAGCGGCTCTATGAAGCGCTGCTCGCGGTCTGCCACCCGACTTCGCGCCTGTGTGTCGCGCGCAACCTGACGACCGACGACGAATGGATCCGCACGCGCAGCATCGCCGAATGGCAGCGCGCCCCCAAGCCGGATCTCGCGCGGCGCCCTGCCCTGTTCCTCATTCTGGCGCGCTGATCCGACCCGTTCCAGCAGGCACCGGAGACGGTCAGCGCAGGCTGACGCGCCCGAGCGAACTCATCACGCTTTCCGCAACGTTCGCGCCAAATTGCTGCGCGAAGCGTTCGGCAAAGTTCCGCCGCTGCGTGAAATCCTTCACCTCCTCGGCGTTGAACACGTTGCGCGCGACTGACTCGACCGTGCCGTAATCGTCCGCGAGACCCAGTTCGATGCTGCGCTCGCCAGTCCACACCAGCCCCGAAAACATCTCCGGGATCTCCTTCAACCGGTCGCCTCGCCCGTTGCGCACCACCTTGATGAACTGCTGGTGGATGTCGTCGAGCAATACCTTCGCGTGAGCCAGATGACTCGCCCGCTGCGGCGAAAACGGGTCGAGGAACCCCTTGCTCTCGCCGGCCGACAGCAGGCGCCGCTCCACGCCGAGCTTGTCCATCGCACCGACGAAGCCGAAGCTGTCCATCAGGACGCCGATCGATCCGATCAGGCTCGCCTTGTCGACGTAGATGCTGTCCGCCGCGACGGCAACGTAATAGCCGCCCGACGCGCATACATCCTCCACGACTGCGACCACCTTCAGATCCGGCCGCGTTCCGCGCAGTCGCGCGATTTCGTCGTTGATCATCCCCGCCTGCACCGGGCTGCCGCCAGGGCTGTTCACGCGCAGCACGATGCCGCGCACCGCCGGGTCCGCGAACGCCTCCTGCAGCGACGCGATCACCTGCCCGGCGCTCGCCTCGCTGCCCGAATCGATGACGCCTTCGACGGATACCATCGCCGTATAGCTCCGGCCCTCGGCGCGCTTTTCGGCGGAGGCGCCCCAATCCCCCATCAGGTAAATCACCGCGCCAAGGAATCCGAACCCCACGAACTTGAAGAAAATTCCCCAGCGGCGTCGACGTCGCTGCTCGACAAGCGCTTCGAGGGCGAGTCGTTCGAGCACGCTCCGCGCCCAGTCATCGTCACGCTTGTCGCTATCCATCATCCTGTTCCGTCAAATAAACGTCGCCATCATGTTCAACGACCGGCACGAGCGTGAGTTTCCGCCCCTCGCAGATCAGGCGTTATCGCGCAACCATACCGCCAGTTCTCCCGGAGTCGCGAGGACATCGACAGGCGACTCCGCCTCGAGCGCCGCGCGCGGATGGGCGCCGAACGCCACCGCCAGGGAGTCGACGCCGGCATTCTTCGCCATCTGCAGGTCATGCGTAGTGTCGCCCACCATCAGCGTGCGATGCTTCGCAATTCCGAGTTCGTCCATGATCTCTTCGAGCATCGCCGGATGAGGCTTCGAAAAACATTCGTCGGCGCAACGCGTGGTGTGGAAATACGGCCCCAGGCCGGTCTGCTCCAGCGCCCGCTTGAGCCCGAGCCGGCTCTTGCCGGTCGCGACCGCAAGGCTCCGTCCCATCGCGGCAAGCTGCGCAATCATCGCGGCTGCGCCGGGGAAAAGCGTCAGCTCGTGGTCGCGTGACAGGTAATGGAAGCGATAACGCTCGACCATCAGCGGGTAGTCGTTTTCGGCAAGTTCGGGCACCGCATGGCGCAACGCGTCCGACAGGCCGAGGCCGATCACGTGGCGCGCACGTTCTTCCGAAGGCTCCGGCAGGTTCAGGTCGCGCGACGCGGCCAGGATTGCCGCGACGATCGCCGCAGCCGAATCCATCAGCGTGCCATCCCAGTCGAAAACGATTAGATCGTAGCGGTCAGCCATGCTTGCGCGGCTCCGTGGCGTCGAGGTGGGCGAGGAAGGACTGCAATTCGGCGGGCAGATCGGCTGTCAGCGTGATCGCCTCGCCCGTCAGGGGGTGGGCGAAGGACAGCCGTGCCGCGTGCAGGAACATCCGCTTCAGGCCTTCGGCCTCGAGGGACTTGTTCAGCGCGAAATCCCCGTACTTGTCGTCGCCGCACAGCGGAAAACCCAGATGTGCGAGGTGCACCCTGATCTGGTGGGTGCGTCCGGTCTTGAGTTCGACTTCGAGGAGGCTGAACCGCGACCACCGCCGGACCAGCCTCACGATGCTGTGCGAGGCCTTTCCGTCGCCGCTCACCCTCACGCGCCGCTCGCCTTCGGGTGTGAGGTACTTGAACAGCGGTTCCTTGACGTGCTGCAGCGGGTTCGCCCAGCGGCCGGCAACCAGCGTCAAGTAACGCTTTTCGACGCGCCCCTCGCGCATCATGTCGTGCAGCGCGGTCAGCGCCGACCGTTTTTTCGCGATCATCAGCAAACCGGATGTCTCGCGGTCGATTCGATGCGCGAGCTCGAGCAGCCGCGCATCGGGGCGCTGGCTGCGCAGTTGCTCGATGACGCCGAAGCTCACGCCGCTGCCGCCATGCACTGCCTTGCCCGACGGTTTATCCACCACCAGCAGCGCTTCATCCTCGAAGACCACCGGCAGCGGTTCTCCGGCCGGAGCGGGCCCGCTTGCCGTCTTCTCGGCCAGCCGGATAGGAGGAATGCGGATTTCGTCGTTCTCCGCAAGACGATAGGTGGGTGCGACGCGCCCCCCGTTTACCCTGACCTCGCCGCTGCGCAGGATGCGATAGACGTGGCTCTTCGGCACGCCCTTGCAGATCCGCAACAGGTAGTTGTCAATGCGCTGACCGGCGGCTGCCTCGTCCACCCGTTCGCGCCGTACCGCAATCGCTTTGCCTTGTCCCATCATCCTGAAATATACTTAGTCCCGGTTGGCCCCGGTTGCAGTCGAAGTCCCTCGCGCACGAAAGCGGATGCGGACGGACGACAACGAGCCCGAATGCGAGCTCCCGGGCAACCAAAACGTGCCAGCGCTGCCAAAAAAGGCATTGATGGTAACGCAATCGACAAACTTCAATCCATTTGATTGAATCTAGACGCGTAACGCACACGCAGGATCAAGGGTTCCGGCCTTCGGCGGGAACACGCGAGAATTCGACCAGCCGACCCATCACAGCCCATTACCGACCAGAAAAAAGTAGGCATCACTACCCGCTCCTGATCTCGTAGTAAGCGCGATGGTGCGCGCCGTTCGTCCTGCCCGTGGGTTCCGCGCGGGGGAACGACATAAATGAAGCGCATGCTTTTCAACGCGACGCAGGCCGAGGAATTGCGCGTCGCGATCGTGGACGGTCAGAAACTGATCGACCTCGATATCGAATCGGCCGCCAAGGAACAACGCAAGAGCAACATCTACAAGGCCGTCATCACCCGCATCGAACCGAGTCTTGAAGCCGCATTCGTCGATTACGGCGGCGAGCGGCACGGGTTTCTGCCGTTCAAGGAAATTTCCCGCACCTATTTCGCCACCGGCGCCGATGCCGGCAAGGTCCGCATCCAGGACGCGCTGAAGGAAGGCCAGGAACTCATCGTCCAGGTCGAAAAGGACGAACGGGGCAACAAGGGCGCTGCGCTCACCACCTACATCTCGCTGGCGGGCCGTTACCTTGTCCTGATGCCGAACAACCCGCGCGGCGGCGGCGTGTCGCGTCGCGTCGAGGGTGATGAACGCACCGAGCTGCGTGACGTCATGGATCAGCTCGAAATTCCTTCCGGCATGAGCCTGATCGCGCGTACCGCCGCGATCGGCCGCAACGCCGAAGAGCTGCAGTGGGACCTGAACTACCTGCTGCAACTGTGGCGCGCGATCGATGGCGCAGCGCAGTCGCAGTCCGGCGCTTTCCTGATCTACCAGGAAGGCAGCCTCGTGATCCGTGCGATCCGCGATTATTTCCAGCCCGAGATCGGCGAAATCCTGATCGACACCGACGACGTGTACGAACAGGCGCGGCAGTTCATGTCGCACGTGATGCCGGCCAACGTAAACCGCGTCAAGCGCTACAGCGACGACGTGCCGCTGTTCTCGCGCTTCCAGATCGAGCACCAGATCGAATCCGCGTACTCGCGCCAGGTCACCCTGCCGAGCGGCGGGGCGGTCGTCATCGACCATACCGAGGCGCTGGTGTCGATCGACGTAAACTCCGGTCGCTCGACGAAGGGTGAGGACATCGAGGAAACCGCGTTTCGCACCAACCTCGAAGCGGCCGAGGAAATCGCGCGCCAGCTGCGTTTGCGCGACCTCGGCGGCCTGATCGTCATCGATTTCATCGACATGGAGTCGCAAAAGAACCAGCGCGAAGTCGAAGGTTTGCTGCGCGACGCGCTGCGGCATGATCGTGCGCGCGTCCAGACCGGCAAGATCAGCCGCTTCGGCCTGCTCGAACTGTCGCGCCAGCGCCTGCGCCCGGCACTGGCCGAAACCAGCTACATCCCGTGCCCGCGCTGCAACGGCACGGGCCATATCCGCAGTACCGAATCGTCGGCGCTGCACATCCTGCGCATCCTCGAAGAGGAGGCGATGAAGGAAAACACCGGCGCCGTGCATCTGCAGGTTCCGGTCGACGTCGCGACCTTCCTGCTCAACGAGAAGCGCGTGGACATCGCGCACATCGAGGTCCGTCACAAGATCCAGCTGATCATCATCCCGAACCGCCACCTGGAGACACCGCACCACGAAATCATTCGTCTGCGCCATGACCAGCTGAACCAGGAAGAAGTCGCGCTGGCGAGCTACCAGATGGTCGGCAAACCTGCGGAAATCGATCTGCGGCTGCCGTCGAAAGACGACAACAAGCCGCCGCGCGCGGAAGCCGTCGTGAAGGGAATCTCACCGGCCCAGCCCGCCCCGATCGTCGAACCGAAACCCGAACCGGTGACGGCGCCCGCCCCCGTCGCGAAGCCCGCCGGACTGTTCCAGCGCCTGTTCGGCTGGCTGCGCAGCGAGAAGCCGGCCGTGACGCCGCAGAGGGTTCCGGAGGTTGCCCAGAAGCAGGAGCCCCGCCCGCGGGTCGAGCGCAGCGATACTCGCCGCGGCAACAATCGCAACCGTCGCGATGGCCAGCAACGCACCGAACGGGGTGAGCGTGACGAGTCGACATTGGCCGCCCAGGCTGCAAGAGGGTCGATGCGCAGCGAACGCGCGGAGCGGCCCGAACGGCCCGAGCGTACAGAACGACCCGAGGCCGTCGTCGACCGCGGCGACAGGCCGGCACGTCCGGAGCGTGACAACGGCGGCCGTACGCGCCAGGGCCGTGGTCCGCGCAGTCAGCCGAAGCAGGGTGAAGCCGTGGTAGACAACGTCGTGGAATTGCCGGTCAGTACCGTCGCAATCGCCGCCCCGGTCGCGCCGATGGAGGCCGCAGCAATCGCTCCCGCAGCCGAAGAGGGCGCCGCCGAGAAGCGTCGTCGCCGCAGCCGCGGCCGCCGTGACCGGCGCGGAACCGAACAGCAGGCAGAAGTTGCTGCATCGGGCGACGAAACCGCGGATATCTCGGCCGAAGCGGCTATGCCGATCGTCGAAACAGCACCGGAAACGACACAAGTCGTCAGTGCCGAGCCGGTTGCCGAGGCCGCCGCTGAGCTGCCCGTCGCTGCCGCGGAAGCTGCCGCCCCGATGCCTGTCGCTGCCACCTCGCCGGAACCTGTCGTTGTCACAGCCGAAGCCGCACCGTTGCCTGTCTCTCTGCATCCAGCAGCCAACATCGAGGCTGAATCGCCCGCGGAAGCCGAGCCGGCGTTCGCGCCGGTGAAGCTCGAAACCGCTGCGGAACCTGTGGCCGAAAGAGAAGCTGAAATTGAACCGGCACTCGAAGCGAAAATTGCACCGGAAGCAGCGATCGAAGCGGCCGAGCGTGCGCGCGAATCGCTGCAGGCCGGCCTCATGGAGCCTCTCGCCCCTGCAGGCCCCGAACCGGTACAGGCATCCGCGAGCGAGGAATTGGCTGAGGCCGTGACCGAGCAGGCGCCCACTGCGGCTCCCGCGCAAAATGTCGTCGCGCCGGAAACCGAAGTCGCCGTGACCGAAGCCGAAGTCAGTACGGCCGAGTCCCGGGCGCCCTCCGCTCCGATCGACCTGGGCGTGAACCTGGCCGAAAGCGGCCTGGTGATGATCGAGACCAGCC
Source organism: Aromatoleum bremense (assembly GCF_017894365.1). Lineage (NCBI taxonomy): Bacteria > Pseudomonadati > Pseudomonadota > Betaproteobacteria > Rhodocyclales > Rhodocyclaceae > Aromatoleum > Aromatoleum bremense. Next base: position 354,130 of record NZ_CP059467.1, read on the forward strand.
GCGACAAGGTGCAAGAGCTGGCGAGTACGGCGGGCGAGACTCCTGCCCGACCGCTGGGACGCCGTCCGCGTCCGGCGCCGGTCATCGTCAACGAACCGCTGCAGCAGGTCGAAACCCACTCCAAATAAGCCTTGCTGCGTTTTGGCGCGAATGGGGCCCTCCTCACGGACGGCCCCATTTTTTCGCGCTGCAGCCCTGACCTTCTGCCGCCGTGCCGGAAGCGGCGGGCGGGCTCTTGCTCACCTCAACGCCCGACAATCTCCTCGAGCAGACCTTCGACGGCGTCCTCGCAGTAATCCAGCACCACCTCGAAACCGCTCTCGCCGCCGAAGTAGGGATCAGGCACCTCGCTCAGCTGGTGCTTGCGGGCGTAATTCATGAACAGTTGCAGTTTCGGCCGATAAACTTCCGGGCAGACGCCGCGCATGATCTCGAGATGGCCCGCGTCCATTGCCAGAAGCAGATCGAAATTCTGGAAATCGGCCGTCTCCAGTTTTCGCGCACGCAGCGTGGAAAGATCGTAGCCCCGCTTCCCGGCGGCTTTCCGGGCACGCGGGTCGGGAGGTTCCCCGACGTGGGCGCCGTATGTTCCGGCGGAGTCCACCATGATCGCCGCGGACAGTCCGGCCGATTCGATCCGGTGACGGGCTATGCCCTCGGCAGTCGGCGACCGGCAGATATTGCCCGTGCAGACAAACAGGATCTTCGTCAATCTTTCCTCCTTCATGGTGTGCCGTGCTGGTCGGCGCCGAACGCCCGCTGCCGCAGCCGGAACAACTCATCCCGTGCGGCGGCAGCCTTCTCGAACTCCAGGTTGCGAGCGTGCTCCTGCATTTCTTTTTCCAGCTTGCGGATCGATTTTGCCACGGTCTTCTCGTCCATCGAAAAGTACTCGGGCTGCGGTTCGGCCGCGGTTCGCCCTTCGCGCTCCTCGTTACCTCCATAGACGCCGTCGATGATGTCCTTGATCCGCTTGCTCACTGTCTTCGGCACGATGCCGTTTGCCTGGTTGAAGGCGACCTGCTTGGCCCGCCGTCGTTCGGTCTCGTCGATTGCCGCGCGCATCGACCGGGTCACGACATCAGCGTAGAGGATGGCACGGCCATTGATGTGCCGCGCGGCGCGCCCGATCGTCTGGATCAGCGAGCGCTCCGATCGCAGGAAGCCTTCCTTGTCGGCATCGAGGATCGCGACCAGCGACACTTCGGGGATGTCGAGGCCCTCGCGCAGCAGGTTGATGCCGACGAGCACGTCGAATTTTCCGAGGCGCAGGTCGCGGATGATCTCGACGCGCTCGACCGTGTCGATGTCGGAGTGCAGGTAGCGGACGCGAATCCCGTTCTCGGCCAGGTAGTCGGTCAGATCCTCCGCCATGCGCTTGGTCAGCGTCGTGACCAGCACGCGCTCACCGGCTGCGATGCGGCGCTTCGCTTCGGACAGCAGGTCGTCGACCTGTGTGGTCGCGGGCCGGACCTCGATCGCCGGGTCGATCAGCCCGGTCGGACGCACAACCTGCTCCACCACCTGCCCCTGGTGTTCGGCTTCATAGGTCGAGGGCGTCGCGGAGACGAAAATCGTCTGCGGCATCAAGCGCTCGAATTCCTCGAATTTCAGCGGGCGGTTGTCGAGCGCGGACGGCAGCCGAAAACCGTAGCCGACGAGGTTTTCCTTGCGTGAGCGGTCCCCCTTGTACATGCCGCCGACCTGCGGAATCGACACGTGCGACTCGTCGACGAACAGCAGCGCATCCGGCGGCAGATAGTCGATCAGCGTCGGCGGCGGCTCGCCCGGCCCGCGTCCCGAGAGGTGGCGCGAGTAATTCTCGATGCCCTTGCAGAAACCCATCTCGTTGAGCATTTCGAGGTCGAAGCGAGTGCGCTGCTCGATGCGCTGCGCTTCGACGAGCTTGCCGGATGTCTGGAAATACGCCGACCGGTCCCGCAATTCGTCCTTGATCGCCTCGATCGCCTTCAGCACCGTCGCGCGCGGGGTCACGTAGTGGCTGGACGGATACACCGTGAAGCGCATGAGCTTCTGCTTCAGGTGCCCGGTGAGCGGGTCGAACAGCGTCAGATGTTCGACTTCGTCGTCGAACAGCTCGATGCGAACCGCAAGTTCGGCGTTCTCGGCCGGAAAAACGTCGATGACGTCGCCGCGCACGCGAAAAGTGCCGCGGCGAAAATCGATGTCCGAACGCGTGTACTGCATCGCGACGAGACGCTGCACGAGGTCGCGGTGCGCGATGCGCTCACCTTCGCGCAGGTGCAGGATCATTGCGTGGTAGTCGACCGGGTCGCCGATGCCGTAGATGCACGACACGGTCGCGACGATGACGACGTCGCGCCGCTCCATCAGGCTCTTCGTCGCCGACAGGCGCATCTGCTCGATGTGCTCGTTGATGCTCGAGTCCTTCTCGATGAAGAGATCGCGCGACGGCACGTAGGCTTCGGGCTGGTAATAGTCGTAGTACGAGACGAAATACTCGACGGCGTTTTCGGGGAAGAACTCGCGGAACTCCGCGTAAAGCTGCGCCGCGAGGGTCTTGTTCGGCGCCAGCACGAGCGCCGGCCTGCCGCAGCGGGCGATGACGTTCGCCATCGTGTAGGTCTTGCCCGAGCCGGTCACGCCGAGCAGGGTCTGGTACATCAGTCCGTCGGCGATCCCTTCGGTAAGCAGGTCGATCGCCGCGGGCTGGTCGCCGGCGGGCGGGAATGGCTGGTGAAGGCGGAACGGACTGTCCACGAAAGTGATCACCGGAACGCTGTCGGTCGAACTCGTCATGCTAAAATTTCCGGCTGTTTCAGGCGCTTGCCGGGTTGCCGTCCAGGACGGAATGGCCACGGCAAGAAGCCCATTATTTCCCAAAACGCGGCTCAAAGCACGGCAGCATGGACCCGAACCTCGAGACGAGGCTTCGGGCCGGACCGCGCGCCCGCCCAACCTGGAGTTGTTTATGCCTTCGATCTTCGCCGCCGTCGAGATGGCGCCCCGTGACCCGATTCTCGGCCTGAACGAGGCCTTCAACGCCGATACCCGCACCGACAAGGTCAACCTCGGCGTCGGCGTCTATTACGACGACAACGGCAAGATTCCGCTGCTGGCCGCAGTGAAGGCCGCCGAAAAGGCGCGCCTCGAGGCAATGCCGCCGCGCGGCTACCAGCCGATCGAAGGCGCTCCAGCCTACAACAACGCGGTGCAGAACCTGCTGTTCGGCAAGGATTCCACGCTGATCGCAAACGGCCAGGTAGTGACGATCCAGGCGCTCGGCGGCACCGGCGCGCTGAAAGTCGGCGGCGACTACCTGAAGCGGCTGAACCCGGCCGCAACCGTCTACATTTCCGACCCGAGCTGGGAAAACCACCGCGCGATCTTCGAGTCCGCCGGTTTCGCGGTCGACACCTACCCGTACTACGATCCGGCGACGCGCGGCGTGAACTTCGCGGGCATGAAAGCGAAGTTCGGCGAACTGGCTGCCGGCTCCGTCGTCGTGCTGCACGCGTGCTGCCATAACCCGACCGGCGCAGACCTCACCGAAGCGCAGTGGGGCGAAGTGGTCGAGGCCTGCCGCGCGCGCGGCCTCGTGCCCTTCCTCGACATGGCCTACCAGGGTTTCGCCGACGGCATCGAGCCGGACGCGGTCGCCGTGCGCCTGTTCTCTGCCAGTGGCCTGCAGTTCTTCGTCTCCAGTTCGTTCTCGAAGTCGTTCTCGCTGTACGGCGAACGCGTCGGCGCGCTGTCGATCGTCACCGCGAACAAGGACGAAGCCGCTCGCGTGCTGTCGCAGGTCAAGCGCGTCATCCGCACGAACTACTCGAACCCGCCCACCCACGGCGGCGCAGTCGTCGCCGCAGTGCTGAACGCCCCCGAACTGCGCCAGATGTGGGAAGACGAGCTCGCCGGCATGCGCGATCGCATCCGCGCGATGCGCATCGGCCTGGTCGAGAGCCTGAAAGCCGCCGGGGTCGCCCAGGACTTCTCGTTCGTCATCCAGCAGCGCGGCATGTTCTCCTACACCGGCCTGTCTGCCGCCCAGGTCGAGCAGCTGAAGAACGAGTTCGGCATCTACGCGGTGTCAACGGGGCGGATCTGCCTCGCGGCGCTGAACTCACGCAATATCGGCTACGTCGCGAAGGCGATCGCGTCCGTCGCGAAGGCGTGAAAATCATCTTGGTCAAATATTGACGGGTCCGCGCCAGATATCTATACTGCGCGGCTCAATTCCCCGATAGCTCAGTCGGTAGAGCAACGGACTGTTAATCCGTGTGTCCCTGGTTCGAGCCCAGGTCGGGGAGCCAAATTTAGTCCAGGCGATGTTTTCGCCGGACACCGTACCGATCCCCGATAGCTCAGTCGGTAGAGCAACGGACTGTTAATCCGTGTGTCCCTGGTTCGAGCCCAGGTCGGGGAGCCAAGAAAAGCAGGATAAGGCCAGCCTTCACAGGTTGGCCTTTTGTTTTTCCGGCCCGTTTCCGGTCGCATCACTTTGATACGCCGCCGGCTCCGCTTCATCGGGACTTCTGCGGCGGACCTCGGAGAGAGCGTATTCGCTTACCATTGATCAGCTTTATGGGTTCGGTATCCTGTGCCCGGGCTGAGGTTGAAGAGGTAACGTGAATGTCGCACGCAGAGATTAAAAAGAAGCTTGCCAGCAGTCGAAAGGACCTCCTCGACATAGGGCTGCGCAACACGATGATCAACTTCCGCAGCGGCCCCAGGAGCCTGGCGATCGTCGATGAGCGCTCCGAGCAGATCCTTCAGCTCCTGTACCGGCAGAACAAGGCCATGACGTTCGTGCCCGCGCCCGAGAAAGGAACGAAGGGCGGAAAAGAGACCGGGAACAGCATCGTCAGGACAGACTCCGCTCAGGACACGGCCGCGGGGTCGGGTGAAGACCGCGAGGAAGTCGATGCCCCGGCCCAGGACGCGGCGACGATTGCCCTCGTCGAAGAACTCGACGGCGCCGATTGGCCGGATGAGGACGTCGCCGGCGGCGACATCGCCAGGCAGCACACGGACACCAAGCTGCAGACGATTCTCTCCGAGGAGCGACTATTCCTCAGCCTGCTGAAAATTCACACCGAAGCGCAGACCTTCATCCAGGAGCAAGGGGTAAACATCCTTTTTCTTGCCCTGGGCTTCCTACATTGGTACGAGGCGGAATCCTCCGACAAGCTTCGCAAGGCGCCGTTGCTGCTCGTGCCCGTCGAGCTGTCCCGCACGGGCACCCGGGATGTCTTCCGGCTGCGCTACAGCGACGACGACCTCATCCAGAACCTGTCGCTTGCGGCGAAGCTCAAGACGGACTTTGCGCTCGATCTGCCGCAGTACATGGCCGATGCGAACGCCGACGCATCCGAGATGCCGGGCACCGAATCGTTCTATGAGGCCGTTTCCGGGTGCGTTTCGAAGCAGCCGCGCTGGAAAGTGGTACCCGATGAAATCCACCTCGGGTTTTTCTCGTTCGGCAAATTCCTGATGTTCAACGACCTCGACGAGGCAGTCTGGCCCGAGGACAAGCGCCCCAGCGAACATCCGGTTCTTGGGCGCCTGCTGGGCGAAGGCTTTTCGAACGAGGCTGCTTTCGTCGCCGAGGACACGCACCTCGATACGATCATCGAGCCGGGCGAGGTGCGCTTCGTGCGCGATGCCGACAGCAGCCAGACGATGGCGATCCTCGAGGCACGGGAAGGCCGCAACCTGGTGATCCAGGGGCCGCCGGGCACGGGGAAATCCCAGACCATCACGAACATCATCGCGGAGCTGTTGGCCAGCAGCAAAAAAGTGCTCTTCGTCGCCGAGAAGATGGCGGCGCTCGAAGTGGTCAAGCGCCGCCTCGACGAGTGTCATCTGGGCGACGCGGTGCTCGAACTGCACAGCCACAAGGCGACCAAGCAATCGGTGGTTCGAGAGCTCGAGCGCACCTTGCAGCAAGGTCGCCCGCTGGCCGCCGACGGCACGGACGACCTGGCCGCGCTCAAGGAAGTCCGCAACGAGCTGAATGCCTACTGCGAGGCAGTCAATACGGCCATCGGCGCGAGCACCATCCCCTTCATCACCGCACTGGGCCATTATTTGCGCATCAAGCGCAAGCATGAGAGCTTGCCGGTATGGTCATTCGAGCCGATGAAGGCATGGTCCCAGCGGGACCATACCCGCATCCGCGAGAAGGTCGCGGAATTGGCGCATCACCTGCGGGAAAACGGCCGGCCGTCGCTCAATACGTTCTACGGGACGGCGTGCACGACGTTCTCTCCCGTCGAGCAGACGCGTGTCACGGAGGAGCTGAAGCACGCCATCACGGTGCTGTCACGCCTGTTGGAGTCGGCCGGGCAACTGGCCGCCCACCTCGGCCTCGAACGCCCGGCGACGCTCCAGGATGTCGACGTGATCTGCCGCACGGCCCGGCGCGCGGCCGAAGCGCCCCCGCTCATCGGCGTACGGCTGGATAGCGCAGTCTGGCAGACCGGGCCCGAATCCATCCGGGCGCTCGTTGCGGCCGGACGCATGATGGCCTCGGCGCGCAGCGCGCACGACGGGATGCTGATTGAACAGGCATGGGAGCAGGACCTGTTGACCGAGCGCCAGCACCTCGCGCAGCTGGGCGAAAAGTGGTGGCGCGTTTTCTCGGGCGCCTATCGACGTGCCCGTGCCCGCCTCCAGGGCCTGTGCAAAAAGCCGCTGCCCAAGGACAACGCATCGACGCTCGCGCTGGTAGACGGCATCCTCGGCTACCAGCTGAGCAGGCGCACTTACGACCAGCATCTCGCGCTCGGTGAAGCGCTTTTCGGCGCCCAATGGATGGGCGAACGTTCCGACTGGGACGTCCTCGGGCGGTCGAGCGAATGGGTCATCGGGCTCCACGACGATATGGGCAAAGGGCAGCTGCCTGCCGGCATCGTCGGCTTCCTCGCCGGCCACCCCGATGCCGGCAGTCTGGGCACTTCGATCGGAGCGATCCACGCCGCTGCCAGCGACTTGCGCGCACGGGTCACCACGATCATCGACCTTCTGGGTTTCGCCCGGAACCGGCCGGCGTCCACGCTCCTCGACTCCCCTTGTGCCGAGCTGCGCGAGCAGCTTTCGACGTGGCTCGAGGCGGTGCCGACGATCTACGAGACGATCCGCTTCAACGCCCTTCACGACGAACTCGCCGCGCTCGGATTGCCCGAGGTGGCGCAGGCGGCAGCGGACTGGGAGCGCGACGCGGACGACCTCGTTCATGCGTTCGACTACAGTTGGTACGCGGGGCTCGTCGCCCAGGCCTACGGCGCCTCGCCTGCGCTCGCCCGGTTCGACCGGATCAAGCAGGCGCACCTCATCGACCGCTTCCGCCACCTCGACCAGCTGTCCCTGGGCCACGCGCAGGCCGGCCTCGCCAAGCGGATATGGGAGATCCAGCCGCGTCTTTCCGATCCGGGAGAGATGGCCGTCGTGCGCAACGAGGCCAACAAGAAGCGGCGCCTCATGCCGATCCGCCAGCTCATGGAGCAGGCCGGCCGCGCGGTGCAGGCGATCAAGCCTGTCTTCATGATGAGCCCGATGTCCATCGCCAGCTTCCTGCCGCCCGGCAAGGTTGAGTTCGACGTCGTCATCTTCGACGAGGCCTCCCAGGTGAAGGCGGTCGATGCGTTCGGCGCGCTGCTGCGGGGTCGGCAGGCGATCGTCGTCGGCGACACGCGCCAGATGCCGCCCACCGATTTCTTCGGGCGCGACGTCGAAGTCGACGAAGAGGACAACGTGACCGCCGACATCGAAAGCGTGCTGTCGCTCTTTCGCGCGCGCGGCGCCCAGGAGCGCTATCTCAGCTGGCATTACCGCAGCCGCCACGAATCGCTGATTGCCGTATCCAATGTCGAGTTCTACGAGCGCAGGCTCACGATCTTCCCGTCGTCGGGCACGAATGCGCTGGCTACGGGTTTGGAGATGGTTTGTCTTCCGCATGCGCTGTACGACCGGGGGCGCACGCGCACCAATCGCGAGGAAGCCCGCGCGGTCGCACAGGCGGTGATGGACCATGCGACAACGCACCCGGGCCTGTCGCTGGGCGTCGTGGCATTCAGCGTCGCGCAGCGCGACCTGATTCAGGTGGAGCTGGAGTTGTTGCGACGCAAATCACCCGGGCCGGAGCGGTTCTTCACCGAGGCCCATCCGACCGAGCCGTTCTTTGTCAAGAACCTGGAAAACGTGCAGGGCGACGAGCGTGACCGCATCTTCATCAGCATCGGGTACGGGCGCAACGAATCCGGACGTATCGCGAAAGAGTTCGGTCCGCTGAACCGCGAAGGTGGCGAGCGGCGCCTCAACGTACTCATCAGCCGCGCGAAGATGGGCATGACCGTCTTCAGCAACTTCCGCGGCGAGGAACTCGACCTCGACGAGACTGCGAGTCACGGCGTGCGGGCGCTCAAGCACTTCCTCAAGTACGCCGAGACCCGCGTGCTGGACATCCCGCGGGAAACGGGGCGTACCCCCGACTCGCCGTTCGAGCTGGAGGTGATGAGCGCGCTGCAGGCGCGCGGCTACCGGATCGAACCCCAGGTCGGCACGGCCGGATATTTCATCGACATGGCGGTCAAGGACCCGGAGCTGCCGGGTCGTTACGTCCTCGCGATCGAATGCGACGGGGCGGCCTATCACAGCTCACGTTCGGCTCGCGACCGGGACCGCCTGCGCCAGGGCGTTCTGGAAGGCCTCGGCTGGATCTTCCACCGGATCTGGAGCACCGACTGGTTTCGTGACCCGGGGCGGGAACTCGACCGCGCAGTCGCCGCAATCGAAGCCGCGCGCGCACTGCGCAAGGCGGCCCGCCCTGTTCAACCCGCCATCAAGCCCGTGAACGCACCCCTTATAGAGCGTGCACAACCGGACGAGGAGACAACCTCACCCTCCGTGGCGACTTACCGCAAAGCCGTTCTGCCGCCCTGGAAAGGAGCCCAGGCGATCCACGAGGTCGCTGTCCCGCAACTGGCGGACCTCATACAGAAGGTTGCCGCGATCGAGGCGCCCGTCCATGAAGCCGAGGTAACCCGACGCCTCATGGAGGCCTTCGGCGTGAGCCGTGCCGGCAGTCGCATCACGCAGGCGGTTTCAAGGGCGGTCGAACACGGCGTGCGCTCCGGGCTGTTCAACTATGCGGGCGGATTCCTCCATACCCAGCCCCGCGGCGAGGTGCAAGCAAGAAGCCGCAGCACCCTCGCGCCGGCCGAGCGCAGGATCGAATGGGTCTCACCGGAGGAGCTGGACGTCGCGCTGCTACAGGCGATCCAGGCCGGTTTCTCGATGGATCGGGATGCGGCCATCACCAGCGCCCTCGAGGCCCTGGGCTTTGGGCGCGCCTCGGCCAACATTGCTGGCGCGTTGGGCGAACAGCTTGACACGCTCCTCGCGACCGGCCGTATCCGGCTCGTCGACGATCGATACGCAGTGGCCTGAAATCAAGCCTGTCGGAGGCGAAGCGGTGTCGATCGTCGATGACCACGCAAACGGGGGCGATTGCGCAAGATCTACCCCTGCCAGATCACCCAGAGCTTTTCCTGCCACCCCAGCGAACCCCACCAGCGCTCCCCTTCCTCGTACAACGTGATGCCCTCGGAGGTGAGCGTGTAGTAGTGGGCGAGCAGGCCCACCCTCGCGCGGGGGGCGATGTAGCCGTTGCGCTCCAGGTATCCGAAGAAATGCACCGCCAGCGGAACACCTTCAAGGTGCATCAGGCACGACATATCCAGAAGTCGTATGAACGGATGTCCCGATCGCATCGCACGCAATATCTTGAGGACGTGCCATCGATGGGGAACCCGTTCCTGCCTTGACAATTCAATGGCACTCGAGATCATCGTAGGCTCCAGGATGGGCAGTCGGAAGGGACACTGCCTGAAGCAAATTCAACTCCTTCCTTGCCCCGCCAACGGGCCGGGACCTGCCGGGAGGTCGAATTTGCCGTGGACCGGCTTTCGGATCGGCCGAGCCATCGTCGGCCGTTTGACAACACGATGAACCGCTAAGTGCATTCGCGATGCTTCCAGGCCCGTAATCCGTCAGCGCGTCGACCTCAGCGATGCGGCCTTTCTCGCTGTTCGGATTCCTGCCGACAGCACGGCCGGCCCGTGCTTCAATGATCGCTTCGCCTCCGGTGGCGGTGCGTATGTCCCGGCCCCTCGGCAAACGCATGCTTCGCCGCCGTCATTGCGGCGAGCGCCGACGCGACGCGGCGATTGATGCTCTCCTTCGGCATGACGCCCTTCGCATCGGGCGTGCCGGCGGCCAGCCCCGTCAGCACGGTCATCGCTTCATCGACCGTTGCGACGCTGTAGATGTGAAACCGTCCGTTTCGCGCCGCCTCGACGACATCGTCGCGCAGCATCAGGTGCCGCACGCTCGCCGACGGGATCACGACGCCCTGCTCCCCGGTCAGCCCGCGTATCGCGCAGAGGTCGAAGAACCCTTCGATTTTTTCGTTCACGCCGCCGATCACCTGGACCTCGCCAAGCTGGTTGACCGATCCGGTAACGCCGAACGACTGGCGGATCGGCACCTGCGCGAGCGCGGACAGCAGGGCGCACAGCTCCGCGAGCGACGCGGAGTCGCCTTCGACGGGCACGTACGACTGCTCGAACACGAGACTCGCCGACAACGACAGCGGCTGATGGCGGGCATAGCGGGATGCCAGGAAAGCCGAGAGAATCAGCACGCCTTTCGAGTGGATCGCCCCGCCGAGCTCGATTTCGCGTTCGATATCGATGACGTCGCCTTCACCGAGCCGCGCCGTCGCAGTGATCCGCACCGGGTGGCCGAAGCGCTCTCCCGCCATGTCGACGATCACCAGGCCATTGATCTGGCCACAGCGTTCGCCCGACGTCGAAATCAACGTCGTCCCCTCGACCATCGCTTCCAGTACCCGCTCGGAGTAGCGCGCATAACGCCGTGCACGCGAAGCCACGGCGAGATCGACCTGCGCACGCCCGATGATCGTCAGCTTCGCGCTGCGCGCATGGTAATCGGCCTCGCGCATCACATCGGCGAGCAGGCGAGTCTGCAGCGTCAGCCGCCCGCCGTCTTCGGCAACGCGGGCGCCGTGTTCGACCATGCCGGCGATGCCGCTCCGGTCGAGCGGCAGCAGGCCCGCCGTGCGTGCGAGCGTCGCCAGAAGATGCGCGTAACGCATGACGTTCTCGGCCGTTCGCGGCAGATCGTCGTCGAAATCGGCAGCCACCTTGAACAGCTCGGGAAAATCAGGATCGTGCTCGGTCAGCAGGAAGAACAGCTCGCGATCGCCGATCAGCACGACCTTGATGTCGCATGGCACCGGCTCGGGTTCGAGGGTCACGATGCTGGTCCAGCCCTGCGCCTCGGCCGGGGGCTCGATGCGGATCTCGCGCCCCCGCAGCACCCGCTTGAGTCCATCCCACGCAAATGGTTGCCCGAGCAGGCGCTCGACATCGATGACCAGGTAGCCACCGCAGGCCCGGTGCAGCGCCCCGGCACGGATCAGGTTGAAGTGCGTCACCAGCGTGCCCATCTGCGCGATGTGCTCGATGCGGCCGATAAGGTTGACGAAACCCGGATTGTCCTCGTACACGACGGGCGCTCCGCGCGTCGATGAGTGATCGACGAGGAGGTTGATCTGGTAACGGTGGAATCGCGTCCGCGCCTCGTCCTCGGAGACGTCTTCCTCATCTTCCCCGCCAGCCCACTCGTCACCACTGTCGAGCAATTCGGCGGTGATCGCCGAAAGGAAGCTCCCCACCTGCTCCAGGTCTGCGTAGCGCTCGCGCAAGCCCCGTGTCAGGTGCGACACAGCCGGCGCCAGCGCGTCACGCGCGGCCCGCTTCATTGCCTCGTACAGTTCCTTGCGCCAGCCGGGAAATTGCTCAAGTAAATCGGTGAGCCGCTCGCTCCAGGCGCCGACCTTGGCCTCGATCGCATCCCGCTCGGGCTGCTGCAAGACCTCGAACTCCTCCGGCGACATCGTCTCCCCGTCGCGAATGGGTGCAAAGACAAAGCCTTCGGGCGTGCGGAGCAGTGAAATTCCTTCCGCCGCGCACGCCTGCCCGAGCTCACGCAGCGCAGCTTCCTCGCGCGACTTGTGCGCTTCCTGCAAGGATTCGCTGCGGCTGCTGTAAGTGTCGCTGTCGAGGGCGGCGTCGATCGCCGGCCGCAATTCGCGGATGAACGCCTGCATGTCGGCACGCAGCATCGCACCTCGCCCCGCCGGCAGGGTCAGCAGCCGCGGGCGCAGCGGATCGTCGAAGTTGTGCAGATAGCACAGGTCCCGGGGTACTTCACCCTGGTCCGCGAATTCGCGCAACACCCGCTGCACGGCGACATGGCGACCCGTGCCGGATTCACCGAGAACGAAAACATGGTACCCGGGCTGGCGCATCGCAAGACCGAAACGCAGCGCGTCCTCGGCCCGTGCCTGCCCCAGCCCTCCCGGCAGATCGGGGAGACCGGCTGTCGAATCGAATTCGAATACGTCCGGGGCACAGACCACGCGCAGCCGGTCCGCAGGCAGCGGCTCGAAATCGGCCATATCGTCGTTCTCCAGATGCCGAAATGAAACGGGAGCTTCGGGCCCACCTGCCCGAAGCTCCCGTCATGATCCCCTTCAATCCGCCCGAACGGCAAGCCGCCGATCAACCATAATCCCTGCGCCGCACGTCGTTCCCCCAGCGGTGATTGTTGGGGCTGATCTCGTTTTCGAACTGTGGAAAACGCCGGTCGTGCTCGAGAAGCAGCGACATGATCGTTGCGCCGTGTTCGCGCGGAAACCCCTGTCGGGTACCGCCGCGCGTGTCGGTCATCAGCATGAAAAGGAACTTCCGACACTCCGGGCTTCCCCACACCAGGTCGATTTTCCGCAGATGCGGAAACCGCTCGTAGAGCTCTTCGGTAGATGTCTCGGTGACTCTTCCCCTCATCGGAACCACTCCGTCCGGCCTCGTACAGCCGTTGAAATCCAGAATTCGCCTTTATATCCGACAAGCCGATTCCGAACCACCGGGACCAGCAACCCGTCGTGACACAGTACGCAGACCCGGAGGAACACGATGGATTCAGGTACCGGAGCGGGCCGGCTTGCGCGCCCTGTTGATGCTGCCGATAATGGATAAAGTCATCGGCTGCCATCCTGGCTGCTTGCTCCAGGGCAAGGAATCTGCAGGCTCGGCGCCCGATAATCGCCAAAAGCTCTCAGCGAAAACCGCCTCACATGAAAATCATCCCGATCCAGCCAGGCCCTTCGACCGCTTTACCGGCCGTCCCTGGCACCGCCTATCCGACGCACGGCCCGCTGAAGGATCGCCGGGACCGGGCAGTGCAGGACCTCAGGATTTCCGTCACCGACCGCTGCAATTTCCGCTGCATCTACTGCATGCCACGCTCGGTGTTCGGTGCCGACTACCCGTTCCTGCCGCGCAAGGAATTGCTGTCGTTCGAGGAAATCACCCGCGTCGCCCGCCGCTTTGCAGCACGCGGCGTACGCAAGATCCGCATCACCGGGGGCGAGCCGCTGCTGCGCAAGCATGTCGAGAATCTCATCGAAATGCTGGCGCAGATTCCCGACATCGAACTGACGCTCACGACCAACGGCGTGCTGCTGCCGAAGATGGCGCGGACCTTGAAGGACGCGGGCCTCGATCGCGTGACGGTCAGCCTCGACGCGATCGACGATCCGACCTTCCGGCTGATGAACGATGCCGATTTCCCGGTCGCGGCGGTGCTCGAAGGCATCGCCGCGGCGAAGGATGCGGGGCTCGGACCGATCAAGGTGAACATGGTCGTCAAGCGCGGCGTCAATGACCAGGGCGTCATCGAGATGGCGCGCCATTTCCGCGGCAGCGGCCACATCCTGCGCTTCATCGAATTCATGGACGTCGGCAGCTCGAACGGCTGGAAGCTGGATTCGGTCGTGCCGTCGCGTGAAATCATCCAACGCATCGACCAGGTCTTCCCGCTCGAACAGGTCGATCCGAACTACACCGGCGAAGTCGCCGAACGCTGGCGCTATCGCGATGGCGCCGGGGAGATCGGGGTCATCTCGTCGGTGACGCAGGCATTCTGCTCGACCTGCTCGCGCATCCGGCTGTCGACCGAAGGCAAACTCTACACCTGCCTGTTCGCACAGACCGGGCACGATCTGCGTGACATGTTGCGCGCGGGCGTCTCCGATGCCGAGATCGACCAGACGATCGCCGGCGTGTGGCACAACCGGGAAGACCGCTACTCGGAGATCCGCACCGCGAACACCGCCGGACTGCGCAAGATCGAGATGTCCTACATCGGCGGCTGAGCCACACCGACGGCACGCATGCCGTCCTCCATCAGCCCGCGCCGCCTTCCGCCCGCCTCGCGGGCGCCACCACCACCGGGACCAGTTCGTCACTGGCACCCTGGTCGAGCTGCGCCGATTCGATCTTCTGGAAATGCGCAGTGATCTTGCGCGAGCTGACCTGCACGTCCTGAACATCCTTGCTCGCCTGCTCGATGTGGCGTGCGAGCGCGTTCATGCGTTCGTCGAAGCGCGCAAAGTCCTTCGCGAGCTTGCCGAGCGCATCCTTGATGACGTGCACCTGCTTGCGCGTTTCGACGTCCTTCAATACTGCGCGCGCGGTGTTCAGCACCGCCATCAGCGTCGTCGGCGACACGATCCATACCCGGCGCCCCTGCGCATAGGCGACGACCTCCGGATGATGGGCATGGATCTCCGCGAACACGGCCTCGGCAGGCACGAACATCACCGCGCCGTCGGAAGTCACGTCGGGGATGATGTATTTCGATGCGATCGCGTCCACATGCCGCCTGACATCCGCGCGGAACGCCGTCTGCGCGAGCTTGCGGTCGATGTCGGAAACGCCTTGGCCGACCATACGGTGGTAGTTTTCGAGCGGAAACTTCGAATCGACGCCGACCAGGCCGGTCGGCTCGGGCAGGCGCAGCGCGCAATCGACACGCGCGTTGTTCGGCAGCGTGTGCTGGAATTCGTAGGAATCGGGCGGCAGCATGTTCCGCACCAGCGCCTCGAGCTGGACTTCGCCGAACGCCCCGCGCGCGCGCTTGTCGCCGAGCAGTTCCTGCAGGCTGACGACGTTCGTTGTCAGACCGTCGATCTTTTTCTGCGCCTCATCGATCGTAGCGAGGCGTGCCATGACGTTCGTGAACGTCTCGTTGGTCTTGCGAAAGCCTTCGTCGAGGCGCTCGTTGACGTGGCCGGACAGGGTTTCGAGACGACGATCGACGCTGCGCGTCATCGCTTCGATGCTTGCAGCGAGCTGGCCCGACGCGCCCGCCAAGCCGCGCTGCAGCAGGTCGCGATCGGCGCGCGCATGTTCCGCCAGCCGGTCGGCCTGGCGCGCTAGGCCGTCGTGCAGGTCGCCGAGCATCGCGCGGTGCTGCCCGGCGAGCGCGGCGCCGACTTCGCCGACGAGCACCTCGGGAAGATCCTGTTCGAGCCGGCGCATGCGCCACGCCAGCCAGACGACGATCACGATCAGTCCGGCCACCAATCCGGGCAGCATGTATTCAGGCATCCGCACCGCACTCCGTTCGAAATCGTGCCGGATTATAGCCACGATGATTCGACGCGCCCCGCCCGATTGCGACAACCGCGGCGGCACCATCGGCCAGGGCCACCGGACCTCGGCAGATAGTCGGCCGAAGCGCCGCAGGGATGCCGACGGCCGGCGCCGGAATCACGCCGACGCGCGCAGGCTCGCGAGCGGCGGGCGCGCGAGCAGCTTGCGCGTGCCGAGCCAGCCCCCGGCGACCACGCCGCCCGCGCCGATGACGATCGCGAGCACGGTCGGCCACGGCGCCGGCACGTACGCCATCTTGAACACGTAATGCGCAAGGGCCCAGCCGATCACCGTGGCACCGACGCCGGCCAGCGCCCCGGCGACGCCGCCGAGCACGAGAAATTCGGCGAGCAGCGCGTCCCGCACCTGGCGGTTGCGCGCGCCGAGCGTGCGCAGCACCGCGAGTTCGTAATCGCGCTCGTCGTGCGTCGATTGCAACGCAGCGTAGAGCACGACGAACCCTGCCAGCACCGCGAAGCCGAACACGAACTGCACGATCAGCACCAGCTTGTCGGTCATCGAGCGGACCTGCTCGATGACCGCGCCGACGTCGATGACGGACAGGTTCGGGAAGCGGGCCACCAGCGCGGCCGTGAGCGCGTACCTGTCGGGCGGCAAACGAAAGCTCGTGATCAGGCTCGCCGGATCGCCTTCGAGCATGCCGGGCGCGGCGATGAAAAAGAAATTGACGCGCATCGAATTCCAGTCGAGCTCGCGCACGCTCGTGATCGGTGCCTCGACGAGGCGTCCGGCGACATCGAAGCGCACGCGGTCGCCGACCTGCAACGCGAAAGTCTGCGCGAGGCCTTTCTCGACCGAAAACTGAGGTTCGCGCTGATCGCCGTGCCAGCGTCCGTCCGCGACCCGATTTCCGTCGGGAAGCATGGCGCCGTAGCTCAGGTTGAATTCCCGTTCGGCGAGCCGTTTCGTGCGCTGATCGACGAAATCGTCCGGATCGACCGGCCGGTCGTTGATCGCGACCAAGCGGCCGCGGATCATCGGCATGATGTCGGGGGCAACGAGTCCGTGGTCCACGAAGAACGCCGCGAGCGCTTCGCGCTGATCGGGCTGGATGTTGATGATGAAGCGGTTCGGCGCCTCCGGCGGCGTCATCCCGCGCCAGTTCTCGAGCAGATCGGTACGCACCAGCGTCAGTAGCAGCAGCGCCGTCATGCCCAGCCCGAGCGCGGTCGCCTGGATCACGCTGCCCGCCATGCGCCGCGCGAGCGACGCGAGCCCGTAGCGCCAGCCGCCATGGCGGATCGTGCGGCGGCCCCTGGACCCGGCAATCGCATGCAATACGCCCCACGCTGCGAGCGCAAACAGGCCGAGCGCCGCCACAAAGCCGGCCGCGACCGTCGCCCCGAGCTTCAGGTCGCCGGCAATCCAGAAAATGATCGCGAGCAGCGCGCCGGCCCCGCACGCCCATGCGAGTCCGCTGACCGGCTCGACCGCACCCATTTCTCGCCGCAGCACGCGCACCGTCGATACCTTCCCGAGCCGCAGCAGTTGCGGCAGCACGAAGCCGACCAGCAGCACCATGCCGACCGCCACGCCATGCGCAAACGGCAACAGCGACGGCGCCGGCAGCTCCGCCCCCATCACTTCAGCGAGCACCGCCGCGAGCCCGAACTGCACTGCCCAGCCGGCCACGCCGCCGAGCGTGGCGGCGACGAGCCCGAAGAAGACGAACTCGCCGACGACGATCCACAGCACCTGCGCCTGGCCCGCGCCGAGGCAGCGCATCACCGCGCAGCCATCGAGATGACGCTGCATGAAGCGGCGCGCCGCGAGGCCGACCGCGACCGCGGCGAGGATCACCGCGAGGAGTGCCGCGAGCCGCAGGAAGCGCTGCGCCTGGTCGAGCGCGCCGCGCACCTCGGGGCGCGCATTCTCGATGCTCTCGACCGCCTGCCCGCGCCCGAGCCGCTGCCGCGCCCAGCGCTCGAAGCCCGCGACGGCGTCCGGCTCGCCGGCCAGATGCAGGCGCCACCTCGCGCGGCTGCCGGCGATCAACAGGCCCGTTGCGGGCAGGTCCGCCGCGTTGAAGATCGCGCGCGGCAGCAGGCTGAAGAAATTCGCGCCGCGGTCCGACTCGAAGCTCACCATGGCGCCGACGCGGAACTCGAGCTGTCCGAGTCCGATTTTGTCGCCGACCGCGACACCGAGCGCGGCGAAGAGCCGCTCGTCGAGCCATACTTCGCCGCGCTGCGGCATTCGCTCGGCGACTGCATCCGGCCGGTTCGGACCGGGCGCGACGCGCACGCTGCCGCGCAGCGGATAGTCCGCCTCGACCGCCTTGACGCCGGCCAGCTGGGCCGCCTCTGCCGTGCTCACCATGCTGGTGAATACCACCGTCTCGGCGGTCCGCAGGCCGCGCCGCCGCGCTTCGTCCGCGAATTGCCGCTCCCACGGCCGGTCGGCACGCAGCAACAGGTCGCCCCCGAGCAACTGGTTCGCTTCGCGGTCCAGCCCGCGCGACACGCGGTCGGCAAGGAAACCGACGCTCGTCAGGCTCGCCACCGCGATGACGATGGCGAGCCCGAGCAGGAGCAGCTCGCCCGCGCGCAGGTCGCGCAACATCATGCGCCATGCCAACCGGATGGTTTTCATATCGACCGGAGGATCCTGTTGCGCACGCTCACCGCGCCGGCGCCAGCACTTTGCGCACCAGTTCGACCCAGTACGCGACGCCGGTCGCGATGATGTCGTCGTTGAAGTCGTAGGTCGGGTTGTGCAGCATGCACCCGCCCTCGCCCTCGCCGTTGCCGATCCAGACGTAGCAGCCGGGCTTGCGCTGCAGGAAGTACGCGAAGTCCTCGGCCCCCATGCTCGGGCGCGCGTCGGTCGCGACATTCACCGAGCCGACCAGCTCGCTCGCAACTTCCGCACAGACGGCAGCTTCCGCCGCGCTGTTTATCGTCGGCGGATAGCCGCGGCGATAATCCAGCGTGACTTTCACATCGCACGCCGCGGCGACGCCGTCGCAGATGCGCCGCAGCGCCGATTCGACCCGGTCCTGCACGACTTCGCTGAAGGCACGCACGGTGCCGCACAACTGGGCGCGGTCGGGTATCACGTTGTACGCCTCGCCGGCATTGAACCGCGTAACGGAAACCACCGCCGAGTCAATCGGATCGAGGGTACGGCTGACGATGGTCTGGATCGCCTGCACCAGCGCCGCACCGGCGGTCACCGGGTCGGCGCCCAGATGAGGCATCGCCGCGTGTGCGCCGTGGCCGAGCAGATCGATGTCGAAACGGTCGGCGCTCGCCATGACCGGGCCACTGCGCACGCCGAACTGTCCGGCGGGCATGCCGGGCCAGTTGTGCATGCCAAAAACGGACTCCATCGGGAAACGTTCGAACAGGCCGTCCTCGATCATCGCCAGCCCGCCCCCTTCGCCCTCCTCGGCAGGCTGGAAAATCAGATACACCGTGCCGTCGAAGTCGCGTCGCGCCGCGAGCGCCTCGGCCGCACCGAGCAACATCGTGGCATGTCCGTCATGCCCGCAGGCGTGCATGCACCCTTCGTGCACGGAACGGTGGGCGAACTCATTGCGCTCCTGCATCGGCAGCGCGTCGATATCGGCGCGCAGGCCGATCGCCCGCAGGCTGCGGCCGCCGCGCACGACGCCGACGACCCCGGTCTTGCCGAGGCCGCGGTGGACTTCGATGCCCGCGGCTTCAAGATGGCGCGCGATCAGCTCGGCGGTACGGTGTTCGGCGAACGCGAGCTCGGGATGGGCGTGGAGGTCGCGGCGTATCTCGGTCAGTTTCGCGAGGCGGGGCCGGATGGATTCGATGACGCTCATGTCTGCCCCCTTGTGAGCCGGGTTTCAGTGACGTAGTGCGAAAACATCGAGTGTAATGATCCTGGCGCCGGCCGTCGAACCCAGGCGCCGTCTCCTCGATCGCAGCCGTGAATTGCTCCCCCTCCACGGGGAAGGCCGGTCGCCTTCCCCGTGGAAAGTGTTGCAGCCCTTCGTTACGAGGGCCTCAGATGACGCCCTGCGAAAGCATCGCGTCGGCGACCTTGACGAAGCCGGCGACATTCGCGCCGTCGGAGTAACTCACGGTCCCGTCGGGCCTGGTGCCGTACTGCAGGCACATGCGGTGAATTCCCTGCATGATCTCGAGCAGCCGCCCGTCGACCTCTTCGCGGGTCCACGACAGGCGCATCGCGTTCTGGCTCATCTCCAGCCCGGAAGTGGCCACGCCGCCCGCGTTACTCGCCTTGCCCGGCGCATACAATACGCCGTTCTGCTCGAACACACGCACCGCCGCGGCATTGCACGGCATATTCGCCCCTTCGGCGACGCATTTCACGCCGTTCCTGACCAGCATCGCGGCGTCGTCACCGTCAATCTCGTTCTGCGTCGCACACGGGAACGCGATGTCGACCGGCACGTGCCACGGCCGCTTGCCGGCCTCGAAATACAGGCCGAGTCGTTCAGCGTATTCGCTGACGCGACCGTAATGGACGTTCTTGACGTCCATCAGCACCGCGAGCTTTTCGGCTGTGAAGCCTGCCTCGTCGATGACGGTGCCGCTCGAGTCGGACGCGGTGATGACCTTCGCGCCGAGCGCCATCGCCTTCTCGATGCCGTACTGCGCGACGTTGCCCGAGCCCGAGACCGAGACCGTCATGCCCGCCATCGTCTTGCCGGCGTGACGCAGCATCTCTTCGGCGAAATAGACGGTGCCGTAGCCGGTGGCCTCCGGACGGATCAGCGAGCCGCCGAAGCTCAGCCCCTTGCCCGTGAACACGCAGCTCGCCTTGTTCGACAGCTTCTTCATCATGCCGGCGAGGAAGCCGATCTCGCGCCCCCCGACGCCGATGTCACCGGCCGGCACATCGGTATCCGAACCCACATGCCGATACAACTCGGTCATGAAACTCTGGCAAAAACGCATCACCTCGCCGGGGCTGCGCCCTTTCGGATCGAAATCGGAGCCGCCCTTGCCGCCGCCCATCGGCAGCGTCGTCAACGCATTCTTGAACGTCTGCTCGAACGCCAGGAACTTCAACACCGACAGGTTCACCGAGGGGTGGAAGCGCAAGCCGCCCTTGAACGGTCCGATCGCGGAACTGTGCTGGATGCGAAAGCCGCGATTGACCTGCACTTCGCCGCGGTCGTCGACCCACGACACCCGGAACTGGATGACGCGCTCCGGCTCCACGAGACGGTCGAGCAGGCCGTGTTCGGCATAGCGCGGATGTTCGGAGATGAACGGCCAGAGGCTTTCCATGACCTCGGCCACCGCCTGGATGAACTCGGGCTGACCGGGGTTGCGTTGTTCTACATGAGACAGGAACTCTTCGAGGGACTGATAGCGCATTGCATTGGCCTTTGTCAGGAAGGTGACCGGACACCCGCGAGGCGCGGGCGGACGGAGATTTTCCTCGAAGTTGCCGTTCCATGCACTATTTTCGTGCATTACGCGCCGCATTCTGGTGCATTCGCAGTTTCATCGCGAACGAACCGCGCCAAAACCCTTATCTGGTCTCGATCCGCAGAGCCGGCGACGCCTTCGTGCGCCTGCTGCGCTCGGTTCGTACCAATTCGGCGATGTCGGTGTTGCCGTTGGCCTGCGCCCAGCTGTCGACCGTGAAGCCCGCATCGTTCTTCTGCTCGAGATCGACGTCCGTGCGCAACAGCCGGCGTACGACGTCGACGTGCCCGTTGCGCGCGGCAAGCATCAGCGCGTTCGACTTGTTCGGCGCCAACGCGTTGACGTCCGCACCCTGCGCAAGCAGGCGTTCGAGGATCGCGGCACGGCCCTCGAAGGCGGCGTACATCAGCGGCGTCCAGCCGTCGTGATTGACCGGAGCGCCCGCATCGAGGAGCAGGTCCACGACCTCGTCATGGCCCTTGAGCACCGCCATCATCAACGCCGAATCGCCCGCCGCGTTGCGTTGCCCAAGCTTTGGACGGAATTCGAGAATCGCCGCGACGGTGTCCGCGTGACCTTCGCGCGCCGCGAGGATCAGCAGCGTATTGCCCTGCTCATCGACGGTGTTCGGATCGAGCCCGCGGCTGAGCAGCTGTACCAGCGGCCAGGTGTCGCCGAGCCGCGCGGCGTTCAGCGAATCGTCGTAGCTGCTGGCCTGGACGGGTGCGCTGCCGAGCGCCAGGGCAAACAGCGCGGCAAGGATCGTTCGCTTCATGGGATCAGGATCTCCGGGCGTGGCGGAACAGGCGGAAGAAATTTTCGGTCGTTGCCGCGGCGATGCGCTCCAGCGGCTCGTTGCGCAAGCGCGCGATCTCTTCGGCGACGTGCACCACCCAGGCGGGTTCGTTGGTCTTGCCGCGGTGCGGTACCGGCGCGAGATACGGCGCATCGGTTTCGATCAGCAGGCGATCGAGCGGAACGTACTGCGCGACCGCCTTGAGCTCGGCCGCGTTCCTGAACGTGACGATGCCGGAGAAGGAAATGTAGAAGCCGAGGTCGAGCGCCGCTTCGGCCACCTCGCGCGTCTCGGTGAAGCAGTGCATGACGCCGCCCGCCCCGGCGGCATCTTCTTCGCGCATCAGGCGCAGCGTATCGGCCGCTGCGGAGCGGGTATGGATGATCAGCGGTTTGCCGCAGGCCCGCGCGGCACGAATGTGGGTGCGAAAGCGCGCCCGCTGCCATTCGGGAGCGTCCTTCTGCCAGTGGTAATCGAGGCCCGTCTCGCCGATCGCGACCACTTTCGGGTGATCGGCGAGCGTGCCGAGGCGCGCGTCGTCGGGCTCCTCGACGTCGTCGTTGTCGGGATGAACGCCGACCGAGGCGAAGAGATTCGCATGACGCTCGGCGAGCGCCAGCACACGCGGGAAGTCTTCGAGCTTCACGCTCACGCACAGCGCATGACCGACCCGATTGGCGGCCATCGCCGCGAGCACGGCGTCTTCACGCGCGGCGAGGTCGGGGAAATCGAGATGACAATGGGAATCGACGAACATCGGGGAAACCGGGCGGAATCAAAGGGTGTGGGTCGGGCGACTGGAACCGAGGTGCCCGGCGAGGATCTGCTCGATGCGCCCGCGCAGCGCGCGTCCCGAATCGTCGGCGCTGAAATGCACGCCGATCCCCTGCGTCCGGCCGCCCTGGGCGCCATGCGGCGTGATCCATACGACGGTCCCCGCAACCGGGTGCTTCGTCGGGTCGTCCATCAGTTGCAGCAGCATGAACACCTCGTCGCCGAGCTGGTGGGGCCGCGGCGTCGGCACGAAGATGCCGCCGTTCGCCAGGAATGGCATATAGGCGGCGTACAGCGCGGACTTCGAGTTGATGTTCAGCGACAACACGCTCGGACGTGCGGCGCTCGGTTTGCTTTCGCTCACGATCGGGGTCCGGCCACCGCGCGCGCATAGCGCAGCAGCATGTCTTCGAGCATCAGTCGGGCATTCAGCGGATGCTGTGCGACCCGGCGAATCCGGGCGAGTTCATTGTAGCAGTTCAGCACCGCGGCCACGTTCGAGCGCTGCGCCAGCGCGCACACCACCCCTTCCTCGCGGGGAAAGAACCGCACGCGGCCACCGAGGCGCAGCGACGCGAGATCGGTGACCCAGCGCTGCATCCATTCGACCAGCTGCACGATACCGAAACCGGCTGCGAGCGCTTCCTTCGATTTCAGCCAGGCGTCCCACTGGCCCGCGAGCTGGAGCGGATCGGCCGCGGGCAACTGCGCCACGTCGCGCACGAAACGGGCAAGCAGCGCGCCGGCGCCCTGCCCGGCCAACCGCTGCGCTGCAAGCGGCATGCCGCCGGTCAGGGCGAGGAGGTCCGCTGCCGGCGCTTCCTGCGTGCCGAGCCACTGCCCGACCACGTCCGCCGCGGGCCGTGAAAAGCTCCACTGCTGGCAGCGGCTGCGGATCGTCGGCAGCAGGCGGCGCGGAGCCGACGACACGAGCACGAACAGGCAACCGGCGGGAGGCTCTTCGAGCAGCTTCAGCAGCGCGTTAGCGGTATACGGGTTCATCGCGTCGGCCGGATCGACGACGATGACGCGCCGGCCGCTCTGGTGGCCGGTCACCGACAGCGATTGCTGCAGGTCGCGGATCTGCTCGATGACGATCTGCGTGGACTTCTTCTTTGCCGACCCGACATCGCGTTCCCCGCCTTCCCTGCCCTCGTCGCCGGCTTCCATATCGGCAGCGGGCACGATCATGAAGAGATCGGGGTGGTTGCCCGAGCGGCGCAGCTGGCAAGTCGTGCACCGGTCGCAGGCGCAGCCGTCCGGGCGAGGCGTCGCACACAGCAGCCGCGCCGCCAGCGCGTCGGCCAGATCGCGCTTGCCGAGTCCCGCCGGCCCGACGAACAGCAGCGCGTGCGGCAGGCGTTCACCGAGCGCGACGAGCCGCTGCCAGGTTTCCTGCAGCCACGGGTGGATCATCGCAGGCAACACTCCTCGACGATCGCCTCGACCTCGGCGCGGATCGATTCGGCCGTACCTCCGGCATCGATGATCCGGATCCGCCCGGGCGCCATACGCGCCCGTTCGAGGTACGCGGCGCGCACCCGCTCGAAGAAATCGCGCTGCTCGCGCTCGAAGCGATCGGGTTCTGCACCGCCTTTTGCGAGCCGCGCGGCGGCGAC
The DNA here is from genome assembly GCF_017894365.1 of Aromatoleum bremense. NCBI lineage: Bacteria > Pseudomonadati > Pseudomonadota > Betaproteobacteria > Rhodocyclales > Rhodocyclaceae > Aromatoleum > Aromatoleum bremense. The sequence goes on from NZ_CP059467.1 coordinate 378,284, forward strand.
CTCCGGCGGCAGATCGAAGACGAGCGTCAGGTCGGGCTGGAAGCCCGGATGCACCCACGCCTCGAGCGCTGCGAACTTCGCCGGGTCGAGGCCGCGCCCGCCCACCTGGTACGCATAGGTGGCATCCGAAAAGCGGTCCGACACGACCCACCGCCCGGCCGCGAGTGCCGGCAGGATGCGCGCGGCGAGATGCTCGCGGCGCGCGGCGAACATCAGCATCGCTTCGGTCTCGAGGTGCATCGGCTCGTGCAGGAGCAGCTCGCGCAATCGCTCGCCGAGCGCCGTGCCGCCGGGTTCACGGGTCTGTTCGATGCACAGGCCGCGCCCCTCGAGCAGCGCGACGACGGCCGCGATCTGGCTGCTCTTGCCCGCCCCGTCTATGCCTTCGAACGTGATGAAACGTGCCTGCGCCTGCGATCCGCTCAACTTCCCGTTCTCCGCTGGTATTGACTCACGGCCTTGTTATGGTCGTTCAGATTCGTCGAAAACTCGCTCGTGCCGTCACCGCGAGAGACGAAATAAAGGTAATCGGTCGTCGGCGGCCTGACCGCGGCCAGCAGCGCGTCGAGTCCCGGCATCGCGATCGGGGTCGGCGGAAGTCCGGCGCGCGTATAAGTGTTGTAGGCGTGATCGCTTTCGAGGTCGCGCTTGCGCAGATTCCCGTCGAACGCGCTGCCCTGGCCGTAGATCACGGCGGGATCAGTCTGCAAACGCATGCCGTTGCGCAGACGATTGACGAAAACCGACGCAATCAGCGCGCGATCTTCCGCGCGACCCGTTTCCTTCTCGACGATCGAGGCGAGAATCAGCGCTTCGTATGGCGACGCGAGAGGCAGATCGGGATTTCGCGTCTCCCACGCCTGCGCCAGTCGTTCGTGCATCGCCCGATAGGTGCGGGCGAGCAGCGCCAGGGCGCTCGACTGCTTGTCGAAAAGATAGGTATCAGGAAAGAACAGCCCTTCAGGGTGGGATTCCGTCGCGCCGATGCGCTGCAGGATCTCCGCCTCCGACAGGCCCGCGGTATCCTGGATCAGGTCGGGGTTTGCTTCGAGTGCGGCCCGTACCTGGCGGAAATTCCAGCCCTCGACGAGGCGCAGTTCAGCCTGCGACACATCGCCGCTCGACAGCTTGAGGATCAGCAGCCACGGCGTGATCCCGGCGTGGACTTCGTAGCTGCCCGCGAGAATGCGGTCGGCCTTGCCCGTGAGCCGCGCGATCCAGTACAGCACGCGCGGATTCACGTCGACGCCCGCATTGGCGATCGCCGCAGCCGCCTCGCGCATCGTAAATCCGCGCTGCACCGTGAAGTCGACGACCGGCCGGGCGAGCGGCAGCGGACGCGTGACATACCACCACGCGGCGGCGAGACTCGCTGCAGCGCCGAGTGCGACGACGAGGAACAATCGGAGGAGCAGCGACTTCATGCGATAGTGAAATAATTGGACCTCGGCGTGTCGGAGGCGATTCGCCGGCGACCGCTTGCGGCGAGCGGACCCTATAATACTTCATCGCATTCTCCGACTCCGGCTTAACGACATGAATACGAATACGACCTGGACCGATTTTCTCATCGCGGAAGGCGCCACGATCGAAAGCGCCGGCATCCGTTTCGATACCCCGGACGCCGGACTTGCGCCGCCTGCCACCGTCGCCGTGCCGCTCGTGCATCTCGGGATGATCCGCAGCCGCGGCGAAGACTCCGCGCCCTTCCTGCACAACCTGTTCTCGAACGACGTCAAGAACCTCTCGGCCGATGGCGCGCAGTGGAACAGCTTCAATTCGCCGAAGGGCAGGATGCTCGCCAGCATCCTGCTGTGGAAAGAAGCCGACGGTCACGCGCTCGTGATGTCCGCCGACCTCCAGCCGGCGCTGCTGAAGAAGCTGTCGATGTACGTGCTGCGCAGCAAGGTCAAGCTCGCCGATGGCGCAGCCGAAACGGCGCTCGTGGGCATCAGCGGCAGCGACGCGGCCCAGGTGCTCGCGCGCACCGGGCTCGCCGTGCCGACCACCGCGATGACGCAGGCCGCGGCAGGAGACACGCGCTGCATTCGCCTCGACGACAACAACTTTCTCGTCGCACTTCCCGTCGCCGAGGCCCCGGGGGCATTCGGCGCGCTGCTCGCGGCGGGCGCCACGAAGGCCGGCACCGCGGCGTGGCAGCTCGCGATGATCCGCGCCGGGGTGCCTCTGATCACCGTTCCGACGCAGGAAGAATTCGTCGCGCAAATGCTCAACTATGAAATCATCGGCGGCGTCAGTTTCCAGAAAGGCTGCTACCCCGGTCAGGAGATCGTCGCGCGGACGCAGTACCTCGGGAAGCTCAAGAAGCGCATGTACCATGTCCGGGTTGCCGATGGCGCGGCGCCGCTGCCGGGCGCCGACGTCTTCGCGCCGGAGTTCGGCAACCAGTCCGCGGGCAAGCTGGTCAACGTCGCGCCCTCCCCCGCAGGCGGGTTCGAGGCGCTCGCGGTCATGCAGACCAGCTGCGCCGAGTCCGGCGACGTGCATCTCGGAAGCCTCGTCGGTCCGCGGCTTTCCTTTCTCGAACTTCCTTACGCCCTGCCCTGAACGATGGTCATCAGCGAAACTGCGCGCATCCATTACTTCATCTACTACCGCATTCGCGCCGGCGTCGACCGCGATGACGCGCATGCGAACGTGCGCGCGATGCAGGCCGCGATTGCCGCCCGCACGATGGTGTCGGGCCGGCTGATGGAGCGTCGCGGCGACGACGCGACGTGGATGGAGATCTACGAATCCGTTGCCGATCCGGCCGCCTTCGAAGCCGCGCTCGGTGCCGAGACCGAAGCGCATCGGCTCGCCGACCTGATCGAGCCCGGTTCGGCCAGGCACCTCGAACGTTTCATCGAATGTGCCTGATCGTCATCGGCTGGCAGGCTCACCCCGACTACCCGCTCGTCGTGGCCGCGAACCGCGACGAGTTCCTCGCTCGTCCCGCAGTGCCCGCCCACTGGTGGAGCGACGCGCCGGATCTGCTCGCCGGCCGGGATCTCGAGGGCGGCGGGACGTGGATGGGGGTCACGCGCAGCGGACGCTTCGCGGCATTGACGAATTATCGCGACCCGACGCTGCACCGGCCGGGCGCGCCGTCGCGCGGCATTCTCGTGCGCGACTGCCTCACTGCCGCCGACAACGCCAATGCCAACGCCCAGGCAACCCTGCGCCGCATTGCTGCGGTCAGTCCGGGCTACGCTGCGTTCAACATGCTCGTCAGCGACGGTCCACATCTGGGCATCCATGAAAGCACCACCGGCGCCATACGGCTGCTCGAAGCGGGCATCTACGGGCTGTCGAACCATCTCCTCGATACGCCGTGGCCCAAGGTCCGGCTCGCCCGCCAGCGCTTCTCCACCGCCCTCGCCCGCCTGCCCGAAGACGAAGAGGACGCGTTCCTCCCGCTGTTGCGCGACGTCGCTGCGGCGCCCGACAGCCACCTGCCGGAGACGGGCGTCAGCGCAGAGTGGGAGCGCTGGCTGTCGCCCGCCTTCATCCGCGCGCCGGGTTACGGCACGCGCTGCTCCACCGTGATCACGATGCGGCGCGACGGCGACGTGAGATTCGTCGAATGGACGTGGGATGACCAGGGCGAATTCGCGAGCGAGGTGCGGCACCGCTTTACCTTACGCACTCCCGTTGCACGCTGAGTGGCAGCAGACGCGCCATGCCTGCCGAATCGCCGCGTGCCGCAGGGCTGCCCTACTCGACGATCTCGACGGCGGTGCCGGCCGGGACGAGTTCGAACAGCTCGATGATGTCCCGGTTGCGCATGCGGATGCAGCCGTGCGAACGCGGCACGCCCATCGGCTCGTCGTCCGGCGTGCCATGAATGTAGATATAGCGGCGCATCGAATCGACGTTGCCGAGCCGGTTGCGACCCGGCTCGCAACCGCACAGCCACAGGATGCGGGACAGGATCCAGTCGCGGCCGGGATGCTGCGCAGCCAAACCGGGCGACCAGACTTCGCCGGTCGGACGCCGTCCACGAAATACCGCGCCCGTCGGCGCGTTGGCGCCGATCCTGGCACGAATGCGGTGGAGACCGCGCGGCGTGCAGCCGCTGTCCCGAATTTCGCCTGCACCCTTTTCGCCGGTCGATACCGGATAGCACCGGATGCATGCACCGTCCGGTCCGAACAGAAACAGCCGCTGCCTGGCGATGCTGATACGGATGTGCACGATCGTCACGCGATGAGAGTACGCCCGCGCCGGGCCGCGAAGAACCCCGACAGCAGGCGGCCGCATTCGTCGGCGAGCACGCCGCCCGCGACCTCCGCGTGATGATTCAGCCGCCGCTCGGCAAAAAGGTCGATGACGCTGCCGGCAACGCCCGTCTTCGGATCGCGGGCGCCGAACACGATCCGCGTAACCCGCGCATGCATGATCGCGCCGCTGCACATCGCGCACGGTTCGAGCGTGACGAACAGTTCGCAGCCGGGGAAGCGGTAGTTTCCGAGCCGCTCGCCCGCGTCGCGCAACGCCATCACTTCGGCGTGCGCGCTCGGATCGTTGCGCCCGATCGGCTGGTTGAAGCCGCGGCCGACGATCTCGCCGTCGAGCACGACGACCGCGCCGACCGGCACCTCGTCGCACGCCCCCGCCATTCGCGCCTGCTCCAGCGCCGCACGCATGAAATCTTCGTCACTCATCGAACTCATCTCCTCGCCCCACAGTTTACTGGAGCGCGCCTGCGCAGCGCCACGACAGCGTGCCCCGGTTGGCTGGCGAAGTTGAATAATCGCGGCGGGGACAATACGATGGCGCGGTTTGCGTCCTGCTCCCCATCTTCCCCGCCCGGCAACATTCAGGCCGTCGTCATCGATGTCAGATAATTCCAGTGTCACCATGGATCAACTCCGGGTCGGGCTGTACGTCGTTCTCGATGTCAGCTGGTTCGAGCATCCCTTTGCATTCAGCCATTTCAAGATCAAAACCGAGGAGCAGATCAGGACCATTCGCAGCCTCGGTCTGAAGACGGTCCGCTACAACCCGTCCCTCAGCGACATCAGCCCGCCGCTCCAGGGCGCGCCACAGCAAGCCCCCTCCGCAGCCGTCGCGGAGGCCAAGCCCGATCTGGCCCCCGCGCTCCAGGCCAAACGCGCATTGATGGAGCGGATAAAAGCCCAGCGCGAAGCCGCCGCACGCATCGAGAGCGCGTTTATCAATTCAGCCAAGGCCATCCGCGACATCGAGAAAAACCTGCTGTCCCGGCCCGCCGAAACCGTGCAGCAGGCGACGCAACTGGTGACGCAGATCGCCGAATCGATACTTTGCGCGCCGGAACTCGCGATCCACGTGATGGGCGACAAGATGGGCGGCGAGGAACTTTATTTTCATTCCTTGAACGTCACGATGCTGTCGATGATGGTCGCGCGCGATATCCGCCTGCCCCAGGCGGTCGTCGGCGTGCTGGGCATGGGCGCGCTGTTCCACGATATCGGCCGCAGGGAAATCCCGAACAGGATCCTGCTGAAGACCGAGCCGCTGACCCAGGCCGAACGCCATCTGTATGAAATGCATTGTCAATACGGCGTTGAAATAGGCCAGCGGTTGCACCTCGTCCCGCCGGTCCTGGCGATCATCCGGGAGCATCACGAGCTGTTCGACGGTACCGGCTACCCGAAGAAACTCAAGGGCGAATCGATCGGACTGCTATCGCGCATTGTCGCCATCGCCAACTATTACGACGAGCTGTGCAATCCCGTCGATATCATCGACGCGATGACGCCGCACGAGGCGCTGTCGGTGATGTTCGCCAAGCTGCGCAACAAGTTCGATCCGAAGCTGCTGCAGATATTCATCCGTTGCCTCGGCGTCTATCCGCCGGGAACGATCGTGCAGCTGTCCAACGGCGTGATCGCGATGGTCGCCACCGTCAATACCGCCGCGCCGATGAAGCCGATGATCGTGATCTACGATGCGAACATCCCGAAGGACGACGCGATCCTCGTCGATCTGGTGCGCGAACCGGATCTGAATATCGCGCGGGCCATCAGGCCTGCGCAGGTACCGGGAGAAATCTACAACTACCTCAGTCCGCGCAAGCGGGTGAGCTATTACTTCGACGCAGGCAAACCTGGTCAGGAATCGGTCGCGACATGAACAGCCTTCCGCAGTTGATGCTCGATCACAGCCCGCACATGATGCTGCTCGTCGAACCAGTCCATCTGGGGATCGTCATGGCCAACCGGATCACCGCGCAGACGCTCGGATATTCCGGCGAAGAGCTGCTCGCGATGACGATCACCGACATCGAAAGCTCGCTGCAGGACGTTTTCTACTGGGAAGACGTGCGCAACGGCCAGTATCGCGAGATCGAGGGCCATGAAGGGCTCTATCACTGCGCCGATGCGTCGATGCTGAACGTCATCAAGTCCGTCCGGGTCGTCGACCACGGCGGGGCGCCCCTGCTGCTGGTGCAGGCGAGGGACGTTCAGAACGAGCGCAAGGTCGAGGACGCGCTGGAACAGACCTTGTCGCAGCTCAGGGCAACGCTCGAATCGACCGGCAACGGAATCCTCGTGATCGACGGGCACGGTCGCATCGCGAGCATGAACCGGCTGTTCAGCACGATGTGGAACATCCCTGACGACTTGCTGCTCGAGCGCAACGACGCGGCGATCATCGAGTTCATGGCGGAGCACGTCGTCGAGTCGGAAAGCTGTCGCGCACGCCTGCAGGCGATCGTCGACAGCAGCGAAACCGAGGATCTCCTGCGGCTCGGAGACGGCCGGGTTTTCGAATGCAAGTCGCGCCCGCAATATCTTGGCGAGCGCATCGTCGGCCGCGTGTTCGGCTACAACGACATCACCCAGCGCACGCATGCCGAAGAGGCGCTGCGCGACTCGCGCGACAGGCTGGAAGAACGCGTGCGGGAGCGGACCGCGGAACTGGAAACAGCGAACGCGACGCTGCTGGCCGAGAAGATGCGTCAGGAGGTGCTGATCAGGAAGCTCGAAGAAGCGCAAAACCAGCTGCTGCAGTCAGAAAAGATGGCCTCCATCGGCCAGCTCGCAGCCGGTGTCGCGCACGAGATCAACAATCCCATAGCGTTTGTAAACTCCAATCTCGGCACCTTGCAGAGGTACGCCAGCGATATGTTGAAGCTGCTGGCGGCCTACGAGCAGCTCGAAGACACGCTGGCTCCGGACAAGCTCCAGGATCTCGACCAGTTGAAGAAGGAAGTGGATGCCGCTTACCTGAGCGAGGACATCGGCAGCCTGCTGAGCGAGTCCCTCGACGGACTGCAGCGAGTCAAACGCATCGTGCAGGACCTGAAGGACTTCTCGCACGTCGACCGATCGGAGCGGGAGTGGGCAAACCTGGAGACGGGGCTCGAGAGCACGCTGAACGTCGTGTGGAACGAACTCAAGTACAAGGCCGAGGTGGTCAAGGAATACAGCAATCTTCCGCAGATCGAATGTTTCCCGTCGCAGCTCAACCAGGTGTTCATGAACCTGCTGATCAACGCGGCGCACGCGATCGAGAATCGCGGCCGGATCACGCTGCGCACGGGGCACGACGAGCAGAACGTCTGGGTGGAAGTGGAAGACACCGGCAAGGGCATCAAGCCGGAGCACGTCGGGCGGATCTTCGAACCCTTTTTCACGACCAAGGCGGTCGGCAGAGGCACCGGGCTGGGCCTGTCGCTTTCATACGGAATCGTACACAAGCATGGCGGCCGTATCGAAGTCCGGAGCGAAGTCGGTACCGGATCGACTTTCAGGGTCGTGCTGCCACGCGACGCAAGCGCCGGTCACAAGGCTCACGGGTAGCGAAAGAGCGGAAACCGCGGGCTTTCGCCGGTGCGCCGGGGCTGGCACGGAGGATTCGGGAGGGGGCAGGGACCAGCGGCCGGTCCCTGCCGTAGGCGGGCGGCGACCGCGCTGCCGCATCCGGCAGCGCGGCGCTTGCCGCAATGCTTAAGGTATTACGCCGCAGCCAGCGCCTTGGCGAGTTTCGCCTTCAGCCGCTGCGCGGTCTTCTCGGCGCCGACGACGAAGCGGCTGTGCTTGCCACGGGCGACTTCCTCGAGCGCGTCGCGCGCGGTGAACTCGAACGTCACGGCCGGGCCATTGACTTCGGTCACGGTCACGGTGATCTCGATCCACATGCCGAGCAAGGTCGCACCGACGTGGTCGAGTTCGACGCGCGTGCCGACCGAATCCTTGCCCGGCTCGATATTTTCGAGCAGCAGGTCGCGGCAGACGACTTCGATGTCGTACAGCAGGCTCGGCGTCGAGTAGACGCGGCAATCGTCGCCCATGAATCCGATCGTGCGACCGGCATCGATGTCGTAACGCCGCGTCGAGGTCAGGCCGGCTTTCAGAGTCTCGCTCATTTGATTTCCTCCAGTTGTTGCATGTTTTCCAAAGGCAGCCGTCCCGGATGGAGGGCTGCCGCTTTTTCAGCCAAGGCTTACTGATTGCGGTTCTTGATGGCGTCCGCGTTGAGGCGAGCCTCGACGTAGCGGACCAGCGCCCGGGTGCCGCGCCCGCAGTTGCGGAACACGCACACGCCCTGATCCATCAGGCGGGCAGCCATCGCATCGTAGAGGACGCCGCCGTCGACGATGCCGATCACCGGCTTGTCGTTGCGTTCGACCAGCGGCGGCATCAGATGGACCGTGCCCTTCGGGTCCGACAGGTCGAAGCCGGGGCGCAGCGTGCTCGATTCGAGGGCGCGGATCGAGGGCGCGGTCGGGTCGAGACCGACGACGACCGCGTCGATGTTCGGGTCGTCGAGGAAGGCCTGCGTGATCAGCAGGTGCGCCTCGTCGTCAGCGCCGGGATTGATGTCGATCGGGTTGCGCACTTCGACCAGCGCGTCGAGCCGCTTCGCGGCAAGGATCTCCTCGACGCGTTTGACGGTCGCGTCCTCGAGCACGCCCATGTCCAGCGCGAAAGTCTCGGAGACGATCGAATCGGCCATGCCGACGGCCTCGAAACCGGCGCCGCTGATCGCCCCGATGCGTTTGCCGACGGTTTTGTGATGCAGCGCTCCGGCAATGTAGAAGAGATCGTCGAACGTGTTGAAGTCGTCCGCGACGATCGCTCCGGCCTGGCGCAGCACCGACTCGAACAGCACCGGATCGCCGGCGATGGAAGCCGTATGGCCCATGACGCCGCCGGCACCGGCTTCGGTGCGGCCGGACTTGTAGACGACGACCTGCTTGCCGCTGACGACCGCCTTGCGTACCGCCTTGGCGAAATCGAGTCCGTCGCCGTCCTTGAAGCCTTCGATGTAGACGCCGATCGTCTCGATATCCGGCCGTTCGGCGAAGAAACCGAGCATGTCGCCGTGCGTCAGGTCGGTCTGGTTGCCGAGGGCGAGCATGAAGCGCGGGTCGAGCCACGGATTCTGCGACAGCCGCGTGATCATGAACGCGCCGCTCTGGCTCAGCATCACCGAGTTGCGTTCGGGCTTTTTCTGCGGTTTGGGCAGGCGCTCGAGCGGGATGAACCAGGAATCGTAGCCGCCCGGATGCGACACCACGCCGAGGCAGTTCGCGCCGAGGAAGATCGGCCCGCCGTCGGGTCTGCCGTGTGCCGCATTGATGCGCGCCGCGAGCGCCGCGGCCGGTTCCCTGCTCTTCGCCGTCTCGCCGAGGCTGCCGGGAATCAGCATCACCGACTCGACCGCGTCGGTTTCGATGATCTCGTCGACGAGGCCGTACACCGCATCGGCAGCAACCGCGACGATCAAGAGGTCGAGCTTGTGGTCGAGCGCCTTGAGGCTCTCGACGCAGCGCACGCCGTCGATCTCGGTCTCGCCGGGGCGCAGGATCGTCAGTTTTTCCTTCGGATAGCCGCTGCCCATCAGGTTCTTCAGGATGATGCGGCCGAAATTCATGCTCGTCGCCGACACGCCGATGATGCCGATCGACTGGGGATGGATGAGCTTGTCGATCTTGTGCACCGGACGCGGCAGGCGGCCCGCGACCGGGGCGCCGAACTCGAAGCGGGCGCTGCCGACGGTCGGCTTCTTGTTGAACTGCACCGAGTCGAGTTCGAGCGTGCGCAGCACGAACGGCGCCTGCGGGTTGGCCGCGGAATACTCGCGCGCGAGGCCGAGCATCAGGCCGAAGCAGAATTCGAGCACCTGGTCCGGCGGACGGCGTCCGTCACGCTGTGCCAGCGCTGCCATCTTCCGGTACGCGAGCGTGCGCCGGAACAGGCCGAGAAAGTCGGCGGCGTCGGTCAGTTCGACCGAGGCTGAAACGCTCGCGCGGTCCTTGCGGAAATTGTCGCGGTCGAGCTGCGCATCGATGCCGCCCTGCCCTGCGGTGATAACGATGCCGAACTCGCGCGTGTTGTTCAATTCGATGCGAAGATCGACGCCGCCCGGCGTCCCCTCGGCCAACGCGGCGCCGAAGCTCGCAACGAACTTTTCGAGTTCCGCGGCGTTGAGCGCGTCGCGCCCTTCCGATGCCGCCTGCTTGAACAGCTCTCCGGCCACGGCGTTCACCGTCGCGCCCGGATTGAAGGTCGACCGATCGTTCACTGTGCTGTCTCCGTTATCGCCCCGCGGCTTGCCGCACGGCTTTTGTTGGAATTCCCTTCTGCTACCGGTGCCGTATCACACACTCGCCTTCGGCCGCTTGTCGACGACGCGCTTCGCCTTGCCGACCTGCGTGCGCTCGATGCTGTCCGTCTCGAGCACATGGACGTCAGCCGACACGCCGACCGCGCTCTTGATCTCGTGGCGGAGCTCGGTCGCGATCGCGGCGCGCTGGCTCGCACTGAGCACCTCCGACAGGTCGTGGCGCACTTCGGCAAGCACCGTCATCTCGTCCATGTGGTGCTCGCGAGTGATCTGCAGCTGGTAATGGCCACACAGGCATTCATGCTTGAGCAGGATTTCCTCGATCTGCGTCGGGAAGACGTTCACGCCGCGGATGATCAGCATGTCGTCACTGCGGCCGGTGATCTTGCCGATGCGGCGCATCGTCCGCGCGGTCCCCGGCAGCAGCACGGTGAGGTCGCGCGTGCGGTAGCGGATGATCGGCAGCGCTTCCTTCGTCAGCGACGTGAACACGAGCTCGCCCGGTTCGCCGTCGGGCAGCACTTCGCCCGTCTCGGGATCGATGATTTCGGGATAGAAATGGTCTTCCCAGATGTGCGGGCCGTCCTTCGTCTCGATGCATTCGCAGGCGACGCCCGGACCGACGACTTCGGACAGACCGTAGATGTCGATCGCATCGATGCCGAGGCGCGTCTCGATCTCGCGGCGCATCTCGTTGGTCCAGGGTTCGGCGCCGAACACGCCGAGGCGCAGCGACGTCGAAGCCGGATCGATGCCCTGGCGCTGCAACTCGTCGGCGATCGTCAGCATGTATGACGGCGTCGCGAGGATGATCGTCGGGCCGAATTCGCGGATCAGCTGCACCTGTTTCTCGGTGTTGCCACCACCCATCGGGATCACCGCAGCGCCGAGATTCTCGCCGCCGTAATGCGCCCCGAGGCCGCCGGTGAACAAGCCGTAGCCGTAGGAATTCAGGATGATGTCGTTGCGCGTGCCGCCGGCGGCGCGCAGCGATCGGCCCATGACGCCCGCCCACATCGCGATGTCGTTCTTCGTGTAGCCGACGACGGTCGGAAGACCGGTCGTGCCGGACGAGGCGTGCACGCGCACGATCTCGCTCATCGGCACCGCGAACATCCCGTAGGGGTAGTTCTCGCGCAGCGCCGATTTCGTCGTGAAGGGGAAACGGGCGAGATCGGACAATTGCTTCAGGTCGGACGGATGCACGCCGGCCGCGTCGAAAGCGGCGCGGTAATGGGGCACGTTGTCGTATGCGTGCTGCAGCGACCATTTCATCCGTTCGAGCTGCAGCGCGGCAAGTTCCTCGCGGCTCGCCTTCTCGATCGGTTCCAGTTCGTCACCTGCCGGGGGGCGCCCCGACTCCCAGTCTTGTCTAGCCGCCATGGGCTTGCTCCGAAAAACGTTGTACGAATTTTGCATTTTCCACGACCTTCCCCTGAATATGCTCGATCTGCGCGGGGCTGAGGTGGCGGAAGCGTCCCATGGCCTTGAGATAGTCGGTGACCGGCAGGGGGTCGTCGACGGGGCGGGTGAAGTTGAGGCCCTCGCCCGGGGTGAATTCCCACAGCATGACGAAGTTGGTCTCGACGGCTTTCCGCGCGACCTCCATGTTCTGGTCGGACGCAAAGCGCCAGCCGGTCGTGCACGGCGAATACACATGCACGTAGGCGAAACCGGTTTTCGACGCCTCGATCGCGCGCTCGAGCTTCGCGTAGAGGTCCTCCATGTAGGCGGTCGAGGCGGTCGCGACATACGCGCAGCGATGGTTCACCATGATCAGCGGCAGGTTCTTCGCGTCCTGCGTCTTGCCCTGCGCCGGCTGCCCCGCGGCGCAGCCCGCGCCGATCGGCGTCGTCGAGGTCCAGGCGCCGTACGGCGTGCAGCTCGAGCGCTGCATGCCGGTGTTCATGTAGCCCTCGTTGTCGACGACCATGAAGAGCATCTGCTCGCCGCGCTCGGCCGCCCCCGACAGCGACTGGAAGCCGACATCGGAGGCCCCGCCGTCGCCGGCGATCGCGAGCGCGGTCACCTCGCGCCCCATCCTCTTGAACTGGCGCTTGACGCCCGCGAGCATCGCCGCGGTGTTCGTCAGGAGCGGATGGAACACCGGCACTTTCGTGCCGGTCGTGCCGTTGAAGCCGACCGAGCCCATGCCGGGTACGCACCCCGGAGGGGTCGCGAGCACCGTGTCGGGGCCGACGCGGCGCAGCGTGTGGCGCATCAAGAGCTCCGTGTTGCAGCCCTGGCAGCCGGCCAAGCCCGGCGCGAACAGATCCTCCCAGTCGCCGACCTCATTGTAGATCTTGGCCGTCGTCACGTACGTGAGCGCCCCTTTCGGGCACGCCGGCACGCACGCGGGGCGCCCGTCACAGGTGTCGCACTTGGCGACGTGCCCCGTGGCTTGCTCCAACGCGATGCCGCCGTACGCACAGCCGACCGTGCACAGCAGGCAATCGACGCATTTCGAAGCGTCCCAGCCGATCACGCCCGACGCACCGTCCTTGGCAAGCGCGCCTGCCGGACACACGGTGACGCATTTCGGATCGGCGCACTGGCGGCACAGCGCCAGCTCGAACGCGTTTTCAGTGGCGTCCTCAGTGGCGTCCTTAGTGGCATTACCTCGGCCGACGATCTGGATGCGCGAGCGCGCCGTGTCGGAAGTCCCGGTCTTGGCCTGCGCGCAGGCCATCATGCAATCGCCGCAGCCGTCGCACTTGGCGGGGTCGAAGGCGATCGTGCTGTAAGCTCGTCCCATATCTGCTCCTTGATCGGGCGCTTCTAGCGCCACGTCCTCGACATCAGCTCACGGCCGACTTTGAGCGGGTCGGCGACCAGGCGCTCCTTGACTGCCGTGAGGTCCATGCGCCGCACGATCAGCTGCGCCATGATGCCGCCGTCGAAGAATTCATTGACCCCGAAGATGCCGGCGAGCCGTCCGTCGCGGAAGATCGCCTTCAGGTAGCGCCCGGTTTTTTCGTCGAAGCGGGTCATGACCTCACTGCCTGCGGGCGCCTCGCTCGAGCCCACCGAGATCGCATGCCGGCCGAAGAAGTGGTAGGTGTTGAGTGGCACGCCGCCCGCGTAAGGGCGGATGCCCGCATCGCCCGCCATCGCCATGCCGGCGAGGCGCCCCTGCTCGGTGGCCGAAGGCAGGATGGCGTTGACGCGCGGCGTCGGCGAGAAGAAATGCTTCGCCTGCGCGCAGTCGCCCGCTGCCCAGACGTTCGGGCGACTGGTGCGCATCGTGTCGTCGACGAGGATGCCGTGCTCGAACGCGACGCCGCTGCCGTCGAGGTAGTCGAGGTTCGGCTTGACGCCGGTCGCCACGAGCAGGAGATCGGCTTCGAGCGTCGTGCCGTTGGCGAGCGTCAGGCGCGCACCCACCGATGAGGGCTCGAGGCGCACGACGCGGCTGCCGGTCAGGATCTTCGCGCCGTTGTCGATAAAGGCCTGCTCGATCATCTGCGCGGCAACTTTGTCGAAGTAGCCCGCGGTGAGCTGGTCGCTCATCTCGACGATGGTCACGCTCGCGCCCGCCTTGACGAGGTTCTCCGCGGCGTGCATGCCGACGAGGCCCGCGCCGAGCACCACCGCCTGGCGCGACTGCGCGATCGCCTCGCGCAGCCCGAGCGCGTCGTCGAGGGTGCGCAGCACGTGGTAGGCGACGGTGTCGATGCCCGGGATCGGCGGGATCGCGGGCGAGGTGCCGGTGGCGAGCAAGAGCTTGTCGTAGGCGAGGTGCGTGCCGTCGGCCAGTTCCGCGGTGTTCGCGTCCGCGTCGAGTGCGGCGAGTCCCGCACCCGGCCGGTAGCTCACCGCGTTGCGGGCGAAGAAGTCGTCGTCCCTGAGGAACACGCGCTCGGGCGCGGATTTTCCGGACACGACGTAGGGCAGCACGGTCGGCGAATACGGCAGGTGGGCGTCGCGCGTCACCACCGTCAGGGTGCCGGTCGCGTCATGCATGCGGATCGCGCTGATCGCCTCGAGCGCCGCGTGGCTGCTGCCGACGACGAGGTATTGGGTGTGTTCCATTGCTGGTTCCATGGTTCTGCCGCCCTCAGTCATTCTCGTTGAGCCACACCGGCTCGTTGGGCGCCGGCCCGTCGAGCAGCCGCTCGGTGGCGTCGATGACGCGGTGAAAGTGGCCAATCGTGATGTCCGCGCCCGCCAGGCCCCCGATGAAGCTCATCGCCGGCAGCACCGTGCCCGCCTCGCGCGCGAGGCGGTACAGCACGCCGAGCACTTCCTGGTACATCGGCCCGCAGTTCCAGCGAAAGCCCACCGAGCGGTCGACGACACCGAGCGCGCGCACCTTCGACAGGGCGCGCATCAACGCCTCGACCGGGAACGGGCTGAAAGTCTTGATCTTGATGAGGCCGACCTTGCGGCCCGCTTCGCGCGCTTCATCCACGGCGTCCTTGGCCGCGCCCGTCATGCTGCCGAGCGTCATGATCGCGAACTCGGCATCGTCGAGGCGGTACTCCTCGACGAGCGGCGCGTAGCTGCGCCCGAAGCGGCTCGCCCACTCGGCGTGCACGGCCTCGATGACGCCCAGCGCGTTCTGCATGCCGCGGCACTGGCTCTTGCGATAGCGCACGAACGTCGCCGGCCCCTTGCCGCCCGAGCCGCCAGTGAGCGGATCGACCGCCATGGGCTTCATCGGGTCGAGCGCGACGTGCCAGTTCACGTCCTTCGCCCCCATGAACGCGTCGACGTCCGATTGCTCGGGCAGCTCGACGCGTGACGTGCCGTACGACAGGTAGTTGCCGTCGAGGCAGATGTTAACGGGGAGCATGACGTCGTGGTCTTCGGCGATCCTGAACGCCATCACCGTGGTGTCGAGCACTTCCTGCACCGTCTCGCAGTAGATCTGCACCCAGCCGACTTCGCGCACCGTCATCGCGTCCTGGTGCCCGCCCCACACGCACTGCGGCGTGATGCCGTCGCGCGTGACGATCGACA
The DNA here is from genome assembly GCF_017894365.1 of Aromatoleum bremense. Taxonomy (NCBI): domain Bacteria; kingdom Pseudomonadati; phylum Pseudomonadota; class Betaproteobacteria; order Rhodocyclales; family Rhodocyclaceae; genus Aromatoleum; species Aromatoleum bremense. The sequence goes on from NZ_CP059467.1 coordinate 393,809, forward strand.
TCACGATCGGCAGGCGCATGCCGGAGGTGCGAAAGTACGGTTCGAACATGAACGCGAGCCCCGGCCCGCAGGTCGCGGTGTAGGTGCGCGCGCCGGCCAAGGCGCCTCCCTGCAGCACCGACAGCACCGAGTGCTCGCCTTCGGCGTCCACGATGTCGGCGTCCATCCTGCCGTCGGCGATGAGCTTGGCGACGTGCTCGACGAGGGACGACTGCGGCGTGATCGGATACACCGCGACCATGTCGGGGCGCGCGAGCGCGACGCCGAGCGCGGCCGCTTCGTTGCCTTCGCACAGCATCACTTTCTGCTTCGTCGGCGCGCCGACGGCGGGTTTTTCGAGCGTGGTGGTGCTCATGTTCACTGGGCCTCCCCGATCATCGTGATCGCGCGCTGCGGGCATTCGGTCGCACAGATGCCGCAGCCCTTGCAGGTGTTGAGGTTGAAGTCGAACCACGCGGCGTGCTCCTCGACGCACTGCACCGGGCAGTACAGCCAGCACACCGCGCATTTGACGCATTTGTCGCGGTCGATGACCGGGCGCTGGCTGCGCCAGTCGCCGGGCAGCATCGGGCTGATGTCGGTCGCGACCGGGCACAGGTCGTCGGGGACATTCGCCTGCTCGAGGTTGAACAGCGGATAGCTTTGATGCCGGCTCATGCGGCGGCCCTCCTTGCGATCGTGTGCACGGTCGTCTCGGCGTAGCCGCGCTCGAGCGCCGTCATGTTCTGCGCGAGCCCGGCGTCGCGAAAGTCCGAGTCCTCGAGCGCGCGCTTCAACGCGTCGAGCGACACCACCCCCGTCGTCTTCGCGAACGCACCGAGCATCAAGGTGTTGGTGATCGGGCGGCGGAAGATCTCGATCGCGATCTTCACCGCATCACACAGGCCGACGCGCCCGACCGTGTCGGGCAGCACGAGCTCGCCAAGCGCCTTGTGCGTCGCCTGTACCAGCGTGCCGCCCGGCTTCAGCCCGGCGAAGATGTCGACCGAGCGGGTCAGCGTCGGATCGACGCAGATCAGGCAGTCGGGGTGGTAGATATTGGTGAGCTGGCGGATTTCGCGCTCGCTTGCGCGCAGGAACGACACCACCGGCGCGCCGCGCCGCTCGAAACCGAACGACGGGATCGATACCGCGTATTTGCCTTCCTCGACCAGCGCCGCGGCCAGAATGCCCGACGCCAGCACCGAACCCTGGCCGCCCCGGCCATGGAATCGCACTTCGTACATGTTGTCTCCTCCTGCCTCGCAGGGACGGGACGGCTTGGCCCCGCCTTGTGGTTTGCTTCGGGTGCTACCGGATTGCTATTCGTGCTGTGTCAGTTGGCCCCGCCCCAGCCCGGTTTCACCGCGGCGCCGGCCGGACCGCGCCCGCGCACCGGCAGGTGCGGCAGCGCGAAGCCCTGCGTGAAGGCGGCGCGGCGCACCAGCGTGTATTTGACGAGCCAGCCGCCGCCGACCGCGAGCAGTCCGGCCGGAATCAGCGCGAGGCCCGCCAGCGGCGCGCCGAGCGCCGCCAGCAGTAGCAAGGCCGCCGCCAGCAGGTTGCCGAACTTGAGGAACGGCCCGTCGACCGCCGCCAGCGCACGCAGGCTGCCTTCCGGCGCCCCGTCGGCGCGCAGGCCGGCGAGGTAGCTGCGCCACGCGAGCACGCGCACGAGCAGCAACCCGAGCGTCACGGCGGCGACGCCGAGCTGGCCCGCCGCGCTCGTCATCACGAACGGCGACGCCACCGCCACCAGCGCCGCGCCTTCAGCGAAACCGGTCGCGACCAGCATCGGCCGGCAGCGCGGATGGCGCCACGCCGGAATGCCCTTGTCGGCCGACAGGATGCGTGCCTGGGCATAGACGAAGGCGGCGCCGAACACGCCCGTCAGCAGCACGAACAGGCTGTGCCCGGTGAGCAGTGCAAGCGCGCCACAGCCAAACACCAGCGGCGCCACCGCCGCCTCCCGCGTCATCCACGAGGTGGCCAGGTGCCGATAGACGTTCAACGCGCGCCACGGCTTGCCGATCTCGAACCACACGCAGGTGAGCCCCGCACCGATCAGCGCCATCCCGCCGAGCAGCAGGGCGCGAACGTCGATGCCCGCGAGGCTCGCCAGCGCGGCGAAGGCGAGCAGCCCGCCGCCGGCGCCTCCGGCAATGAAGTTCGATGCCGCGCGCCAGTCCCAGTGGTGCTGCTGCCGCGGCCCGATCCGCTCGCCCGCCTTCAAGGTCTTCGCTTTCATCCCCGCCTTCACCCCTTGTCCCAGATGTAATACACGCCGGGGCCCGTGCCGAGTTCCTCGTGCATGCGAAACGATTGCGTCTCGGCGAGCAGCCGGCTCACGTTGCTCGTCGGGTCGTCGAGGTCGCCGAAGCTCATCGCCCCCGAGATGCAGGAATTGACGCATGCCGGCGTGACGTCCGGGTCGCGCCCGGGCACCTGGCCGGTTCTCGCCGCCTCGTCGATGCGATCGACGCAGAACGTGCATTTCATCGACACCGAGATCCGCGCCGCATCGAAGCGCACCGCTTCCGACTTGATCGGCGTGTCGCCGTAGGCGAACTTCGCCTCGTGCACGATCGAGCGCGCCTCGTACGGACAGGCCATCACGCAGTTCGCGCAGCCGATGCAGGTGTCGTAGTCGATAGTCACCAGCCCGTCGGCACGCTTTTTCGTCGCCGTGGTCGGGCACACTTCCTCGCACGGCGGCTCGTCGCAGTGCATGCACGAGATCGGCACGAAGCTGCGGCGCACGTCGGGAAATTCGCCCGATTCGATATCGAGCACGCGCCGCCACTGCACGCCCGGGGGCGTCGCGTTGGCGTTCTTGCACGCCGCGGTACAGGTCTGGCAGCCGACGCAGCGGCGCAGGTCGATGGCCATCACGTAGCGGGTCATACAGTCTCCTTAGCAGCAACCTTGCGCACCGCAACGCGCACGATGTCCGAGCCCGAGCCGGTCGCGTCCGTCAGCTCGAGCGACATCGGCGCGATCGTGTTGAGGCTCGGCATGCCGAAGTCGCGGGCGAAAGGCGTCGCCCAGTGGTCGAACTGGCCGAGGATCACCAAGGTGTCCGGGCGCACGCCCTGCGCGAGCACCGCGTCGCCGTAGGTCGCGCCGATGTGCGAGCGGATCTCGACGCGGTCGCCCTCATTGATGCCGAGGCGCTTGGCGGTGCCCGCGTTGATGATCACGCCGGTGTGGCCGCGCACGTTCTGCGCGACTTCGCGCATCAGCGCGATCGAGACGTTGCCGCCGGTGTGGTACTGCATGCTCTTGGTCGCGAGCAGCCACAGCGGGAAGTCGTCCGGGTTGGCGCCGGCATTTTTGAGCTGCTCGGTCCAGCGCCCGGGCACGTCGTGCCACTCGGGCAGCGCCGTGTATTCGGAGAGCTGCGCGTCCCACCAGTGCATCTTCTGTTCGTGCAGCCGGTTGCCCAGTTCCCGGCCGATCCGAAGCAACCGCTCCTGGTACGGCATCTCGTAGCGGAGATTGTGCTTCTCGAGCGTCGGCGTGAGGTACCAGTCGAACTTCGACATCGGCACGGTGTAGAAGCCGTGCTCCTTGAACCATTCGAGGTCGTGCGTCTCGGCCCCGTGCGACAGGCTCGCGGAAGACGCCTTGCAGATCGCGTCCCAGATCGCCTCGACGCCATGTTCCCGGCTCGGGTCGAGGGTATGGTCGTACTGCTCGCCTTTCAACGGCGCCCCGCCCCCGGCGCCGCGGTTGAGCGCCGTGTTGTAGCCTTCGAGCAGCCCGGTGCGCTTCGCCAGTTCCGTGCTGATCCACGTGAAGTCGCGCGCCTCGCCCTGCGGTGCGACCGCGGGCTGGCGCAGCACGACGCCGCGGTGCTCCCAGAACTGCTCGACGAACTTCGTGCCGCCGACCTTGATCATCTGCAGCGACTCGAGGTCGGTCGCCTCGGGCAGCAGGACGTCGGCCATCCAGTTGGTTTCATCGACCGTGTAGGCGAAGCACACCGTGAACGGGAACGTCGCGATCGTATCGACCAGCGTCGGCGTGTCCCAGAACGAGATCGCCGGGTTCGAGCGATAGACGAACCACACGTCGGGCAGCGTCGGCACGGGCATCGACCAGTCGCTGGGCACCTCGCGCAGGTGCATCCACGCCAGTTGCGTCGGGCCCAGCGCCTGGCTCCAGGCGCTGTTGCCGACGATCGGCACGAGCGTGCGGTGCGCGTTGCGCCCGGTCGGCGTCGCTACCCAGTGTTCCTTGTCGGTCGGATTGAAATTCTGTGCCATGAAGCCGTCTTCGCCGGCTTTGACGCTGCTGTGGCGGTCATCGTGCGGGCGGTTCAGCCGCACCGTCGTGCCGAGCGTGCCGCCGGGGTTCTCGAGCGCGCCGACGAGGGTCGCAAGGAGCGTCCGCGCCCAGCAGCATTCGAACGCACCCCAGCCGTTGTTGACCGACTTGCCGAGCGTCACCGCGACCGGGCGCAGCGGCAAGGTCCGGCCGTCGATGTCGATCGTCGCGCCGATCGAGGCCGCTTCGAGGTATTCGTTGGCGATGCGCCGGATCGTTGCGGCCGGCACGTCGCAGACGCCTGCGGCCCATTCCGGGGTGTATTTCTTCATGTGCTCGACGAGCATCGTGTACGCGGTCTTGCCGTCGACCGCGCCCATCTCGCGATGCACGTCGTCGGCGTCGACGCTCACGGCACCGGCCACGGCAAAGCACCCGGCCACCGCCGGCACCACGGCCGGCGTATCGAAGGGCACGGCGCGCCCGCTCGCCTCGTCCCACAGCAGCGGCTTGGCGCTTGCCGCGTCGCGCAGGTACAGGCCATCGGGGCCGACGAGATACGGCGACGAGGTGCGATCGCGCAGGAACGGCACGTCGAGCTTGTCCAGCCCCTGTTCGCACACCAGCACGTGGATCAGCGCGAACATGAACGCCGGGTCGGTCTTCGGCCGGATCGGCACCCATTCGGCCGAGCACGCGCCGGTCACCGACAGGTGCGGCTCGACCTGCACGCGCTTGTAGCCGCGCACGCGCGCCCCCGCGTGACGCGTCACCGCGCACGGGCCGCCGGAGGCCTCGACGTTCGAGCCGATCGAGATCACGTAGTCCGCGAGCGGCGTGTCGGCCGCGACCGTGAATGCGCGATGCCAGAACTCGCCGTACAGGTGCTCGGAGTGCACGCACTTGACGCCCTGACCCGAGCCGAAGCTGAAGTCGATCGGCCCCCATGCGGCGAGGAACGCGGGAAGGGTGCCCATGTACATGCCGGGCGTGCCGCCGTGGCCGAAGCTCGCGGCGAGCCGCGGCAGCCCGGCCTCGTCGGTCAGCCCCTTCGCGCGCGTCGCGGTGAGTTTGGCAGCGACCAGATCGAGCGCCTCGTCCCACGACACCGGCACGAAGCCGGGATCCTCGTCGCGCCCCTTCTTCGGGTTGGTGCGCTTCATCGGCTGCAGCACGCGGTGCGGGTTGTAGGTCTTTTGCACCAGCCCGTAAGCCTTCACGCACACGCGCCCGCGCGCCGGATGCACGTCCTCGGCGGCGAAGTTCGGCTCGATTTCGGTCGCGACGCCGTCGACGACTTTCACCGTCATGAAGTCCGGGCCGGCGACGCAGTTGTAGCAGTAGCTCGGGACTTTGGCGACCGACTGCGGCTTGGGGGCAAGCGTCATGGTGTTCCTCACCTCAATGAATGCGTTGCGGGTGCGAATACACGCTGTGGCGCGCGCCGCGTGCAAACCCGATCAATGTGACCCCGGCCGCCTCGGCCAGGCGCACCGCCAGGCCCGTCGGGGCCGACACCGCGGCCACGACCGCGATGCCCACGGCGGCGGATTTCTGCACGATCTCGTAGCTCGCGCGGCTCGTCATCAGCACGAAGCCGTCGCCGAAGGCGCCGTCCTGCGCGGCGACCGCGCCGATCAGCTTGTCGAGCGCGTTGTGCCGGCCGACATCCTCACGCACGAGTGCGACCGCGCCGTCCAAGCCGCACCACGCGGCCGCGTGCACCGCACCGGTCAGGTGGAACAGGTGCTGGCGCGCGTGCAATTCTGCCTGTGCGCGGGGCAATGCGCCCGCCTGCAGCGCGCCGCGGCTCACATCGACCGAGCCGAGCGGGCGGCCCGCGATCTGGTCCAGGCTCTCGATGCCGCACAGCCCACAGCCGGTGCGCCCGGCCATGGCGCGGCGGCGTTGGCGCAGCCCGGCGAACCGCTCGCCGGCGATGCGCATCTGCACTTCGCTGCCCTGGGCGTGTTCGACGACTTCGATGTCGTAGAGCTCGCGGGCATCGGTGATGATGCCTTCGCTCAGGCTGAAGCCGAGCGCGAAGTCTTCGAGGTCTTGCGGCGTCGTCATCATTACGGCGTGGGAAAACCCGTTGTATACGAGGGCGACAGGGACTTCTTCGGCAACCATGTCTTCTTCGCGGGTGGCATCGCCACCAATCCAGCGATCCACGCCAACTGTGCCGTGCGAATCTGCGATCGAATCCGAATCGTGCCGCATCGCTCACCCCGCCAACCGGTTTCACCCCGATCCGCCGAGATTGGCGAATCAGCCTCTTCACTTGGCTGTAACGATACAAATAGCACCAACAGAAGTCAATATATTTGTATCGTTTTTCATCCAGCGCTTCATGGTGCGACGCATCATTCCACGCCGCTGCATAGAATGTCGTATTTCGTTCTCCGACGAGCGGGTCCCGCTGTCCGAATCACGATCCTCCTGTTCTTAAATCGCCCCGCCGGCGCTAGAATCAATCAGCATTCAATTCAATAACGAAATATCCCTCCCCTCAGAGAAACACGATCACGACAATGAAGAGCCGGTTCATCACACAGTGGATCAACGACTACTTGGCGGAACGCCGCGTACGGGCGAACTCGCTGATCATCACCATTTACGGAGACTTCATCGCCCCGCACGGCGGAACCGTGTGGCTCGGCAGTTTCATACGTCTGGTCGAGCCCCTGGGCCTGAACGAGAGAATGGTCCGCACCAGCGTCTATCGCCTGTCGCAGGACAAGTGGCTGGTCTCCGAACAGATCGGGCGCAACAGCTATTACAGCCTCACTGCCTCCGGGCGACGGCGGTTCGAACATGCCTACCGTCGGATCTACGACGCGCGGCAGCTACCGTGGAATGGCGAATGGCAGATCGTGATCCTGCCCTCGACGCTGGCCGCACCGCAACGGGACGCGCTGCGCAAGGAACTGTCGTGGGCCGGTTACGGCACGATCGCTCCGGGCGTGCTTGCCCACCCATCGGCGGATACCGAAACCCTGCTGGAAATCCTGCAGGAGACCGGCACCCACGACAAAGTCGTGCCGATGACCGCCAACAATCTCGGCGCGCTGTCGAACCGCCCGCTGCAAGATCTGGCGCGCGAATGCTGGAACCTGGAGGCAATCGGCGCGACCTACCGCGAGTTCGCGGACCGGCTGCGCCCGGTGCTGCGGGCGCTGCGCACCGCCCGCGACCTCGATCCGGAACAATGCTTCCTCGTGCAGACCCTGACGATGCACGATTTTCGTCGCGCACTGCTGCACGATCCGCTCCTGCCCGATCAACTGATGCCTGCCGACTGGAGCGGCTCGGTAGCCCGCGAAGTGTGCCGCGACATTTATCGCATCACCTACCGCCTCGCACAGCAGCACCTGATGGCGACATGCAGGACGCCGAATGGCCCGCTGCCGCCCGCCGCACCGTATTTCTACGAACGTTTCGGCGGCCTTGAGGACACTACACACCGGGAAGCGGCAGAGCAGCGGTAGCGCAAAAATCCACCTCCGCTGACTGCTGACCTGGAAACCGTTCCTGATCAATCAATCCATAATGCGTTCTTGATACACAAAAAGCGCTTTCGCGCTTTTTGTTTGTATCTCGTTGCACTCTTCCCACCCGCGGTTGTACTGCAAGGGCCGAGTAGTGCAGGGAAGAGACGCTACGCAGCGACCAGCGGCACGATGGCATCGACCGGACAGACGTCGATGCATTGCGGCGAGTCGAAGTAGCCGACACATTCCGTGCACTTGCCGGCATCGATCACGAAGATATCGTCTCCGGTCGCGATTGCCTCGTTCGGACACTCCGGAACGCACACGTCGCAACTGATGCAGTCGTCGTTGATCATCAAGGCCATTGCCGCTTTCTCCTGTTTGTATGCTTGGGTCCATGGTGATTCGGCCCGGGTTCGCCGGAGGGGTGCATCGGTGGGAGGCACTCGCCCGACTATCGCCAGCATTCCGATGGCCGAACGGTAACATCCACATTGCTCCGAGTCAAATTGTTTGACGTCTAACAATATAACCGCAGTTCAACGTGGAGCCGATCTACGGTAGCATTCGAGCCTGGAACCTAAGTGGCGTCTGTGACGCCAAGCCCGGAATGGACATGACAAGAAAGAAGACATCCGCAGACAAAGGCCTCGATTTCGGCATTCTGCCCGGCCTGGCCGGCTATCAGCTGCGGCTTGCGCAGATCGCAATCTTTCGCGATTTCGCCGCTGCGCTCGGCGAGTTCGACGTCACGCCCGGACTGTTCGGCGTCATCGTCATCATCGACGCGAACCCTGGGCTCAAGCAGAGCGAGCTTGCCCGCGCAGCGCACCTCGACCGCTCGACGGTGGTTTCGGTGATCGACAATCTCGAACGCCGCGGCCTCGTCGAACGACGGCCGGCCGAAAACGACCGTCGCTCGAACGCGCTGGTGCTCACCCCGGACGGGGTCGCGCTGCTGAAAAAACTCAAGCGCCGCGTCGGCGAACACGAGAAACGGCTGGTCGAGCATCTCTCTGAAGAGGAGCGCGTCACGCTGGTGACGCTGCTGCAGAAGATTTTCCCAGAACAGCGTTAACCTCAGACGCCGCGTTGCGGGCGCGGCGAATTCCGCCCGCTGCCCGCGCCAGAAGATCCAGGCGCCCCGCACATCGGAGTGCAGCGCGTGGACCAGACCGCATCAGAACGGGAACTGCCGCTTGCCCATCTGCACGGTGATCCACTTGAGTTCGGTCATCTCGTCCATCGAGTGATGTCCGCCCTCGCGGCCGAAGCCGCTGTCCTTGACGCCGCCGAACGGCACATGCGGTTCATCCATGATCGACGAGTCGTTGATGTGCACCATCCCGGCTTCCAACCGCAGCGACAGGTCGAACGCTTTCTGCAGATCGTTGGTGATCAGGCCCGACGAGAGGCCGTAGCACGAGTCGTTCGCGAGCGTCAGCGCTTCCTCGCTGTCCGTGGCGCGGATCACCGATACCGCCGGGCCGAAGCTCTCTTCGCGGAACACCAGCATGTCTGGCGTCACGCCGGCGAGAATCGTCGGCTGGTAGAACGCACCGTCGCTTTTTCCTCCGGTGAGCAGCTTCGCGCCTTTCGCGACCGCGTCGGCGACGTGGCCGTCGAGCACGCGGCACTGCTTGCGGTCGATCAGCGGGCCGATCACGGTCTGCGGGTCGTGCGGATCACCGACCTGGAAGCCCTTGATCTTGGCGGTCAGCTTGTCGCAGAACGCCTCGAAGATCGGCGCCTCGACGATCAGGCGCGAGTTCGCCATGCACACCTGTCCCTGGTGCAGGAAGATGCCGAACGCGGCGGCATTGACCGCGTAATCGACGTCGGCGTCTTTCAGCACGATCAGCGGGCTTTTTCCCCCGAGTTCCAGCGTGATGCGCTTGAAGCGCTTGCCGGCCTCGGCCGACAGTTCCCGCCCGACCTCGGTCGAACCGGTGAAGGTGATCATGCGGATGCGTGGATCGGCGACGAAGGTGTTGCCAAGCACCGAACCCTGCACCGGCACGACGTTCAGCACGCCTTTCGGCAGGCTGGCAGCCTCGAAGATTTCGGCGATCTTGAGCCCGGTGACCGGCGTGTAGGTCGCGGGCTTCAGGATGAAGGTATTGCCGGCGGCGAGCGCGAGCGCGACTTTTTTCGTCGCGAGGAGGAACGGGAAGTTGAACGGCGCGATGCCCGCGATCACCCCCAGCGGCCGGCGCACGCTCATCGAGAACACGCCGGGGCTGTCGGACGGCATCGTCTCGCCGGTGATGCGCCGGCATTCGCCCGCCGCGCTGCGCAGCAGGTTCACGACGAACGACGCCTCGAACATCGCCTTGCCGAAGGTCGAACCGGCTTCGTCGATCAGCACCTCCGCGACTTCCGGGATGCGCTTTTCGAGCACGTCGGCAGCGCGCAGCAGGATCGCCTCGCGCTCGTTTGCGAGCGTGCTGCCCCAGCTTTCACGCGCGCGGTACGCCGCGGCGATCGTGCGCTCCAGATCCTCGGCGGAAGCCTGATGCACGCGCCCGAACACTTCGCCGCTCGCCGGATTGAGGTCGTCGAGGATCGTACCCGACGACGACGCAACCCATTCGCCGTCGATGAAGAGCTTGTATTCCTTCATGGCTGATTCCTCACAGGCTGATGCCGCAGCGGCCCGGCGCGATGATGTTGTTCGGATCGAGCGCCTTCTTCAGGCGCTTTTCGACGTCGCGCTTGACCGGCCCGTAGGTCGCTGCGACCTTCTCGGCAAACGCCGTGTTCGCGCGGTACATGCCGTAGCCTTCCTTTGCGAAGGCGTGCAGCAGCTCGTCGTAGCACGCGTAGGCATTCTTCTTCTGCGTCTCGTCGGAGCGGTCGTACAGCAGATCGATGACGTGATGCATGTCGCGCCAGCCGACGATGAATTCACCGACGTAGTCGAAGCCGTACTTGCCGAGGATGTCCTTGGCCATCTTCATCTGCTTGAGCGTCTCGGAGCCCTTGGCCTGCGACACCGGCGCGAACCAGATCGACCCGCCGCCGCCGCGCCAGTTATAGAGGCCGAACTCACCGAGGTTCGGCTTGCCTTTCATCAGGTCGAAGCGGTATTGCAGCGCCTGACTGCCGCGCGACTGCTCCTGCGTGATGATCTTGCCGCCGGTCGCCGCCGCGACCGCCTCGATAATCTTCCAGTTCGCGTCGTTGGTTTCCTTCGTGCCATAGAGGCCGGCGTACACGTTCCACGCGCCGATGCCGTGGTCGGCCTGGATCTTCAGCACCGCCTCGTCGGAAATCGCGCCCGGCCCGGTGACATAGTCGGTGCGCTTGACCGGCGTGCACGGCGCCTCCCACAGCGTGTGCGCGATCACCACCGCGTTCGGGATCACCATCGCGATCCGCAGCGGGCGCAGCGCATCGACGATCTTCGTGATGTCGGTCTCGTTCGGGTACTGGATGCAGAACGGGCGGAAGTCCGGCGGCGCCGGCATCAGCCACATCCCCATCTTCGTGACGATGCCATAGTTCGACTGCGTGAAGATGCCGTCGAGCGTCGGCCCGTAGCCCCACTTGAACACCTGCCAGGTGTTCGAATTCTCCATCGCGCCCATGCCGGTGCGCAGCACGTCCCCGTTCGCGAGCACCACTTCCATGCCGCACGAGAACATGAAATGTTCGCCATACGGCGTGTAGCCGACGCCGCGATCGACCATGTTGCCGACCGGGCCGGCGATCGCCGACGGCGCCGGGCACGAGAACCACAGCGGAAGGTTGTGCTCCTGCAGGTAGTCATAGAGCTGCTGATAGGTCACGCCCGGCTCGACGAGCGCGGTGCACAGGTCCGCATCGACCTCGATGATGCGGTTCATGCGCCGCAGGTCCATGACGATCTGGCCGCGCTCGACCGGTGCCGCCGAACCGTAGCCGATGTTCTTGCCGGTCGACACCGGGTACACCGGTAGGCGGTACTTGTTCGCGACCTTCATGATTTTCCGGATCTGCTCGACGCCGTCCGGCATGACCGCCGCGGACGGCGCGTGCTGCGCATCGGCGACCGGCATCATGATCTTGTTGTACGGCGCGAGCGGCTCCTCATCGACGAGCACGTATTCGGCACCGACGATGGCGCGTATCTCCCGCATCGCCTTGTCGAAATCGCCCGCCGTCACGCCTTTCGGCAATGTTCTGTTCTTTGAACTCATGCTGCTGTCTCCGTGGATGTATGACGCCGTCCGATGCTCGAGGTGTTGATGACGAAGGACACGAGGCTCGCCGCGGAAGCGTCGCTGGCGCTTGCGAACGCGTCTTTGGCAACCCCTGCCGGGCTGCCCGACTTGGCGCGTCCGCGGCCGACCGCCTGCGCGTACAGGCGCCCGATGCGGTCTGCGGGCGACGCGACGCCGTCGGACCAGACGAGGTTCGATTCGAGGCCGGCAACGGTGCAGCAACTGCGCACCCCCCCGGCCGAAACCCTGTGGTGCGTCTGGATCGCGCACGCCGCCCCGCGGGAAGCCGCGAGTTGCTGGACGATCACTGCCGAGGCATCGTCCATGACTCCGATCAGATGCCCGTTCCGCGCGCCGTCGAGGATCGCCATGACGCTCGCGAACCGGCCAAGCTCGTTGCCGTGCGGCGCAAGCCGGGCGACGCGGATGCCCGTCGCCTCCAGGCTGCCGGCGATCCGCCCGGCGAGCGCCGCCGCAAAAGGCAGATCGACCTGGCTGACGATCGTCACCGGGATTCCTGTCCCGGCATCCGCAGGCGCTGCCGCTGCCGCGAGCGCCCCGAGCGGCGCCCCGGCCAGCGCCCCGCTCCCCAGCATTCCCTTCAGAAAATCACGCCGTTCCATCACGCGCCTACTCCTTCACAAGCGGCGCACCGGCGCCGATCAGCCGCGCCACATCGGCAAGCGCCGCATCGTCGATCTCGCTCGGTCGAAAACTCGGCATCGCCCGGTTGCCGTGGCGCACGACGCGCTCGATGTACGCCACCGGAAGCTGGCGGCCCTTGAGCACCGGCCCGACATTCGCCTCATGACAATGGCTGCACACCTTCTCGTACACCTGCACCCCGTCGCGCCACTGCCCGGCCCCCGCCCCGGCGCCCCCCAGCATCGCCCCGGCAGCGATAATCAAACACGCCAACCTGTTGGCACGCATCCCGTTCCCCTCCCTGTTTTTGGTCTTTGCGGCACTCCCGAAGAGGATTAAAGCAAATGCCATGCCTGAAGCTGCATATCTGGAAAGCGTTATTGTTAACAGTTACTTATAGAACTGAGGAGAACACCATCCGCGGTCCACTTGGTGTCTGGAATCTGAACACATTCAGGTCAAACACTCGTCTCGGTCGCTCGCTTCATGACGTCACCCCGGGGCTTTCGTGACGGTGTCGCAAATCCGGGCAGTGTCGGTTTTTGCGACAGGGTGACGCGAGTGAGTGTCACCATCGCGTAGCGTGACGCGGAGAGACCGAGCAAACGCCGGGATGAACAAGCCGCAAATGCGCTTCGGATCGTAGAGGCAGCGCCGACCTGCCATTAGCAGCGGGATGTCCTCGCGCCGCTCAGCGCCGGGACATGGATGTGGACGACGTTTTCAGGCGATACAGGAGGTCGTGACGAAACTTGCCGTCGGCGACCAGTGCAAACGGACGGGGGTGAAAGTCTCCGCCGAATGGCAGTACGCGGTGAGACCGAGCAAACAGCGCGACCCGGCAGTCTCGGTCATAGGGAATCAAATAGGCCGGCCGCAAATATGCATCGGCGGAACACGCGCCGACGACTCACGGATATACCGGATATACCAATACCCGCAGGCCATGATGCGGTTGGCCTAACGTAGCGTTTCCGGAACCAAGCGACCTATGCGGCACGCGCGCAACAACAGCGGAAGCAGCGCAGGCATCGGAAACCGCGAATGGAACCATGACGATTTCGTCATGGTTCCCGGAATATCGTGTCGCAAACACCAGCTCTCGACATTCCGCTGACTGGATAGCGGGAGGCACCGAGTTCCGGATCAGCCGCCCATATCAAACAGCAGTGATACATCTGGTGGGCGAGTCGGCGGCGACGCGATTCCACGCGACGTACGCGGATGTAATCCCCAGCACGACCGCGGCGACCGGTCCGGCAGCGACCATGCCGAGGTTCCATGCCCCGGCGCCCCACCCTATCGACCCGAGTAGCGAGCGCGCCGTGACACACTCTGCCAGGCCGCGTGAATTTGCGTATTGCACGGCGCCGAGCTTCAGCCCGACCACCGCAACAATCCCCGCTGGCGTGCCGATGAGTGCTGCAACCGCCGGGTTGCCTTCTGCGAATCCCATGCCGAGTGCCGCTGCGGTTGTGCCGATGTCGGCGGCCTGCCCGGCCATCGCGAGATCCACCGCGGCGGCGGATTCGATGACGGCGTGTTCCTCGCGTACCACTTTGCCATCCTCGACATACAAGGACATGACACCGCGTTGCTCATAGGGCTGGCCATCGAACTGCATTGCGGTGTAATACCATGCGTCGATACGGCCATCGAATTGCTGCGCGTGGGTGATTTCGATTGTCCGGCCTGTCGATCTGGAATAGAGGGCTGCGTAGTCCGGCTCGTGGGCAAGAAATGTCCCGTCCTCATATCGCGCCTTGAATTCGTCGAGCGGGGAAGCGAACGCGTGGGCCGCCATGGCTGCCAACGACAGGACGACGACAAGTGCCGCCAGGAACGCCGTTGCGCACCTCGGAAACTTACCAGCCTCCTGCTCCCACCGATGCGGCTCGATCACCGGCATACACAGAATCAGTCTCATGGTTTTCCCCTTGGCGGATTGTTGAAATCACCGCATGCGTTCGGTTTGCGCTTTAAAAATCCCTGATCAATTGACGAATTTGAGAAGCGTGGAAATGGGGTCAGAGTCGACTTATTTGTGTTCTCCTTCACCGACGAGATGGGAAGAAAGTCGGGTCTGCCCCCCGTTTTCCGTCTTCCTATTCCCTATTCCTGGCGCGCCCTGCGTCGGTCGGTAAGCGCCAGTGCAGCGAGCCCGATTCCGAGCAAAGCCAGCAGCCCCGGCTCGGGAACGGCGGTCGGGCCGATATCCGAGGGACGGGCGACGACGATGCCCTGCAGGGTCAGATCCAGCGTATAGGCGGAACGGGTCGCGGCGACCCCGACATCGGCATCGGAGAAGAACAGGCGGTACGTGGAGCTGAAGGTCCCCTCGGCAGAGGTATCCATCATCGCCGTGTAGCCGAGGAGGCCACCGGCCTCCAAACCGGCAAAAGTCGCGAGATCGCTGCTGAAGGGTCCGGAGAACGGGTCGAAGCCGTCGAGATCCAGGCCGACGCGATCGCCCGCGAGGTTCAAGATGTCGAAGCTCAGGCTCGCGGCGTCGTCCAGGAACAGCGTGCCGAAATCCAGCGTCAGCGCCGTGAGGCCGGGCGCCGCGTGCAGCAGGTAATCGTAGGTGACGCCGACCTCACCCGCCCACGTCACACCGTAGCTCGTGGTCTCGGTACCGGTGAAAAGGCTCGTCGTCTGCATTGCCGACAGCGTCGGCGCACTGCGGCTGACGTCGATCGTGCCGCCACCGACGTAACTGCCGAGGTCCGCGGAAGAAATCGTCGCCGTGAGGTTCGTCGCGGCCGACGAGGTCGTACCTGTCCCGCTGCAGCCCCCCCTGCGATTGGCCGTACAGTCGTCAGAACCGCTGATCGCCGGCGAAAAAGTGTTATCCACGCCCGGCGCGACAATCTTCGCCGTGCTCTGCCCCGTGCCGGTGGTGGTGCCAACTTGGTTCGGACCGGTATTGGATCCGTCGGTGGACGACACAGTCACCGTCTGCGTCCGCGTCGAGGAGAGGTTCAGCGTCGCACCCGTCAGCACACCGGCGCTCGCGTCGAACTGTGCAAGCTCGCTGGTGCCGAAACTCGTGCTGCTGACGGTCGTCGCGCCCCCGCCCTCGGTGTCGGTGACGCTCGCCGATTCGCTGAAGGCCACCGTATTCGTCATCAGCAGCGCATGCGCTGCGGACGGCACAATCGCCGCGAAGAGTGAGGCAATGGCGATGCCGGAAGTTCTGAGCTGTGTTTGCATTTTTGTTGTCCTTTGCATTTGCGGATGGAATGCACGCAAATCCCCCTGCCAGCTCCGCCATGCATTTTCCGGACCAGAATCTAAATCGCCTTTCCTCCCAAGCCCTTGCAAATCAATAGCGGGACGCCGAGCAGACGAATGTAAAAATTTCCGACAAACCTTCAGAACGAGGTCTGCCTCACCTTCTGCGAGATCACGTCAGGAAAATGGGGCCAGCCGCGGCATTCCGGTGACAGGACAGCGGCAAGCGCCGGGCCCCGGTTCGGCCGTGGCGGCAGCGGTGCCTGGCGGTCGCTCGCTACCCGGCCAGTTGCGCCGCGCGCAGAAAGCGATAAACCGTCGAGCGCGATACGCCCAGCGCCGCGGCGGCCGCGCTGACGTTGCCGTCCAGTTTGTCGAGCACCCAGACGATGTAGTCGCGCTCGAAGTCTTCGAGCGGCGTGATGGCGGAAAAGGCGCGCTGCGCAGCCGGTATCGACGCTTTTTCCGGCGGGATCGACAGGATCGAGCAGACCGTCGCCTCGTCGATCGTCTCGCCGTCGTTGAAGACCAGCAGGCGCTCGATGACGTTGCGCAGTTCGCGCACGTTGCCGGGCCAGGGGTAATCGACCAGGCGCGACAGCGCCGGCGGGGAGACGCGCGGCAGGCGGGTTACATGGGACGCGGCGCGGCGCATCAGGTAGTCGACGAGCAGCGGGATGTCCTCGCGCCGCTCGCGCAGCGCCGGCACATGGATATGGACGACATTCAGCCGATACAGGAGGTCGTGACGGAACGTGCCGTCGGCGACCAGCGCGTCGAGATCGCGGTGCGTCGCCGCGATGACGCGGGCATGGGTGTGGCGCAGCGCCGTCGCGCCAAGTTACCGGAATTCGCCGCTGTCGAGCACGCGCAGCAGCTTCGCCTGGCAGGCAGCGGGAAGTTCGCCGATTTCATCGAGGAACAGCGTCCCGGCGCTCGCGATCTGGAAGAGGCCATCCTTATCGTTCGTCGCGCCGGAAAACGCGCCGCGTTTGTGGCCGAAAAGCTCGCTTTCGACGAGATCGTCGTCGAGCAAGCCGCAGTTCAGCGGCACATAGGATTCGGCCGCGCGGCCACTCCAGCGGTGCAGCGCGCTCGCGACGACCTCCTTGCCGGCGCCGCTCTCGCCAGTAATCAGCACCGGCAGATCGAGTGGCGCGGCCTTGCGGACGAGCGTGAGCATGCGCTGCCAGGCGGCGCTCTCGCCGACCACCGCGGCCTCCTCCGGGCCGCGCAGATGGGCGATCTCCGCGCTCAGCACTGCGCAGCGCTGCGCCATCGCGCGCTTTTCGAGCGCCCGCTCGACGACGATGTCGAGCTCGGTCAGCTTGTAAGGTTTCGACAGGTAGTCGAAGGCGCCGAGCTTCATCGCCGAGATCGCGGTATCGACATTGCCGTGCCCGGTCAGGATCACGACTTCGATCAGCGGATCGAGCACCTTGAGGCGCTTCAACACCTCGATCCCGTCGATGCCCGGCATCTTGATGTCGACGAGCGCGAGGTCGATTCCGCCGTGCTGTGCGCATTCGAGCCCCGCCTCGCCGTCCGCGGCCTCGCTGAGGCGATAGCCGGCGCGGCCGAGCCGGCTGGTGAGCAGCTGGCGGTACAGCGCTTCGTCGTCGACGATCAGGATATGTCGGTTCATCGGTGCGCGCCCTCGATGCCTGCTTCGTCGTACGGCAGCGAAATCCGGAACCATGCCCCGCCTTCGTGCCGGTTGCCGCAGGTGATCCTGCCGTGCAGCTCGGACATGATGCCGTAACAGATCGACAGGCCGAGGCCGGTGCCGCGGCCCGGCGGCTTGGTCGTGAAGAAAGGGTCGAAGACATGGTCGATGACGCCCGCAGGCAGACCAGGACCTTCGTCGAGCACGCCGAGCTCGACGGCGTCGTCCGCGCACCGCAGCTCGACCCGCAGGCGGCCCGCGCCATTCATCGCGTCGCGCGCATTCTTGACGAGGTTCTGGATCACCTGGTCGAGCAGCGTCGGATTGGTGCGCACCGGCGGCAGGCGGTCCTTGATGTCGAACGTGATCTCCAGCCCGCGAGTGAGGCCGACATCGCGATACGATGCAAAGCGCTCGCGCACGTACAGCGCGACGTCGACCGGTTCGATCGGCGGACTCTGCCGGCGCGAAAAAAGCAGCAGGTTGTCGGTGATCGCCTTGCAGCGCTGCGCCTGTTCCTGGATCGTCGTCAGTCCGCGCCGGAGAATTTCGAGGTCGGCGATTTCCGCTGCATTCGGGATCGCCTCCATCAGCGATTGCAGCTCTTCGGCGAAACCGGAAACGAGGCCGAGCGGATTGTTGATTTCGTGTGCGATGCCGGAAGCGAACTGCCCCAGCGAACTGAGACGATTCGCCTGCGCGAGCTGCCGCTCCATTTCGCGGCGCGCGGTGATGTCGCGCGCGACGCCGATGACGCCTTCCGCTTTTCCGTTCGTCAGCAGCACCGCCGTGCTGACTTCGAGCAGGCAGTGCGCTCCGCACGGCGTCTCGACCGCGATCTCGAACGGCAGCCCCGGCCCCCCGGCCAGACGCCGCCGGAAATCCCGCTCCACGCGCAACGCGGACGAATGGAGCATGAATTCGCCGCAGCGCCGCCCGATCGCCTGGTCGGCCGGCACGCCGAGGAGATCCGCCATGCGCGTGTTCACGAAGCTCAGGCGCCCGTCCAGATCGAGGATGTACACCGCGTCGTTGATGACGTCCTGGATCTGCTGTTCCCGGTTTTCGAGCCGCGCGGCATATTCGGTGAGCTTGCGCTCGCGCTCCTGCTGCGCGGTGACATCGAGCGCGAGGCCGCTGTAGCCGACGATCTTGTCGTCCTTGATGACCGGCTCGACCTGCAACTGGACAGGGAAAGAATGACCCGCCGAATCCTTCATCACGACGTCGAGGCGGCTGACGCTGCGCTGGCGCGCGCTCTGCTTGAGGAAGCTCGACGCCTGCGCGCGATACTGCGGCAGCACCAGATCCTTCAGGCGCAGCGACGACAGATCGGTCTCGTCGATGCCCAGGCGCGTCCGGCCGGCCTTGTTGAGCTGCACCAGCCGGCCGGACAGATGCAGCGCGAAGACGATTTCCGGCAGGTCCTCGATCAAGTTCCGGTAACGCTGCTCGGACGCCTCGAGTTCGCGTGTACGCTCGAAGACCTTGGTTTCGAGGCCGTTGATCTGGTCCTTGATGTTCAGCGGCTGGAAATACTTGCGCAGCTCGGCAAGTTCGGGGGAACAGTCGTCGGCATTCATCAGCGTCCATGAACACCGTTCGTTGCCGCGCCCTTCGCATTCCTGCTCGATGCAGATCATGTCGGTCTGGAACACGTAGGACGCGAAGCCCGACGCGTAGCCGGCCACGGTCCAGCACACCGCCTCGGGCGAGCGGCCGAACAGGCGCAGGTGCTGCTCGGCTTCATACGATCGCCGCCAGAAGCCGCCCATGCGATAGCGCCGGCGCTCGCTGTCGATCTCGACATAGTGGGTGTCGACTTCGACGATGCCCGCAAACATGTGGGTGCGCGGGCCGCCACGGACGAACTGCTCGATCGTGTCCGGGTGCATGTAGCCGGCGAGGAGGCTGGCATACTCATGGCCGCAACTGAAGCCGTAGCGCGTCAGGACGACTTTCGCCGCCTCCGCGCCGAGCGTCTCGACGAGTTCCTTGCGCAGCGCGCCCATCGCATCGGTATGCAACAGGATCGCCCGGCGGCCGCAGAACTCGATCACCCCCTCGTCGGGCCGGAGCTGGACGAGAGAGAAGAAATCGAGTTCGTCCGCGCGCATTCCCGTTCCCCCCTGGCTTGGCAGAAATTTTGAAAAGCGCACGGCGGAAACGCCGGCTCAGGACGCGCCGACCATGCTCTCGTGCAACGCCCGCAGACGCCCGCGCTGAAGTTTCCCGGTCGCCGTCAGCGGCAGTTCGTCGAACCAGTGCACCCAGCGCGGACGGCGATGGCCAGGCAGCGTCGCAATGCCTTCGTCCATCCGCCGGCGCGCTTCGCCGCCGCACTCGGGCGCTGCCACGGCGAGCACCGCGAGCGCCGTCAGACCGTCCGCGGAGCTTACCCCGACGGAGGCGATCTGATGAAGCGTTTCGCCACAGGCCGACGCGAGCGACTGCTCCACCCACAAGGTGCTGACCCACTGGCCGGCGATCTTCAGCATGTCGTCGTTGCGACCGGTGTATTCGAGGCGCCCGTCGGCGTGGCGCATAAACATGTCGCCGGGAGAAAACCAGCCGTCCTGGAACCCGTCGGCCTGCGCCTCGGGCCGCTTCCAGTAGCCGACCGCGACCGCCGAATGGCGGATCCACACGCGCTGCGGCACGTCCGGATCGGCGTCGCCGGCATAACGGACTTCGGTCAGCGGGGTCGGCCGCATCAGGCCGGAATCGTCGTCGCTGAAGAGCATCAGGCACAGCGTCTCCGACGTCCCGTAGCCGCTGATCAGCGTGTGGCCGGTCGCTTCGCGCCACTCCTGGCGCACCACCGGCGGCAGCGCCTCGCCGGCCGAGACGTAGTGGCGGATGCCGTATTTCGCGATCCGCGCGGCGACGCCGGTCTGCAACATCTTGCGGTACAGCGTCGGGACGCTGAACAGCAGCGTCGGGCGGTATTTTTCGACCATGTACTCGACGCGCTCCGCGGTCGGCCATTCGCGGTCGAGAATCACCGTCGCGCCGACGCGCAGGCCCGCGAACAGGCTGTTGCCCAGCGCATAGGCGAAGAACAGTTTGGAGCTGGCGTAGACCCGGTCGGCCGCGGTCAGGCCGAGGAGGCCACACGCGAACGAATGCGCGTCGACCACCGTGCGCTGCGCATGGACGACGCCCTTTGGCACGCCCGTCGTCCCGGACGTCCCGATCCACAGCGCCGGGTCCTCGGGGTCGCGCTCGACCGGGGCGATCGGTTCGGCCGCAGCAAGGTGCGCCGTCCAGTTACAGGTGCCGGGGCCGTTCGCGACGATCTCCGCGGAGGTCCGGGTTTGCGCGACGAGCATGTCGGCCTGCTCGTTTTCGCACCACACGAAGCGCGGCTCGCACTCGTTGAGGATCAGCGCGAACTCGTTCATCGACAGGCGCGGATTGACGCCGATCGCGACCCCGCCCGCCCAGATCGCGCCAAGGTAGGCAACGACCCAGTCGACGCTGTCCGGCGCGAACACGATGACGCGGTTGCCGGGTTGCAGGCCGAGCGCCTTCCATGCGCCGGCCGCGCGGCTCACGCGGTCGCGCAGCACCGCGTAACTCACTTTCTCATCGTCGCATTCGATCGCGATCGCCGTGTCGGCACCGGCGGACAGCAAAGTTTCAGCAGCATTCATTGTCATTTCTCCTGTAGCCCGCAAGCTCTCGGGCTTCATCCTATTAACCGGACCAGAAACAGCGTCAGGACCGGGAAGAAAACCAGCAGGACGACGCGCAGCGCGTCCGACATCAGGAACGGCACGATGCCGCGGAAAGTCGCCGACATCGGGACGTTCTTCGCCATGCTGTTGATGATGTAGACGTTCATGCCGACCGGTGGCGTGATGAGGCCGACTTCGACGACCATCAGCGCGAGGATGCCGAACCAGATCGCCTTCTCGGTTTGATCCAGGCCCCAGAAATCGAGGCCCAGAACCATCGGCAGAAAGATCGGGATCGTCAGCAGGATCATCGACAGGCTGTCCATGACGCAGCCGAGGAACACGTAGATAACGATGATCGCGAACAGCACCAGGAGCGGCGGCAGTCCCGAGCCCGAGACCCAGCTCGCCAGTTCCGCCGGCATCTGCGTCAGCGCGAGAAACACGTTGAGCACGTCAGCACCGAGCAGGATCAGGAAGATCATCGCGGTAGCTTCGGCGGTCGAGTACAGCGACTCCATCAGTCCGTCGAGGCGCATGCCCTTCGCGACCGCCAGCACGCCGGCGCCGATCGTGCCCACCGAAGCCGCCTCGGTCGGCGTAAAGATGCCGCCGTAGATGCCGCCGATGACGATGACGAAAATCGCCAGCACCGGCCATACGTCGATCAGCGCACGGACCCGCAGCGCCACGCTCTTGCGTTCGGCGGCCGGTCCCGCGCCCGGATCGAGCCGACAGTACAGCGCGATGACGGCGATGTAGCCGAGGGCGGCGATGATGCCGGGAATGAGCGCCGCGGCGAACAGCTTGGCGATGTTCTGCTCGGCGAGGATCGCGTAGATCACCAGCACAACCGACGGCGGAATCAGGATGCCCAGCGTGCCGCCGGCGGCGAGCGTCGCCGTCGCGAGTGCCGGCGAGTAATTGAGCCGGCGCAGTTCCGGCAGCGCGACCTGACCCATCGTCGCTGCCGTCGCGAGCGACGAACCGCAGATCGCGCCGAACCCTGCACAGGCGCCAACCGCCGCCATCGCGACGCCGCCGCGGTAATGGCCGATCATCGATTCGGCCGCGCCGAACAGCGCTTTCGACAGGCCGCCGCGCGACGCGAAGCTGCCCATCAGCAGGAACAGCGGGACGACCGACAGATCATAGATCGAATAGCGCCCGTAGGCGGCGGTCTTCAGATAGCTGAGCAGCGGATCCCAGCCCGCCATCGTGACGTAGCCGGCAACCCCGGTGATCAACATCGAGATCGCGATCGGCACCCGCAGCGCCAGCAGCACCAGCAGGAAAACGAAGAAACTTGCACCGATAGCCGTACCGCTCATGCTGGCTGCTCCCGGAATTTCTGTGATGACGTGTAAAACGCGGTCGCTGCGAGCAGCGCGAAGGACGGCGACATCAGCACGTACGCATACCAGGTGGGCACGCCGAGCAGCATCGAGGTTTCACTGCTGGCCCTGAGATCGACCGTGCCGATCGTCATCCGCCAGGCCACGATCGCGGCGCAGATCGCGAGCAACAGCGCACCGAGGCCGTCGAGCCGGGCCCGAATACCGGGGCGCAGGCCGGTCGTGAAGAAGTCGACGAACACGTGGCTGCCGCGCATCTGGCCCCAAGGCAGGAACGCGGCGACCGCAACGGCGGAACCGAGCTGCACCAGTTCGAAGTCGCCGAGCACCGCGTTGCCGGTCAGCGCGCGGCTCGCGATGCTCAACACCGACATGATGCTGACCGCGACCAGCACCAGTCCGCCGGTCGCAGCGAACGCGCGGGAAAGAAAGAACAGTGAGCGACCGATCGCGTCCTGCGGCGGACAGATCGGCGTTGCAATGGGTTCGGACATTTGAAGTCTCCCGGTGAGGCGATCCCGGCCGGCGGACGGATTCGTCCCCGGACCCGCAGACCGCGGGTCATGTGGCCGCGACGCGAACGGTGACGGTTCGCATCGCGGAGTGCCGAATGCTTCAGATCGGGTCGTGCTTCTGGATCAGATCCTGCGCGCTCTTGAGCAGCGCCTTGCCGTCGTATCCCTTACCCGAGACTTCGGAGACCCAGGAGTCATAGACGTGCTGGCCGGCCGTCTCCCATTTCTTGAGTTCGGACGCCGGAATGACGTTGAACTGGTTGCCGCGGTCCGACGCCAGTTTGCGTGCGGCGGTCGCCGACTCGTCCCACACCTTGCCGACCCACGCCGACGCGTCGGCTCCGCCATTGGCGTCGATGACCTGCTTCAGGTCGGCCGGCAGGCTGTCGTACTTCGCCTTGTTCATCGCAAAGATGAACGCCCCCGTGTAGAGCGCTCGCGCTTTCGGGTCGCCTTCGCTGTGGAACTTGACCAGCTCGTGAGCCTTTACTGCCGGAACGACTTCCCACGGCAGCATCGCGCCGTCGATGACGCCTTTGGACAGCGCCTCGGAAACCTGCGGCACCGGCATGCCGACCGGCGTCGCCCCGAGCGCGGCGAGGAACTTGTTCGTCTGGCGCGTCGGCGCCCGCAGCTTGAGGCCGCGGAAGTTCGACTGCTGGGTGATCGGCCCCTTGACGAGGTGCAGCTGGCCGCTGTCATGAACGTGGAAAAGGATCGGGTGAACGTCCTTGAACTCCGTCTGGTCGAGCTTGTTCACCGTGACGTATTCCCACAGCGCACGGCTCGACAGTTCAGCGGTCTTGATCATGAACGGCAACTCGAACACTTCGACCGCAGGGAAGCGCCCGGGGCTGTACCCGGGCAGCGTCCAGACGATATCGGCAATGCCGTCGCGCGCCTGGTCGATCAGCTGCGCCGGCGTGCCGCCGAGTTGCATCGCCGGGTAGATCTGGCATTTCAACCGGCCGGCCGATTCCTTGTTGATCTTGTCGCACCACGGCGTGATGAACTTCGCGTGCGCCGTCGAACCCGGTGGCAGGAAGTGATGCACCTTCAGCGTCACTTCCTCCGCCGACACTGCACCAAACGCCAGCGCCATCGCCGCCCCGGCCACTACCCTCATTCCAGCTGAAATACCCTTGCTCATCTGCTCCTCCGGTGTATCGGTCCATGGTTCTTATTTTTCTGCACGATAGGCCTGAGGTAGACCCCCCACAACACGGAGAGTCGCCTATTTTCGCTTCAATTGATGAATATCAAACAATTTACGATATTCACAAACGTCTCTTGCAAGTAACCTCCGGAGCGTGTCCCCTCAGTAGCGGAGGAGCCCGGTGCACTCTCGCGCTCGCGGTTGAAGCACGCGCCTGACTGCGTCGGTTACGGTCACAGCGGTAATCCTGGAGCAGAACGCCGGACCCTCGAATTTGCGGGCATTTGCGTTGCCGGCTTGCCGCAAACCGTCCATCGCGGCAGAACCTGCATTTCTTGCCGTCATTGTTTGACGTCAAACAATTTGCTCCCTATACTTCGAACCACCCTTGATTGCCACGGACACGCCAATGAATATCAGGACGAAGGTCGAGCAGTTGTGCGCCAGAATGCATGACGAGCCCCAGTTCCCGACGCAGGGCCTGACCC
The DNA here is from genome assembly GCF_017894365.1 of Aromatoleum bremense. NCBI lineage: Bacteria > Pseudomonadati > Pseudomonadota > Betaproteobacteria > Rhodocyclales > Rhodocyclaceae > Aromatoleum > Aromatoleum bremense. Next base: position 418,495 of record NZ_CP059467.1, read on the forward strand.
TGTTCGTCGATCTCGAACGGCGCGAAACGCGCCGCAAATACCTGCCGCGCGACGTGCTCCAGACGTTCCTCGGCGGCCGCGGCGCGAACATGTACCTGCTCTACAACCTGCTGCAGGAAGAGCGCGACGCCCTCGATCCGGAGATCCCGCTGATCTTCGGCGCCGGAACCCTCACCGGCGACATGCCCGCCGCGACGCGCGGCAACTTCACCAGCCGCTCGCCCGAAAGCGACGCGATCCTCGACGCCAACGGCGGCGATTACTTCCCGTCCTTCGTCAAGCGACACGGCTACGATCATATCGTGCTGTACGGCCTGGCGCCGCAATGGACGCTGCTGCGCATCGCGCACGACGAAGTCCAGTTCCTCGACGCGACGCCTTACGTCGGCCTCGACAACCTCGAGATTCCCGGCGCCATCGAGCGCGACTTCGAGTGCACCGAACGCAAGGACATGGCGCTCGCCCGCATCACGACCGCCGGCGAAAACCTCGCGCTGTGCAGCGGCATCATGGGCGGCATCAAGGCAATCTGGGCGCGTGGCGGCGGCGGCGCGAAGATGGGCGCGCTGCGCCTGAAAGCGATCATGGTGCACGGCAAACCCGGCGAAGCGCCGAAAGCCAAGGAGCTGAAGGACCACAACAAGGTGATCGGCAAGAAGATCACCTCGACCTCGGTGATCAAGAACGCGTTGAAGCAGGTCGGCACGCCGTTCCTGTACAAGCCTTCGCGCGTGCTCGGCGCACTGGGCACGATGAACAACCAGAAGACCGCCTGGCACGACTCGCTCGACGCCGACAACTTCGACCCCTACCGCCCCGGCATGGACGGCTGCTACAAGTGCCCGGTGCATTGCCGCAACCTCAACGACATGACGCCCGAAGGCAAGGGCGGCTGGGGTTCGGCGGCGCTGAAAGGCCTGAAGGGCAATGCGAGCTACGACAAGGCCCAGGCGGATGTCGAGCACAAGAAGCAGCGCACCTACAACGGCATCCACAACGACGGCAAGTTCGACAAGTACGACAAGGGCGACGGCCCCGAGTACGTCACTGTCGGCAAATTCGGCCCGATGATCGGGCTGAGGGAGCCGGAGCACGTGCTGCGCCTGAACAACATCCTCAACGACCTCGGCCTGGACTCGGCCTCGACCGGCAGCGCAATCGCATGGGCGATGGAACTGTGGCAGCGCGGCATCATCGACGCGAGCCACACCGGCGGCCTCGACCTGTCGTGGGGCAACTACGAGACTGTCGAAAAGCTGCTGTTCATGACGGCCAAGCGCGAAGGCTTCGGCGACACGATCGCGGATTCGTCGCGCGCCGTCGAGCGGGGCAAGTATCCCAAGGAAGCGCTCGACTACCGCATGGCGGTCAAGGGCCTGTTCCAGTCCGACCCGCACGATGCGCGCATCCTCAAGGCGTTCGCGCTCGGCCTGTCAGTGGCGACGCGCGGCATGGATCACCTCAGGAACCGCGTGACGCTCGAAATCAACGCGCGCATCAACGACGACGCAGCATTCAAGACCGAACTCTACGGCGGCACTGTCTCACCTCAACCGAACCGCTACGAAGGCAAGGAGTTCGCGGTGCGCCGCTGCGAGAACACCTTCGCCGTCGGCGACTCGGTCGGCATGTGCCGGTTCAACACGAAGCTGTTCAACTCGCCCTCTACTCCCGACTGCGGCGACTTCGCAACACAAGTGTCGTCGGCAACCGATCTGTCGTTCTCCGCTGACGAACTCAACGAGATTGGCCGCAACATCACCGGCATCGAGCGGCTGTTGAACTTCCGCCTGGGTCTGCGAGGGAAGGACGACACGCTGCCGCGGCGTTGGTTCGACGAGGAAATCGAGGTCGGGCCGTTCAAGGGCGAGAAAATCGACCGCAAGGAATTCGAGGCGATGAAGTCGCGCTTCTACACAGTCACCGGCTTGAACACCGAAGGTGTGCCGGCCGCGGACTGGCACGAACAACTCGCCCACACGATGACCGGCTTCGCCGTGCGCGTTGAACTGCCGAAGCCGATTCCGGGCGCTCCGGACAAGGATATCGTCATCGATGAGCCGGTATCGAACGTGATCGCGCTGCGCGAAGCCCTGCGCCGCCGGTTCCCGGAAGCGCAGGAGGAACTCGGCGATCATTCGTGGAACGTCGCGGTCAATGGCCGCATGGTACTGTCGGGCGAACGCGAGACCGCGTTGAACGACGGCGACCGGGTGACGCTGGTGCCGATCATCGCCGGCGGCTGAGGTCACGGCCGCCGATCGGCCGCGGCCGGACAGTAAAGACGCCACAGCGCCCCGCCAGCAACGGGGCGCTGTGCTTTTGGGGGCCGGATCGGTCGACCCCGCGTTGCCATCCCGCCTGCTGTCACTACCCCCACCATTGCGGATCGCGCCACTCCGGGTTCGTTGTCTATGATCAGACAAACGGCCCTACCGACATTACCGAAGGAGACGGGATCATGCAGACGAAAGACGACATCGTGCGCCGCGTTCTTGCCGCACTCGAGCGCGGAGCGCATATCGATCCCGTCCTTCATCCGCTCGAGGTGAGCGCCACCGCGGGCGTGGTGACCCTGTCAGGCGAGGTGCCGGGAATCGCGAGCAAGCGACGCGCGGTTGCAGCTGCCACAGGGGTCGAAGGTGTGCGGGCAGTGATCGATCGGCTGCGGATTCCACCGGCCGTGGAGGCAGGCGACGGGGCGATCCGCGACGCGGCCTGCAAATGGATTTCGCGGGACGTGGATTTCTTCAACTGCACGCTGCGCGCCCTGAGTTCGGGGCGCCTGGAAGTACTGCGCGACGCCGGCGCCGATCCGAGCGGCGCCATCGATATCGCCGTCGAGGACGGCGTGATCACGCTGAGCGGCTACGTCATCAGCCTGTCCCACAAACGCCTGGCAGGCGTGCTGGCGTGGTGGGCGCGAGGCTGTCGCGACGTGGACAACGCGCTCGAAATCAGGCCCGCGGAAGAGGACAGTGACGAGGAAGTCGTCGAAGCGATGCGCCTCGTGCTCGAAACCGACCCGCTCGTGCATGCGGAGCAGATCGCCGTCGGCAGCCACGATTTCGTCGTCACGCTCCAGGGCGTCGTCTCTTCCGAGGACGAACGCCGGCGAGCCGAACTGGACGCGTGGTTCCTGCACGGCGTCAAGCGGGTGACCAACGAGATCGAAGTCCACTAGCAGCGGCGCCGAGGCCGGCCCACGCCGGCCCCTGACCACCGACGCGGTACGGGGGGACGCAATGCTCAGTAGCCGACCGTGAAACGCCGCCGTGAATGGACCGGCGCTTCAAGCTCGTCGATCATCGCGACCGCATAGTCCTCGAGCGAAATGCGGCTGTCGCCCTTTTCGTCCTGCAGCAGGTGATCGGTGCCCAGGCGAAACTTGGCGGTCCGCTGCCCGGGTTCGAGATACGCCGACGGGCTCAGCATGGTCCAGTCAAGTTCCCTCTCGGCGCGCAGCATGTTCAGCGCCTGGCGGGCACCTTCGGCGCTGTCCTTCCACTGCTCGGGGAATTGCGGCGTGTCGACCAGTTGCAGCCCTGGTGCCACTTCGAGGCTTCCCGCACCACCGACGACCAGCAGGCGCGGCACACGAGCCTGCTTCGCGGCGTCGATGACCGAGCCGATGCCCTTCACGTAGTAGCCGAAGATATCGGTCTGTGCGTGACCGCTGAAGGCGCTGATCACTGCTTCGTGCCCCTGCAGCTGCGCGGCCAGTGCCGGCCCGTCGAGAACGTCGACCTTGGCCGCGGCGAGGTTCGCCTGCGGGGCGAGCTTCGCAGGATTGGTCACGAGTGCGGTCACCCGATGCCCGCGCGACAGCGCTTCCTTCAGCAGCGCAGAACCGACAAAGCCAGAGGCACCGATAAGAGCAATGTTCATGAGAATCACCTTTCACGTTGAAGTGAAAGCATCATCGCAGCGGCCATTGTGCGGAAAAACATCAAAGTACAGAACTCACTGTTATCGTTTCACGCACAATCAGGAGCGCCGATGGCGACCGCCGACCACATCGATTTGAATGCCTTGCTCATTTTTGCCGCAGTGGCCGAGGCCGGGGGGTTCACCGCGGCGGCGGATCGGCTCGGCATCGCGAAGGGCAAGGTCAGCCTGGAGGTGAGCAGGCTGGAAGCACAGCTCGGCGTCGGTCTGTTCAGCCGCACGACGCGTCGTGTCGCACTTACCGCCGCGGGGCACACGCTCTACGCGGAGTGCATTCCGCAGCTGCGCGGCGTCGAGGAGGCGCTGACGCAGCTCGGCAGCGGCTCCACCGAGCTGAGCGGAACGCTGCGCATCGGTTGCACGGTGGATCATGCCGTCCAGTCGCTCGCGCATGTCGTCGCCGGATTCGCGGCGCTGCATCCGCACCTGCAGGTCGACCTGCGCACCAGCGACCGGGTCACCGATGTCGTCGAAGAAGGGCTGGACCTCACCTTTCGGCTGGGTTGGCTGCGCGATTCCTCGATGCGTGCGATCAAGCTCGCGGACTTCGAGCAGCGCATCGTCGCCTCTCCGGACTACCTGCGCCGTGCCGGACAGCCGAAATATCCCGAAGATCTCGCGCAGCACGAATGGATCGCGCTAAGCCTGCTGCGGTCACCGCTGACCTGGACATTCACGTCGCCCGGCGGGGAGACGCGCACCATCCGAACCCGGGCCCGCCTGCGGGCCGACTCGTCCGCGGCGATGCGCGCGCTGCTCGAAAGCGGGGCCGGCATTTCGGTGCTGGACCAGTTCAGCGCCGAGCAGTCGTTGCGGAGCGGACGTCTGGTCCGCCTGTTGCCCGACTGGTCCTTGCCGGGCGGCGGCCTGTACGCGGTTTATCCGCCGGGACGGCACCTGCCCGTGCGGGTGCGAAGTTTCATCGATTTCTATCGAAGCTCGCTGCGAACGCTTGTATAACCGCATGATCGGGGTTGCGGGACGCCGCCGACCGCCCGGACGAAACAGCGCTCATCGCGACCCGTGGCGACAAACTCTCAGGACATGTGAACACCAAAATGGCACAGGCCGAAATCTTCGAACGCATGCGCATCGACAAATGGTTGTGGGCGGCGCGCTTCTACAAGACACGCTCACTCGCGAGCCAGGCGGTCGACGCAGGTCATGTCAAGCTCAACGGCCACGCCATCAAACCGGCCCGCGACGTGCAGACCGGAGACACGCTCGAAATCGCTGCCGGCGACGCAGTGTGGACAGTGATCGTGCGCGGTCTCAACGCACAGCGGCGCCCCGCCCCGGAAGCGCGGGAGCTGTATGAGGAGACCGTCGAAAGCAGCGAACGGCGCGCGGCGGAGAAGGAAAACCGCCGGCTGGCGCCGGTACCCGGCAGCGATCTGCGCGGGCGGCCGACCAAGAAGGCGCGGCGGCAGATCAAAGGGTTCGACGAAGGCTTCTGAAGCGCGGGCGCGTCACGCTCCGGTGTCGATCCGTCCGAGCGCCTCGGCGATCGCGTCCGCATCGGCGGGGCGAACCAGGCGGGCGACTTCCCTCCCCTGACTCAGAAAGATCAGCGTCGGCCACAGCTTCACGCCGAACGAGCGACCCAGCTTGCGCCCCTTGCCATCTTCGATCCTGATGTGGCGCACGCGCGGATGGCGGTCGAAGGCTGCGGCAATCGACGGTTGCGCAGCCTGGCAATATCCGCACCAGTTCGCACCGAACTCGACGACGGTGGGGGCCTGCAGCGCATCAATCTCGGCACGATCGGGGGCGGTCGCGGAATAGACGGTGTTCGTCGTCATGTTTTTTCCTCCCGGCAAAGTCTGGTGCCGGAAAGGTACATCAAAAAGCAGACCCGAAGGCTCGCAAAAAACCTTCGGGTCCGCCCGGGGCCGGTCGTTCCGCGGGGCCTCGCGTCGCACCAGTCCCCGGAAGTATCGGCTTTTAGAACGCCGTGCTCAGCGTCAGGCGCGCATTGAGAGGCGCTCCCGGGCTGATGTTATTGTCGCTGTGCGCGGTCGGGAAATATTCCTTGTCGAAGAGATTCTCGACGTTGAGCGCGACGCGCGTCTTGCCGCCGGTGAACGCGTAATACACCGCGCCGTCTACCCGCGTGAAGGACGGCAGTTTCACCGTGTTGGTGAATGACGTATAGCTCGAAGACTGATGCACGACGCCGAGGCCCACACCCCAGCCCTGCCCGATGTCGAAGCGGTTCCAGATCGACGCCATGCGCTCCGGCACGAGGCCGACCTTGCGGCCCTTCGGCGCGCTCGCGCTGGTCTTCGTGATCTCGGCATCGAGGTCCGCGTAGCCGGCGAACACTTGCCACCACGGCGTGACCTGGCCCTGCAGCGCGAGCTCGACGCCTTCGGTGCGCTGCTCGCCGGTCTGGACGAAGAAACCCGGGTTCAGCGGATCGGCGCTTCGCACGTCCTCGCGATCGAGGCGGAACACCGCGGCCGACAGCGTCAGTTCGGGCGCGAGGTCCCAGCGGGCGCCGACCTCGTAGTTGATCGCCTTTTCGGGGTCGAGGTCCGCGGTGTTGACCGCGAGGCTCAGCTGCTCGCCCGAAGGCAGGAACGCGTAGCTGTAGCTCGCGTAGTAGGTCTGCGTCGCCGTCGGCGTCCAGATCAGGCCGAAACGCGGGCTGACTTCCTCGTCGGTACTGGATGCATCGGCGTTCGCGATACGCTTGTCGTCGAAGTCGACCTCGAACTTGTCGTAGCGCAGCCCTGCGAGCACTTTCCACTGGTCGTTCAGCGCGATCTGGTCCTGCAGGTACGCGGCGAACGTTTTCGACGTCACGTTGTTGCTGGCGTCCGTGGCCGTCGGGTTGAAGCCCGTCGCCGCCGCGAACGGATCGCTCGCCGGCACCACCATCGGGTTGGCAGCGAAGGAGGCGCTCTGGCGCTTGTTGTCACTGTCCTGATGGCCCAGCTCGATGCCGGCGAGCAGCGTGTGCTGCAGGCTGCCGGTTGCGAACTTGGTCGTCAGATCAGTCTGGTTGAAGATGTTGGTGCGGTCGTTGGCGTTGTTGTAGCCGCTGAGGCGAAGGTTGCCGGAGCCGTCGATGGCGCTGCCGGCGAAGACGTTCTGGTAGAACTTGTTGTAGTAGGTCACCCGGAAGCTGTTCTTCAGCTGCACGCCGCCGAAGTCGTGTTCGAGGACCGCCGACAGCGCGTCGACGTCGACGCTCGACTCGCTCTGGTCGGCGTTGCCGAAAAAGCGGCTGCGGCTGTCGTCGAACGGCTCGCCGTTCTGCGACGGCACGCCGCGGTCGGCGGTGCGACGGTCATGGAAATGCTCGTAGCCGAGGGTCAGCGCGGTGTTGCCGCCGGGCGTCAGGGTGATCGTCGGGTTGACGCCGTAACGCTCGAGGTCGACCCCGTCACGGAAGCTGTCGGCCCGTTCGGCCATCGCGTTCAGCCGCCACGCGGCAGCGTCGTTGACCTTGTTGCCGACGTCGATAGTGCCGCGCAGCTGATCCCAGCTGCCGACGGTCAGCGACGCGTCGGCGACGCGGCCGAACACCGGGCGCTTCGTCACGCGGTTGACGACGCCACCCGCGCCGCCGCGACCAAACGTCATGCCGCCCGGGCCTTTCAGCACCTCGACGCGCTCAAGATTGTAGAGATCGCGGAAAGTCTGGGCATCGTCGCGGATGCCATTCACGAAGAAGTCGGCGGTCGTATTGTTGCCACGGATCACGATCTGGTCGCGGTTGCCTTCGCCCTGCGCGGCAGTCGCACCCGGCACGTAGCGCAGCACGTCGGACATCCCGCGCATCGCCTGGTCTTCGATCAGGCTTTCCGGCACGACCGTGATCGACGCCGGCACTTCCTTCAATGGCGTGTCGGTCTTCGTGAAGGTCGCCGAGCGGGTGGCGCGGTAACCCTGCACCGGGCCGTCGGCACGCTCGGCTTCGCCCTGGACGAGAACGGGGGACAGCACGGCGTCGGCGGCATGCACAGTGGCATGAGCGCCGCCGAGCGTGGCGAACACGGCCACCGCCGCCGGCTTCATGCGGATCTTGAACGACATCTATCTTGCTCCTTCGTGAATCCTGGCTGGCTGGGAGAGATGTCGCCTGGCTTGCCGTTGACTGGGAAATTTGCGCTAAATGATCTCAGGAGGTGCGACGTGAATAAATGAGAACGCCGCGCATCATAAATGCGAAGCGTTCTCAGCGACAAGAGGTTTCAACGTCAAATTCGAATCGCTGGCGCGCGAGAATGGACCCTGCCCGTTTCGGCCCTTTCGGGCTGCCTCTCGAGAAAACGCCGGGCCGTCCCAAGTTTTCTTGTCCCCCGCGGGGGGCGGAAACGGCAAAGCCGTTTCCTGGGGGCGCTCAGGACTTCGGCCACAGGATCATCTGGGTGCAGCGGAACAGCGCGAGCTTGCGCCCGCTCGCCTCGTCGGTCACGACGGCATCCCACACCTGCGTGCTCTTCCCGAGGTGTTGCGCCGTCGCCACACAGGCGATGCTCCCGTCCCTGACCGTGCCGAGATGGTTGCTCTTCAGTTCGATCGTCGTGAACGATTCGGCGCCGTCCGGCAGGTGCGCCATCGTGCCGTAGCCGCAAGTGGTGTCGGCCAGCGCAACGATGCTTGCCGCGTGGAGAAAATTGTTCGGTGCGAAATGCAGCTGCCTGACCGGCATCCGGCTGCTGAGCGTGCCCTGCTCCATCGAGAGGATTTCGATGCCGAGATAGCCCGGCAGGTATTCGCTGCCGCGCTCGTTGAGCACGTCGAGTGTCACATCGGAGCGGAGTCGGCTCATCACTGTCCTTGGGAAAATGGCCCGGCGACGCGGGGGCCGGGAAATTCGATTGCCGCTTGCGGCCCGCTCAGAACGGCAGTCGGCGCTTCGGAGGCAGCGCAGGTTTTTCGTCCCGCACGGCAGACGCCGCCTTGACCGGCTTGCGCGGCAGATTCATCTCGTCGCGCGCAAACCGGACCTTGCCCTCCAACTCGCAACCGCGCATGCCAGGCGCACAAACCGCGCCCTGCACGCGCTGACAAATTCCCTCCAGATCGTGAGGGCAGCTCCAGGCACTCATGTCGTCAAACACTCCGCTTCAAGATCGGACAAACCGCTTACGCCCCTGGCCACACGACTCGGACAAGGCCTGTCGTGACACTCGGAAACATGGTCAAGAACCGGCCGGGGCGCGAAACACGGCTGTTCGCAGTAAAAAATAACCGGCCACCAGCCTAACGCAACGGCGGCGCCGTCTCAAGAACGACGCCGGATAAATGCGGGTGGACAAGCGATCGTGAGACCTCCGAACCGGGCGTTTGAACGGCAACCAACAAGATCAACCATCGAATCCTGGCCCGGCTGCGTGTGGCCATTGAATCTGCCCAGGGGTAATAGTTGGCATGTAAGGCAAGAAGCACGACAAGGTACGCGCGGGAAAGAGGAAAATCACTCTCCGTAGTGGATATCCTTATATTGGTAAGTTTCCTGACGCAAGCCAACAGTGCAATGAACGAACTTCTTCGACAGGTAGAGAGCATTTCGGCATGTCGCGATCGCGACCTTCTGGCTATAAGCCTGGTCTCGACCTTAAAGACCGTTTTCAGACCCGGTACCGTTCGGCTGTACAGGCTGAGCAGCAATGTCGGCGCCGAATCCCAGGTAACGATTGTGGTCGCCGCTTCCGACGCCGGGGTTGAGTTCCGTGAAAAGGCCGGCGAGGACGAGCGGGGCGAGCCGCTTGCGGCGCATCCGCTGATCGCGGCGGCAGCGCGCGATTCGAGGCCGGTCTGGAAAATCGGAGCGACACACAGCGATTGCGTTTTCCCGTTGCCGGATGCGGGTAATTCCACACTGTGCATACTCGCGGTCATGGGCCTTCCGCCGCTGGTTCAGGTTGAACGCGAAGCGCTCGAGCAATTCGTCAAGATCTACGTGAACTTCATCGGCCTTCTCGATTACAGCGAACGCGACTCGCTGACCGGACTGCTCAATCGCAAGACCTTTGACGAAGCCTTCGACCGCATGCTGGCCAGTATTCCCGTCGAGGCGGCGCTGGAACCGCTCGAGGAACGGCGGGGCGAGCGACCGCTCAATGACCCCCGCTGGATCGGGGTTATCGATATCGACCACTTCAAGCGCGTCAATGACACATACGGCCACCTGTTCGGTGACGAAGTGCTGCTTCGCGTCGCGAACGTCATGAAAACCGTGTTTCGACGGACCGACCGATTATTCCGGTTTGGTGGCGAGGAATTCGTGGTCATGCTCCAGCCCACGCCGCAGGAACACGTGTTCAACATTTTCGACCGTTTCCGGCAGACGCTCGAAAAACATGAGTTCCCGCAAATCGGGCAGATTACATGCAGTCTCGGCTTCACCCGGGTTGATCCGGCGGCCGCCCCGACGGACATCCTCGGCAGCGCCGACCAGGCGTTGTATTTTGCAAAGGAGCACGGGCGCAACCAGACGCGGGACTTCGAGCAATTGGTAGCCGAGGGATTGATTGTCTTGCAGCAGGCCGAGGCGACCCAGACCGGCCCCGATCTCGACGCACTCTTCGGCTAGCGGCTCTGCGCCGGCGGGGATCACCGCAGGATATCGCTCACCGGAGCGCCCGGGCGACGAAATGGCGGGGGACACGGGGGCGGGGGACGCGGCCGGAAAACCAGCTGCGAACGTCTTCTTCCAGGCCGATGCCGTGCATGTAGTTGTACAGCGCCTTGTTGAGGGCAACGCCCAGAACGTCGTGGTCGACGCCAGTCGGGTCGACGAAGCGGACGTCGTTCCTGGCAAAGGAGCCCGGCGGCAGCGGCGCGAGCGCGACACCGTATTCCTCCGGGCGCTGGCCCACCGGTGAATGCACGGTGCAGGCGAAGCGATGGAAAAATCCCGACTGGATGCAGCCGGCTTCGAAGAGCTGCCGCACGTATTCGAGCGCATCCACGGTGTCCTGCACGGTCTGGGTCGGAAACCCGTACATCAGGTAGGCGTGGACGAGGATGCCGGCCTCGCTGAAGCCGTGCGTGACGCGCGCGACCTGCTCGACCGAGACGCCCTTGTTCATGAGTTTGAGCAGGCGGTCCGACGCGACTTCGAGGCCGCCGGAAATCGCGATGCAGCCGCTGTCGGCAAGCAGGCGGCAGAGCTCCGGCGTGAAGGATTTTTCGAAGCGAATGTTGCCCCACCACGAGATCGCGCGGCGGCGGGCGAGAAGCTCCTGCGCCAGGGCCTTGAGCGCCTTCGGCGGCGCGGCTTCGTCGACGAAATGGAAACCCGTCTGGCCGGTCTCGTCGATGATCGCCTCGATGCGATCGACGAGCGTCGTCGCGGCAACGCCGTCGTAGCGCGAGATGTAGTCGAGGCTGACGTCGCAGAAGCTGCACTTCTTCCAGTAGCAGCCGTGCGCGACGGTGAGCTTGTTCCAGCGCCCGTCCGACCACAGCCGGTGCATCGGGTTGAGCATGTCGAGGACCGAAAGATAACGATCCAGCGGCAGGCCGTCCCAGGTCGGCGTGCCGACTTCGGCGAACGCGATGTCGGCTTCCCCGAGGTTGATGTAACGCACCGTCGCATCGTCGTCGCGCACGAAAGTGCGCACCAGCCGCTCCCGCGAACGCCCGCCGGAAAGGTGGTCGAGCAGCGCCAGGATCGGGCGCTCGCCGTCGTCCAGCGTCACGTAGTCGAAATAGTCGAATACCCGCGGCTCGCAGAGTTCGCGCAACTCAGTGTTCACGAATCCGCCGCCGAGGACCGTGACGATCGTCGGGTCGTGTTCCTTGATCGCCTGCGCGATGCGGAACGCCGCGTAGACGGCGCCCGGGAACGGCACCGACAGCAGCACGAGCCGCGGCGCATGACGCGCCACCGCGGCCAGCGTCAATTCGCGCAGCGTGCAGTCGACAAGATTGAGCGGCGCCGCGAGCGCTTCGGCGAGCGGATCGAAAGTCGGCTGGCTCTGTGCCAGCGATTCGGCGTAGCGCACGAACTCGAAGCGCGGGTCGACGGCCTCGCGCAGCACGTCGGCGACGTCGTTCAGATACAGCGTCGCGAGGTGGCGGGCGCGGTCCTGCAGCCCGAGCGCGCCGAACGCCCACGCGAGCGGATCGCCTCCGTCCGGGTCGACGTAGACGTCGAGCGATTCGAACCGCGAGCCTTCTGGCAGGAAGCTGCGCCCGGCAATGCGATGCGCAACGGTCGGATCGCGCCCCTGCAGGAACGCGATCGCGGGCCCGATCGTCGTCCGGTAGCGGTCGAATTGCGCGAGGAAGGCCTGCACGCGCGGCGGTCGCTCGCGTTCTGGCATCGCTTCGATGCGTTCGCGGATCGCCGCCAGCCCGTCACCGGAAAACAGCCGCAGCACAAGCGCCAGCGCAAGATCCTCCTGCACCGCATCGATGCCGCGCGAGCGCAGGAAGCCGGTCAGGTACGCGGTGGACGGGTACGGCGTGTTGAGTTGCGTCATCGGCGGAATCACCGACAAAACGCGCAAAGAAGTGTCTGACATCATGTCGGGGGAACCGGTCGGGAGGGCCAGATCGTGGAGCGGGTAGTCGCGGCAGACTGGCGCCCCACATCCGCGACCGGCCTGATCCTTCGGGGATCGCCGCAAGGTTCGCGCTGGGCTCGGGCTGGATATTCTAGAGGCAATCGTTGCACCCTGACAGCGCGCAACCAAAGGAGGCAGTGGTGGCAGGAAGTCCGGTCGTTCCCGAACCACCGACAAACATCCCGACGATCCTGTTCGGCGCTTTCGACCGCCACAACTTCGGCGACCTGCTGTTCCCCCACGTCGTCGCCGCGATGCTCGACGACCGGAATCCGGTATTCGCCGGTCTCGTCGACGCCGACTTGCGGCGTTTCGGCGGACATGCGGTCCACGCGATCGCGCCGCTCGCGGCGGCCTGGGGCGAACGCGCGGTCAACATCATCCACGTCGGCGGCGAGATTCTCACCTGCGGCGCGTGGCAGGCAGCGGTGATGCTGCTACCGCCGCAGCAGGCGCACGAGGCCATCACCCGCCTCGACGCGCGACCGCGGGAGGCGCTGGAATGGGCGCAGCGCCGGCTCGGCACGCGAGCGCTCGCACCGTACTGCCTGCCGAAGGGCCTTTTCTCCGGCGCGGCGCGCGTGATCTACAACGCCGTCGGCGGCACCGAGCTCGGTCAGTGCGATGCGGCGCTGCGCGCAGAAGTCCTCGCGGATCTCGGCGCGGCCGACGCGGTCGGCGTGCGGGATCGGGAGACGCTCGCGCAGCTCGCCGCGGCAGGCATCACTGCCCGCCTCGTGCCCGACCCCGCGGTGATGGTCGCGGCGCTCTTCGGCGAGCGCATCGCCCGGCACACCCGCGCGGGCGAAGTCGCGCAGATCCGCGCCGCGTTCCCGCAAGGCTATCTCGCGATGCAGTTCAGCGCCGACTTCGGCGACGACGCAACGCTCGACGCGATCGCCGCCGGGCTCGAACGCAGCGCACGCTCGACCGGCTACGGCGTCGCACTGTTCCGCGCCGGCGCGGCGCCGTGGCACGACGACAGGGTCTGCTACGCGCGGCTCGCGGCGCGCCTGCGAGCGACATCGGTGAGGATCATCGAATCGCTCGACATCTGGGACATCTGCGCGCTGATCGCCGCGAGTCGCGGGTACTGCGGCAGCAGCCTGCACGGCCGGATCGTCGCAATGGCGTTCGCGCTGCCGCGCCTCAACCTGCTCCATCCGTCCGCAGGGAGACGGCCCGGCAAGCAGGCGGCTTTCGCCGCGACGTGGGAGCCGCCGGAAGTGCGTGCAACGGTCGCGGTGGACCACCTCGCGGCCGGCGTCGGCAATGCATTGAACGCCGACCCGGAGCGGCTCCGGCACACCGCGCGGGAACTCGTTGGACGATACAGCGACGAATTCGGCGCGATCCGGCAGCGACTCGAATGAAGCGAGCGGTCCGGGTTCAAGAAAACGCCGGGCCGCCCCAAGTTTTCTTGTCCCCCTCGGGAGGCGGAAACGGCAAAGCCGTTTCCTGGGGGCGCTCAAAAAACAGAACTGAAGACGGCTCCTGGGCGGCATCTGCAGCGACCCCGGACTTGTCCGTCACCGGGGCCACGAGGGGCCGCCGTGACGGTCTCGCCGCCGCTGACCTTCAGGTCGCTGTACGCGAAGCTCGTGTAGCTCAATCCGTGGCTGAACGGGTACATCGGCTTTCTGTCCTTCTTTGCGTACCAGCGGTACCCGACTTCCGCGCCTTCGTCGTAGCGAATCGTGGTCGCTGTGCCCCACGGCGTGCCCAGGCCGGGCAGCTCCGGTCGCGGGGTCTGGGCGAGGTCCGCCGGAAAGGTGATCGGCAGACGGCCCGACGGGTTCCCTCCACCCAGCTCTGATTGCAACGCAGTTCTAATGCTACTCAGTCCCCCTGCTCGGGCAGCCGTCCGATATCGGCCACTTCCCGCTGCAGCGAAAGGACATCGAGTTCCGCAAACCGCAAGCTGACGAATAACACCATCCGGCTGTTCAGCAATTGCAGCACCCCCTCGACGGCGCGGCGCCTGGCTTGGTCATCTCCGCCCACAGCGGCGGGATCCTCGATACTCCAGTGCGCTGTCGCCGGGTGGCCGGGCCAGACGGGACACACTTCTCCAGCGGTTTTGTCGCACAGAGTGATGACGAAATCCATCGCTGGGGCACCGGGGTTCGTGAATTCGTCCCAGCTCTTGCTCCGCAGGCCGCCAGTCGGCAATCCCTCTTGTTCCAGCAATTCCATGACGAAGGGATCGATCTCGCCCCTCGGATGGCTACCCGCACTGAATGCCCGGAAGCGCCCCTTCCCGGCGTGATTCAGGATCGATTCGGCAATGATGCTGCGCGCCGAATTGTCGGCGCACAGAAAGAGAACGTTGAAGACGCGTTCGATCATGAGCGGTCCTTTTCGGGGAAGGTTCTTGAAACAGCCCCGGCGCTTTTCGGCCCTGTCTGCAATATAGACGCCGCGCCCGCTTCGTTCAGCAATGCGCGCGCAGCCGCTCGAGGCGCTCGAGCAGTTCCTGCGGAATTCGCTCCTCGACCCGCGTCGTGCCGGCGTAGACAACGCCTTCGTTGCCGTCGAGGGTGATCGAATCTCCCTCCCGCAGCACCTGCGCGCCGATACGCACGGTGCCGTCCGACTCGTCGATCGCGAGGTTCTCACAGCCGACAAGGCACACCTTGCCGAGTTGGCGCGCTACGACCGCCGCATGCGAGGTACGCGCGCCGTGCTGGGTCAGCAAGCCGTCCGCCAGGTCGAGTGCGGCGATGTCGCGCGTCTCGGCGTTGCGCCGCACCAGTACCACGCTCGCGCCGGCAGCCTTGCGCTCGCGTACCCGCGCCTCGTCCAGCGCGATCTCGCCGCATACCACGCCGGTGGCCGCACTGGGTACATGAGCCAGCGGTTCGGGAATCCTGCCGTCCTTCGCCGCGATCACACGCAGCGCGAGCGAACGCGCGTCGAACTCCCGCGTTCGTTCGAGCGCAACTTCCGATGCGATCACCCCTTCGTCGCAGAGATCGAGTGCGATCCGTGCTGCAGCCTGGGGCGTGCGTTTGCCGCCTCTCGTCTGCAGCAGGTAGAGCTGGGCGTCCTGCACCGTGAACTCGAAATCCTGCATGTCGCCGAAGGCGCGCTCGAGTTGGGCTGCGGCCTGGAGCAGAGCGTTCCACGCCTGGGGCGCAACGGCTGCCAGTTCTTCGTGACCTTGCGCGCTGCGCCGGCCGCTAACGACGTCCTCGCCCTGCGCATTGAAGAGGAAGTCGACCCACGGTGCCGGCTCGCCGCTGTTCGGATTGCGGGTAAAACCGACGCCCGACCCGGACGTCCCCCCGGCGTTACCAAACACCATGCGCTGCACGGTCACCGCCGTCCCCATCGACTCCGACAGGCCGTGCAGCTGACGGTAGGCGCGGGCCTTGTCGCCGTGCCAGGAAGCGAAGACGGCGGAAATGGCGTCGCGCAGTTGTACGTGCGCATCCTGCGGAAAAGCTTCGCCGGCCTCCCGCGCGTAAGTGACCAGATGACGATGCGCCACGTCGCGCAGCGCAGCGAAGTCGAGTGCGCGCTCGTCGGTATCGCCGCGTACGGCATCGAGGTCGGCCGCGAAATGACGCGCATCGATACGGACAACCACCTCGCCGAAGCCGGCGATGAGCCGACGATAGGCATCCCAGGCGAGGCGAGGATGTCCGGTCAGCCTCACCAAACCTGGCAGGGTCGCGTCGGTAAGTCCGACGTTGAGCAAGGTTTCGAGCATGCCCGGCATGGAAACCGGCGCGCCCGAGCGCACCGACAACAGCAACGGACGCCGCCGATCGCCCAAGGCCAGGCCGGTAAGGCGTTCCAGCTGCAGCAGCGCCTCCTGCCAGAGCGCGGGGCCGACCTCTTCGGTCCGTGCGCACCAGCCGGTGCCGAGAACGAATGCGGGCGGCACGGGAAGGCCCAGCGCCGCCATGCGGGCGAGGTTCCACGCCTTGAACCCCAGGGCCGCCGGCGTAGCAGCCTCGGGCAACGCCATGCCACCGCCGATGAAATGGATCAACCGGAGCCCGCTCTGTTCATCTTGCACCGGCGCAGAGTGAGGCTGGCGCGTCATTCGCCCCCTCCCACGCGGCTGAACGCAAGCTTGCGCAGGGCGTAACCGGTGGCGAGCAGCGCGTCGGTGGCCTGTTCGAGGGCGGCAGCGAAATCGGTGCTCAAATTCAAAGTCGCCGCGTCGGAGACGTGCTCCGACAACGTGCGCCGCACATCTCGCAGCAGAATGTCGCACTGGCGTTCGGCATTGAGCACGCGCCACGACGCCGCGACGAATTCCTCGTGATCCACTCCGCCGCTCTCCTCGCCGAACGCGCGTGCGATGGCGAGCGCCTTGACGTGATCCTGCGTGGCCGTGAGAACCGCGTCGGCCAGCAGCTGCATTACCTGGTGCACCTCACCCCGCCAACCCTGGTGATGGTCGGCGGCAATCAGCGACAGCAGGAAAGCCGCCTCCTCGAGGGCATCGGCGACATCATCAGCCCCCTCGATCAACCGGGTGAATGGCAACCAGCGCGGGTGCCGCTCCGCCCGCGCGCGCGAATGCACCACGAGGAGGTCGGCCTGACGCTCCCACTCCTTGGCGCGTTCGGCCAGCGCGCGGGCAGCCTCCTTGTCGCTGTCGTGTCCGTGCGCGAGGGCATCGCGTACGCCCTCGGCAATCGCATGGCAGTACGCCGCATGTTCGGTCAATAGATCGAACTCGTCGCGGTGCTGCCGCATGTGGCGCACCAACAGCAGTCTCGTTTCGTCTGCGATCAGCGCGATCGGCTGATGCCGCTGTATCGCCTGGCTCGACAGCACCAGCACCTCGACGAGGAACTCCTTTGCCTGGGCCGGCCCCATCACTTGGTCGAGGCGGTCGCCGATGTGGAAGTAGTCCGCGCCGAGCGCCTGCATCGCGCCGTAGATCAGTCGTTCGCCACCGCCCGCGAGCCAGGCCATGTGGCCCACCTCACGGCGAGCCCCTTCGGCGAGGACGGCGACCGCGTCGACCTTGCTGACGAACTCCACCAGACGCTTGCGGGCACGGTTCCAGTCGATCAGGAACACGATGCGCGAACCGATGCCTTCGAGCACGTGCTGCAGCGCTTCCTCGCCGTCGCAATCGAAAACCGCGGTGTCGACGTGATAGGCCTCGCCGGCGTTGAGGCCCGGCGTGACGCGCAATTCGGGCGCCGACCAGCTCGCGCCGATCTCCGTCAGCAGGGACTGGAAGAAGGCCAATCGCTGGCGGTGCAGGTCGGAGTAAGTCAATGTGGCACGTATCCCTGCGACCTGGACGACGAGCACGTGCGCGTCGTTGGTGCCGATGTCGTTTTGCAGCAGCAGGCGTTCGCCATCGCGGGTGGCGGCGGTGTCGAGCCCGGGGTGGTTCAGCTTGAGCGCACGCGTTCGATTGAGGCCGCGCATGAAGGCGGCGACCCGCGGACGGTCCGCGTCCTGCAGCTCCCAGACGTGCGCGCCGTCGATGGTCTCGCTCGACAACTCAGCCGCCATGCGGTTGAGCGCCTTGTGCAGGTCCATCACCAGCACATGGAAGCTGTCGTCTTCCCCACGCTTGCCGCTGGTCAGCGCCCGCAGCTGCGCGACATCGAGCGTGTCTTCCGTCAGCGCGTCCAGCCAGCCGCACCATTGCTCAACCCGGCGGTCCAGCTCCGATTCGACGATATTGCCGACGCCGGCCAGCGGGCGCGCCATGATCCGCAGGTCGTCCCGCAGCAGCGCAACCAGCCTCAGGAAATCCGGCACGTACAGCGTCTTGCCCTCCCGGTAGGTCGTGCCGGGCAGATCAGTGAGCCATGGGATCGTGACCTGTGCCGCGGCGAACTCGCGCTTCAGATCGAGCAGCGGCGCATTCGGCTGTTCCGCGTGTGCCTGCGCGGCTTGCAGCACGGTCAGATACAGCTTGAGCCTGTCATTCGCGGCGAGCGCAGCCTTGATCCAGGCGGGGCGCAGCAACTGCAGCTGTCCCAGCGACGTGACGACATCCACTTTCTCCATGTGATACCCCCGCATGGCGCCTCGCGCGATTGTGGAGGCAGTATGTGACAGAAATTCGCCGTGCCGCTCGGGCATCCACTACCACGGCTTGTTGCCCCACAACACGGGCTCGCAGTCGTGCAACACGCGGCGACGCAGCTTGGCGTAGCGCGGCGCGTACCAGCCGAGGACGAAAGCCGCTGCCGTGGTGAGCCTTGCATCGTCTCGAGCCCAGGCATCCAGGCGGCGACGCGCGACCACGACATCCTGCAGGAAGCCGAGCACGCCTTGTGCGCGCGTGAGGTGCGCGAGGTAACGCCGCACCGCCTTGTCCGGAAACAACGGCGCAAGAAATTCTGTCGCGTAGCACAGTTCCTTCATCGCGATACGCAGTTCGTGCAAATGGGTGGGGGCCAGATCGGCGGGCGGCTTCGAAGCGGCGGCGGCCTCGCCTGCGCAGGCGGGCGAGGCGAATTTGGGCAAATGTGCGAGTTCGAGTTCGAGCTCCCTGATCGGCGCACTGCGCTCGCCCGACTGGATCGTGCCCTCATCGATCATCAACAGGATCTTCACGCCCTCGCGGGGCATGTACCGCAGCGTCTCGCGGCGAAATCGCGTGGTGAAGACGGGCACTAGCAGCCTGTCGGACTTGAGCACCGCCGGCGCTGTATCCGGGGGCTTGATTTCACAATGTGAGAAACGGTCGGCATTTCAGGTTCCAATCAGCGGTTTCCTGTCCGAAATCGCAATGCCCCTGTCCTTTTTTCTCACTGCGGACGCAATACGGCCATGCGCTTCAAGTTCCACGCCAAGCACACCAGGGTCCACTCGGCGCGCACGTTGTCGAGCCCGCGCAGCAGGAACTGGCGAAATCCCATCACCGACTTGATGATGCCGAACACCGGTTCCACGGTCTGTTTCCGGAGCGCGTAGGCGGCGCGGCCGGCCCGGGTCTTGAGGGCGTGCTTCATCTGTTCGACGGGGCTGGCGGGCTGCTCGAGCGGGGCGGGCTCTTCGAAGCGGCGGCGCCAATCCGGATGGTGCTCGTCGCGCCCGACCGCGATCAGCGGTTCGATCCCGGCGGCCTGGCAGCCCTGGACGTTGCGCTCGCTGAAGAAACCGGTGTCGGCCAGCAGTTGGTCGGGCTGATTGAGCCCTTCGGGCAGGGCCGCGATGCGGGCCAGCATCGGCTCGACCTGCTCCTTGTCGTTGCCCGCCTGGGTGAGGTGGGGCACCATCACCAGCATCGACTCCGTATCGACCAGCGCCTGCGCGTTGTAGCACTGCTCGAAGCCGCCGCTGGTCACTTTCATGATGCGCGAGTCTTCGTCGGTCAGATTGAGCTGGTCGTCCGCGCGCGGACCGGGGGCAGGCGGGGTCGGCGGCTTGCCGCCGGGCTTCTTGCCGGTGGCCGCCGCCTTGGCCTGACGCTTGGCCAGCTTGGCATCAAACTCGGCCTGTTCACGCTCGAAGCGCTCCTTGGCGCGCGCTTCGATCTTGGCCTTGGCGGCCGCGATGGCGGCCAGCCGGTCTTCTCGGCGCTGGATCTCCGCGGGCAGATCCACGCCCTCGGGCACGCAGCTCCGATCGGCCGCTTCGGCCAGCGCGAGCATCTCCTGCACTTCGGCCTTGAGCTGGGCCTCGATCTTCTCGGCGTGCCCATACGAGAGCGCGCTGTGTCGGCTGGCGTTGGCGTGGATCTTGGTACCGTCCAGGCTCACGGTGCCAAAGCGCGAGAGCTGGTTCTCGCGGGCGACTTGCAGCACCTGCACGAAGGCATCGGCGAACTGATCGCCGAAACGGCGGCGGAACGTCGCCAGCGTGTCGTGGTCCGGATGCTGGTCGCACGCGATGAAGCGGAAGGCCAGCGAGTCGTACGTGGCCCGCTCGATCTTGCGGCTCGAATGGGTTCCCGTCGCGTAGCCGTAGATCAGCAGCGACAGCAGCAGCGCCGGGTGGTAGGCATCGCTACCGCGGCCCGCGTAGGCGCGCTCCAATGCCGACAGGTCCAGCCCTTCCACCACATCGACCACGTAGCGCGCCAAGTGCGATTCGGGCAGCCAGTCCTGCACCGACGGTGGTAGCAGGTAGTCCGTTTGGCGGTCGATCGGGCGGAAGCGGCTCATGCTCGGGTTCCAGGGGCGACGCGGCATTTTACAGGGGGATAGTCCGACACGCTGCTAGGAAGGCTCTCCCCGGCAGGGGGATGCTGCCGCAGCAGGGGTTGCGGAATGTAACCGAGACTCCTCACGGTCATGAAGATGTAACGGCCCGCGTGAATACTGCGATATGAGCGCATTCCGTGCCTGCCTGCCTGCGGACTTGGGCTGCTCGCGTCAGTCGATCTGCCAGCGCTCCCGGATCACCTCGGGTCGATGGTCGCCACCCGACTCTTGCTGATGCCAAGAAGCGCATTTTCAGAGGCGACCTCCGGCCTCAACGCTACGTCTCGTTGCCACCAAACGTCCCCGAATGGCCTCCCAGGGGGCGTCGCCGGGAACGGGCTCCCGGTTCTGCTGCGCCATTTCGTTTGAAGGAAGGTCGAACATGGTAATCGCCGCATTGAACACGGTCTACGCACCCCAAAGCGCAGCCACGAACGCCGCGGACATGTCGATGGGAATGTCTGCAAGGTTGAAGGCGGAAGCGGAACGGTTCAGCTTCTACTACGGCGACTTCCGCGCGCTCAAGGACGTCAATCTGCCGGTGCATGAGCACTGCATCACCGCGCTGATCGGTCCCTCCGGCTGCGGCAAATCGACGCTGCTGCGCTCGTTCAACCGGATGCATGACCTCTATCCCGGCAATCGATACGAGGGCGTCATCCGCCTGTATCCAGACAGGGTCAACATCCTGGACGCCAGGGTCGATCCGATCGCCGTCCGCATGCGCATCGGCATGGTCTTCCAGAAGCCGAATCCCTTTCCGAAGTCGATCTACGAGAACGTCGCCTACGGACTGCGGGTGCGGGGCGAGAAACAACAGAATGTCCTCGACGAGCGCGTCGAAGAGGCTTTGCATGAGGCAGCGCTGTGGTACGAAGTCAAAGATAAGTTGCAGTCGCCGGGCACCGAATTGTCCGGCGGGCAGCAGCAGCGACTGTGCATCGCGCGATGCCTGGCGTCCAAGCCGGAACTGCTGCTGTTCGACGAACCGACCTCGGCACTGGACCCCATCGCCACCGCGAGCATCGAGGACCTGATCCAGAAACTGCGCGCGAAGGTCACGATCCTGATCGTTACGCACAACATGCAACAGGCCGCGCGCGTCTCGGACTACACCGCCTACATGTATATCGGGGAAGTGATCGAAGTCGGCCCTACGACAAAAATTTTCACCCGCCCGGCCAACAAGCACACCGAGGACTATATTACCGGGCGGTTCGGCTGATCCCTGCGACCCGCGAAGGCCACGGGGAATGCCGCGCGAAATGAGTCGCTTCGCGCCGGGCGTTGGCGCAGATCGTGCGCCAGCAAGCTTCGCGCAGCACCGCGGCTTGATTATCGGCTGCTGCCTGTTAGCCGATCATTCTTCTGTGAATCTCTCGCCGCTCTTGAGCTTCCACCGTCAAGTTTGCGGTGGGCCGGGCAATGAGACGACCCACGCCGATCGGCTCGCCAGTCTCGTCACACCAGCCGTAACTGCCGTCATCAATACGGCGGAGCGCTTCGTCGATCTTGTGCAGAAGCTTCCGCTTCCGGTCACGAACCCTCAAGAAAACGCCGGGCCGCCCCAAGTTTTCTTGTCCCCCTCGGGGGGCGGAAACGGCAAAGCCGTTTCCTGGGGGCGCTCAGAAGGCAGCGGCGTCGAAGCGGATCAGCGGCCCGCCGGCCTCCCGCACGGCCTGCGAGCAGGCGACGGCCTGCGGGCCGAAGCTCGCCATGTAGAAACGGGCGAGCTCGACGAGGCTCGCGTGGTAGATCGGGTCGCCCTGACCGGCCGCGAGCCGGCGCCGCGCGGCGAGCGCGACGCGCGCCATCTGCCACGCGCCGCAGGCGATTCCGAGCAGATGCAGGAACGGCACCGCGCCGGCGAGCACCTCCGCAAAATGATCCTTCCCGTTCGCGAGCAGCCAATCGGCCGCCCGTTCGACCGCCGCGATGTTCTCGGCAAGGGCGTCGGCGATCGGCGCGAGTTCGGCATCTTCACGCAACGCGGCGGCGGTCGCATGCAGGTCGGCGACCAGTTCGCGCAGCGTCTCGCCGCCTTCGCGCAGGATCTTGCGGCCGACGAGGTCGTTGGCCTGGATGCCGGTCGTGCCTTCATAGATCGTGATGATGCGCGCGTCGCGGGCGAACTGCGCAATGCCGGTCTCTTCGACGAAGCCCATGCCGCCGAACACCTGGATCGCGTCGTTGCAGACCTGCTGCCCGACTTCGGTGCACCAGCCTTTTGCGACCGGCATCAGCAGGTCGACGTAACGCCGGCATTTCGCGGCGAGCGCGGCGTCCGGATGATGCTCCGCGAGGTCGAACCAGCCGGCGGCGGTGTACAGCAGCGCGCGCATCGCCATCACCCGCGCGCGCATCGACAGCAGCATGCGCTTGACGTCAGGGTGATGGAGGATCGGCTGGCCGGCCTCGCCGGTGATCGCGTCGCGACCCTGCACGCGTTCGCGCGCATAGCCGAGCGCGAGCTGGTAGGCGCGCTCGCCGAGCCCGGCGCCCTGCACGCCGACGCCGAAGCGCGCTTCGTTCATCATGATGAACATCGTCTCGAGGCCGCGGTTCGGCGCGCCGACGAGCCAGCCGACCGCGCCGCCGGCGTCGCCATAGCTCATCGTGCAGGTCGGGCTGCCGTGGATGCCGAGCTTGTGCTCGATCGCGATGCAGCGCACGTCGTTCTTCGCGCCCGGATTGCCGTCGGCGTCGAGCAGGAATTTCGGCACGAGGAACAGCGACAGTCCTTTCACGCCGGCCGGCGCGTCCGGCAGCCGGGCGAGCACGAGGTGGACGATGTTGCTCGTCAGCTCGTGCTCGCCGTACGAGATGAAGATCTTCTGGCCGAACACGTGATAGCTGCCGTCGGCGACAGGCTCAGCGCGGGCGCGCGTCGCGGCGAGGTCGGATCCGGCCTGCGGCTCGGTGAGGTTCATCGTGCTGCCCCACTCACCGCTGACAACCTTGTGCAGCCAGGTCTGCTTGAGCTCGTCGCTGGCGGCGATCAGCAGGGCTTCGGTCTGGCCGACGTTCAGTTGCGGCAACATCGCGAACGCCATGTTCGTGGCGAACCACATCTCCCACACCGGCGTCGACACGAGCTTCGGCAAGCCTTGGCCGCCGAATTCCAGTGGCAGCGACAGGCCGGTCCAGCCGGCCTCGACGAAGCGATCCCACGCGTCCTTCCAGCCCTCGGGCGTGACGACGCGCCCGTCGGCGTCGAGCCGGCAACCCTGCACGTCGCCCTGAGCGTTGATCGGGCCGAGCACGCCGGCGGCGAACTTGCCGGCTTCAATGAGGATCGCCTCGACGACGTCCGGCGTCGCGTCCTCGAATCCCGGCAGCGCAGAAACCGCGTCCTGCCCGGCCAGTTCGCGGAGGATGAAATGCATGTCGCGCAGCGGCGCGGCGTAATCGTGCATGGTGGCAGCTCCGGCCGGCGCAGGTCCGGCCAAGTGGTCTTAGCGGGGCGCGAGGCGGATCGCGCCGTCGAGGCGGATCGTCTCGCCGTTGAGCATCGCGTTCTCGACGATCTGGCGCGCGAGTTGCGCGTATTCGGCCGGTTCGCCGAGGCGCGGCGGGAACGGCACGGATTCGCCGAGCGAGCGCTGCACGTCTTCGGGCAGGCCCTTCATCATCGGCGTCAGGAACAGGCCCGGCGCGATCGTCACGACGCGGATGCCGAAACGCGCGAGCTCGCGCGCGATCGGCAACGTCATCGACACGATGCCGCCTTTCGACGCGGCGTAGCCGGCCTGGCCGATCTGGCCGTCGTAGGCGGCGACCGACGCGGTGTTGATGATCACGCCACGCTCACCGCCGGCGTTCGGTTCGCCTTTCGACATCGCTTCGGACGCGAGGCGGATCATGTTGAAGGTGCCGACCAGGTTGATGTTCACGATGCGCGCGAACGTGTCGAGCGGATGTGGGCCGTCGCGGCCGAGCACTTTCGCGGCGGTGCCGATGCCGGCGCAGTTGACGAGCCCGTTGAGCGCGCCGAAGCGTGCGAGCGCGAGCTCGACGCAGCCGCGCGCATCGGCTTCGGACGCGACGTCGGTGCGGTGGAACGCTGCGCGGGCACCGAGCTCATCGGCGAGTTTTTCCCCGCCGACGCTGTTCAGGTCCGCGATGACGACCTTCGCACCGGCCGCGTGGAACGCGCGCACAGTCGCTTCGCCGAGCCCCGATGCCCCGCCGGTGACGATAAAAGTGCTGTTCTCGAGTTTCATCGTTTTTCCCTTGTTTGCGGCCGATGGCTCAGCCGACGTTCTCGACGACGATCGCAACGCCCTGGCCGCCCCCGCAGCACGCGGACGACACGCCGAACTGCAGCCGCGCCTCCTGCAGCTCACGCGCCACCGTCGTCGTCAGACGGACGCCGGATGCCCCGAGCGGATGCCCGATCGCGATCGCGCCGCCATGCACGTTGGCACGCTCGCGGTCGAGCCCCAGTTCGCGTTCGCATGCGAGGTACTGAGCACCGAAAGCTTCGTTGATCTCGACGCGCCCCAGGTCGCCGACCGTGAGTCCGGCCTTTGCGGCGGCCGCACGAATCGCCGGCGCCGGGCCGATGCCCATGATCTCCGGCGGCACCGCCACCGACGCGCCGGCGACGATACGCGCCAGCGGCTTGATGCCGTGCACGCGCACCCAGTCGCCATGCGCGACGATCACCGCGGCCGCGCCATCGACGATCGCCGAACTGTTGCCGCCTGTCTGCACGCCGCCGAACGCGGGTTTCAGTTTTTGCAGCGCGTCGAACGACGTCGACCGCACATGGCCGTCGCGATCGCACACTTCGGCGCGGTCGGCGAGCTTCAGCGACCTGCCGTTGTAGCCGTCCAACTCCCATTTCGCATTGACGACGGGGGCAACTTCGCCGGCGAACCAGCCCGACTCCCACGCCGCGGCGGCGCGTGCAAAGCTCTGCTCGGCGAAGCGGTCGACCTCCTCGCGCGAAATGCCGTAGCGCTTCGCGAGGTTTTCCGCGGTGTCGCCCATGCTCGCTCCGGGCGCGGTGTCCTTCGTCGCTTCCCACAGGAAGTCGCGGAAATCGAGCTGGCCCATGCGGAAACCGGCGCGGTGCGTGTAGGCGGCGATCGGGTTGCGCGACATCGATTCAGTGCCGACGGCGAGCGCGACTTTCGCCTTGCCGAGCGTGATCTGGTCGGCGGCGGCGATGATCGTCTCGAAGCCGGTGCCGCACAGGCGCTGCACGAGCAATGCCGGAACGTTCGGGTTCACACCCGAATACAGGCCGATGTGGCGCGGCAGGAAATACGCGTCGAAGCTCGCCTGCGCCATGTTGCCGGCGACGATCGCGTCGACTTCACTCGCCGGGATGCCGCTCCTGTCGAACAGCGCGCGCGCCGCGAAGATGCCGAGGTCGGTCGGCGACACATCGCGCAGCACGCCGTTGTAGTCGGCGAAAGGCGTGCGGCTCCCGGCGACGAGCCAGATGTCGTCGTAGCGCGCGGCATGGGCCGCGGCTTGCGACGCGGCGTAGGAATCGGTCGTGTTCATCGCTGCGCTCCCTGACCTTTGCGCTGCAGGAACTGGCCGATGCGCTCGGCGACTTCCGGGCCGGTCTGCGTGACCGCGGCGGTCAGCGACTCGACGAAGAAGCCGTCGTCGGCCGCCATGTTCTCGATGCGGGCGATCGACGTGACCATCGCCCAGTTCGCCATCGGCGCGTTCTCGGCGATCCGGCGCGCGAGCTGCTGCGCCTTCGCGAGCCCGTCGCCGGGCCCGACGAGGTAATGCGACAGGCCGAGGCGCTGTCCTTCGTCGGCTTCGAGGATGCGTCCGGTCAGCATCATCTCGCCCATCCGCCCGGCGCCGATGATCCGCGCGACCCGCACCGAGGCGCCTCCGCCGACGAAGATGCCGTGGCGCCCTTCGGGCAGCTGGTAGATCGTGTTCGGCTCGGCGACGCGCACGTGGGTCGCGGCCGCCAGCTCGAGGCCGCCGCCGATGACCGCGCCGTGCAGCGCGGCGACGACCGGAATGCCGCCGTTCTGGATGCGGCTGAACACGCGGTGCCAGCTCTGCGAGTGCTTCATGACGCCGAAAGGCTCGCGGTGCTGGTGCTCGGTCAGGTCGAGGCCGGCACAGAAATGCTCGCCCTCCGCGGCCAGCACGATCACTCGGGCGCCGTCGGGGACGGCCGCGAAAGCGTCGTCGATGGCAGCCAGCAGGCGGTCGCTGATCGCGTTGCGCTTGGCGGGGCGCGCCAGCGTGACGGTGTAGATGTCGTCCTCATGCGAGGTTCTTACCAGTTGTTCGGTCATCAGGATGATCCTTTCATGATTCATGCCGAAGTTCTCCGGTCGGCGTCCGGCTACGCGGTGACGACGGACTTGTCCGGCATCGCCGCATACAGGGATTCGATGAGGTCGCGGCGCCGGGTCAGCACCGCGCGCTGGTTGATGTAGCCTTTGTCGGTGATCTCGCCGGCTTCGACCGACGGCGGCTCGGCCATCAGCAACGCGCGCGTCGGGCACGTCGACGAGCCGCCGCCGGCCTGCATCATCGCCGCCATGCCGAGACGCACGCGGGCGAGCACCGCCGGGTTCGACAGCACCTGCTCGACCGGAGCGTCGGAGGGCAGTCCCGGGCACAGCGAACGGCATTCGGGGATGTTCGGGAACACCAGGAAGCCGATGTCGTCGCGGTCATGCCCGGTGACGACAATGTCCTGCGCAACCGGCTTGAGCGCGTCGATGCCTTTGACGCGCAGCGCTCCGACGTGCACCCACGTGCCGGTCAGCAGCTTGAAGTCCTCGCCGACGCGTCCGTCGAACAGCAGGCCCTGTTCGGGACGGGCCGGATCGACGAACTCGACTGCGTCGCCGATCAGGTAGAAGCCTTCGTCGTCGAAGGATTTCGCCGTCAGCTCGGGCTGCTTCCAGTAGCCGGGGAACACGTTCGGCCCCCTGACCCGCACTTCGAGCTTGTCGGCCGACGGCACGAGCTTCAGCTCGGTGCCGGGCACCGGCACGCCGATGACGCCTGAGCGCACCGCCTGGAAATGGCAGTCGGTCGCAAGCGGCGAAGTTTCGGTCGAGCCCCACGACGACACCATCGTGACGCGGCGGCCGGTTGCTTCCTCGGAGAGGTTCTCCAGTTCGGCCCACAGATGTTGCGGCAGCGCGGCGCCAGCGTAGAAGATCAGCTTCAGGCGCTTGAAGAAGCTGTCGCGCAGCGCCTTGTCGCGACGCAGCACCGGCACCAGCATGTCGAACGCACGCGGCACGCTGAAATAGATCGTCGGCGAGACTTCGCGCAGGTTGCGCAGCGTCCTGTCGAGCAGCGCCGGCGTCGGCTTGCCGTCGTCGAGATACATGCTGCCGCCGAAGCGCAGCACCATGTTGAAGTTGTGGTTGCTGCCGAAAGTGTGGCTCCACGGCAGCCATTCCATCAGCAGCGGCGGCTCGTGGCTCAGGAAAGGCCACACCAGCTCCTTCGCAAGCTGACTCGCGCACAGCATGCGCTGGGTGTTGATGACCGCCTTCGGCGTACCGACCGATCCCGACGTGAACAGGAACTTCGCGGTCGTGTCCGGCGTGATCCGGGCAAACGCCTCCATCACCGCCGCCTCGTCGCTGTTCGCCTCGATATCGGCGAACGGCACGCAGCCGGCAGTCGATTCGCTGCCGCCCCCGGCGACGACGACGCCGTCGTGCAACGGCCCGATCGCATCGATCGCCGCCGCAAACTTGCCGACCGGATCGGCATAGATGACGCCCGGCCGCAGCAGCTCGATGTTCGCCTTCAGCTTGACGAAATCCTTCGACATCAGCGAGTTGCCCGACGAGATCGCACACGAGGGCACGCCGATGTGCATCGCCGCGAGCATCAGCAGCGCATGCTCGATCGAGTTGTCGGAGAGGATCGCCACCGGCCGCTCGGCCGACAGATTCTGGCCGAGCAGCCAGGTCGCGATCGCGACGACGCGGCGCCGCGCCTCGCCATAGCTGACGCGATGCCACTCGCCAGCCGCGTTGCGCTCGGCGAGGAACAGGCGCTCGGGCGTGTCGCGCGCCCAGCGTTCGAGCCACTCGCCGACGCAGCGCGCATAGCTGTCGGGCAGGGGAATCCCGGAACGCAGGATGCGGCTGCCGTCCGGGCGCGCCTCGATGTTCACGACCGGTCGGGCGAACATCGCGTCGATATCGGATATCACTGTGCTCATGGGATTTTCCGCCCGTTCCGGTTACTGCGAGATCATCTTGTACGCCCCGCTCTCGATCTTCACGAGCACGTGCGAGCGCTCGTCGAGACCGAAATGGTCGGCGGCGCTCATGTTGAACACGCCATGGCTGCCGACGACCTCCTTGTTCGACTCGATCGCGTCCCGCAGCGCCGCGCGGAACTGCGGCGTGCCCGGCTTCGCGGTCTTCAGCGCGACCGGGATCGCCTGTTCGATGAGACGGAACGCATCGAACGCGTGACCCGCGAACGACGAGAACGAGCCCGGGCCGTACGCGGCTTCGTACTTGTGCACGAGATCGCGCCCGGCGGTCTTCGACGGATGCGTGTCCGGCACCTGGTCGACGACGACGACCGGGCCGACCGGCATGATCGCGCCCTCGGCCGCCTTGCCTGCGACCTTCAGGAAAGCCTGGTTCGCAGCCGCGTGGGTCTGGTAGATCTGGCCCTTGTACCCGCGCTCGCCGAGCGTCGTCTGCGGCAGTGCGGCGGGGCTTCCGGAGCCCACCACCAGCACCGCGTCGGGCCGCGCCGCGACCAGCTTCAGCACCTGCCCGCTGACCGATGTGTCGGCACGCGCGTAACGCTCGACCGCCACCATTTTGATGCCCGCCGCCTCGGCGCGGCTCTTCACGGCGCCGAGCCAGTCTTCGCCGTAGGCGTCCGAAAAACCGATAAAGCCAAGCGTCTTCACGCCCATCGCCGTCATGTGACCGAGCAGCGCATCGGCCATCACGCTGTTCTGCTGCGGCGTACGGAACACCCATTTGTTGCGGTCCGCGGGCAGCGACACCGGGCTGATCGCGACCTGCGGCGTCGCGCTCTCGTTGGCGACTTCGGCCATCGCCGCGGTGGCCGGCGTCGTCGACGAGCCGACGAGCACGTCGACGCTGTTTTCCGTAATCAGCTTGCGCGCATTCTTCGTCGCGATCGACGGATCGGTCGCGTCATCCAGCAAGATGTAATGGATTTTTTCCCCTGCGATCTGCGTCGGCAGCAGCGCAAAGACGTTTTTCTCGGGAATGCCGAGCGAAGCACCGGGCCCGGTCGCCGACAGTGAAACCCCCACCGTGATATCCGCGACAGCGGGTTGAACGAACGACAGCGACGCGAACGAACACAGGACTGCGAGTTTCTTGACTTGCATGGTCACTCCTCTGGTTTTGACGCCGGACTTCCCCGGGCCAATCGAACGGCGGCTGGACCGCTCTGGGTATCGCGCCGAAAGATGTCGGCGTGTCGCAAAGTTAGCAATGCCGAACAATCTTGTCAAACACTTGTTCAAGTAGTTTGTCAAAGGATGCTACAAAGCAGACGGACTGCAGCACGCGACGATTCGACACGACGCAGGCACCCGTTATGCAGGGGCGTTTCCGGCCATTGCTCGCTATCATTGCGGCCCTGTTAGCGGCGGTGTAAATCCGCTGCTACTTGGCGACGAAATGCTGTGCGGACGGCAAAGAGCACAAGGGGCCTTCGTAGGCCCCTTGTGGTTTGGCGTTGCGATGCCGGGCAGTCGTCAGAATGGCGGGTCGTCGGTATCGGTGTGGCGCAGATCAGGGGCGTGGGTTGGTGCGTACTCCTCACGCATAAGCTCGTGAAGCGGGATCTGGTAATGCGCCCAGATGCGTTCGCGCAGATCGTCGAGCAACTCGACGACGGCCAGTGCCTGCTCGGGCGTCCAGTGGTCGGGCACGATGAAGGGGATGCCGCGCTGGTGCCCGGAGGGCAGGAGCCAGGGCTTCATGATTTCGCCCTCCGTCGTTGCTTTGCCCGTTGCTCCGAGCGTTCCTTGGCCTCCTTCAGGCGATAGGAGTCGCCGTCGATGGCAATGACTTCGGCGTTGTGCACCAGGCGATCGACGAGCGAGACGACGCAGGCGGCATTGGGAAAGACCTCGGACCATTCGGCGAACGGTCGATTCGTGGTGACCAGCGTGCTCTTCGTCTCATAACGGCGGCTGATCAGCTCGAAGAGCAGATCGGCGTGGCGGTTCGAATAGGAGAGGTAGCCGACCTCGTCGATGGCCAGCAAATCCGGCGCGGCATAGTGGCGCAGTCGCCGGCGCAGTGCCGAATCGCTATCGAGCGCGGCCAGATCGCCGAGCAGTTGGCCGGCGGTCGTAAAGAGCACGGTGCGGCCGTGGATCAGCGCCTGATGGGCGATATTTTTCGCCAAGGTCGATTTGCCGACGCCGTTGGGGCCGAGCAGCACGGCGTTGGCCGATTCCTTGAGGAAGTCGAGCGCCATCAGTTCCTCGATCGCCGCGCGGTCGCAGCGCCGGGGCCAGAGCCAATCGAAATCGCACAGCGGCTTGAAGCGGCCGATATGCGCGTCCTTGAGCCGGCGCTCGAGACTGCGCCGGCTGCGCTCGTCCTCTTCCCACTGCAGCAGCGGCTCGACCCAGCCCGCCGTGGCCGCGTCCGGCCAGTGCGCCAGCAGGCCGTGGAGGTGCAGCGCGTGCGCGCGCTGGCGCAACGCTTCAAGCGTGCTCATCGTCCTCTCCAGTGAGGGTGTCGTAGGTATCGAGTCGGTGCGGCTGGACCGGTGCGTCCTTGTCTTTGACGTGCGGCGGCAGGCAGGTGGCGACCGGGGGCGCCTCGTGGCGCGCCTCCCGCCGGCGCTCGAGCGCCAGGCGCACCGCGTTGGGGTGCGGCACGCCACCGGCCAGCGCCTCGACGATGGCCGCCTGCAATTCCGAGGCGCCGTAGCGATCGAGGAGCCGCAGCAAACCCGAGGTGATCGTGCCGAGGTTGGCGCCGCGTTCGGCGGCGCTGAGCAAGAGGTCCCGGCTCGCCGGTGCGACCTGAGCCAGGTGGTTCTGACCGCGGTGATGCCGGGCTTCGCGCTTGAGCTCGATCAGCGTCTTGATGTGGGCCGGATCTTCGATCTGGTCTCGGCTATCGTAGCTGCGCGGGTGATCGGCGAGCACCTCGCCGCCGTCGAGGACGCGCACGCGCGAGGGATCGGCGCGGACCGTCAGCAGCCGCCGCACATACGTGTGCGGAATCGAATAGTCGTTGAGGTCGAAGCGCACGTACGGCGTCTTGCCCGCCGTCACCGTCAAGTGCTCATCGGTCGGATAGGGGTTCTCCGGCAGCGCGAGCAGGCGGGGCTGCTCGCGGGCAAAGGCTTCGCGCACGCTGATCGAGCGCTCCTCTGGGCAAGGCCGATCGGCCGCCTGGCCGTCGCACCAGGCTTGCGCCTGGGCGTTCAGATCATCGAGGTCCGCGAAGCTGCGGGCGGCGAAGAAGCTCTCGCGGGCATAACGAATCGCCCGTTCGACCCGCCCCTTCTCATTTCCTCGCGCAACGGCGACCGGCCGCGGCTCGAAGCGGTAGTGTCCGGCGAACGCGAGCAGCGTCGGGTGAAAGCGGATGGCGTCATTCTGGCGCTCGAGCACGGCGCTCTTCAGATTGTCGTAGAGCAGGACTCTCGGCAGCCCTTGCCAGGCGGCGAAGGCGCCGACGTGGCCGCGCAGGAAGTTCTCCATGCGCGCATCGAGGAAGAAACGCAGGAAGATGCGCCGCGACCAGGACAGGACCAGGACGAAGGCCATCAGCGGCCGGCGGGCACGGCCGATCTCGAGGTGACCGAAGTGCGCCCAATCGACTTGCCCTTGCTCACCGGCGAGTGTGCGCAGGCGCAGGAAGGCTTCTGCTTTCGGCCGAGGCCGATGCAGGGAAATCAGGTGGCGAAAGTGGTCGGGGCCGCCGCCATAGCCGCGTTCGCGCACCATCGCGTACAGGCGACTGGCGGTCAGCGTCGGGAATTTCTCCAGCGTCTGGCCAATGAAGGGCAGGTAGGCGTCGAGCTGCGACGGGCGCTGCACGCCGCCGGTCCTGGGCAGCCCGGCTTGCGCCAGGACGCGGCGCACCGTGCCGTGATGCACGCGCAATTGGCGGGCGATCGTGCCGGTTCGCCATTTCTCGACGTGGTAGTAGCGAAGGATATGCGCTTCGAGCTCAGGGGCTATGGTCACGGTCAGTTCCTCTTCGATCTAGTCGGCAGACGGTGTGAGGAACTCGACGGCGCAAGGGGCCGATTCGGACCAACGCCGAACACGGACAGTCACAAAAATGACAGTGTTGTGACGTGGACGTCGTCTGGATCACCTTCGATGACGCCGTCGCCATGGGCGTCGAGCTCACGGCCAGTAGATCATCGGCCGCCGGCGCGGGGGAACCCTGATGCGTCACGTTCTTCTGTCGCGCACGGTAGCGACGGCTGCGTTCGGCATGGGTGAAGCGGCCATGGCGGCTCGTTTGGTAGCGCCGACCCGCTCTGCGGATCGAGTCCTGCCGCGCCGTCGGCGCGCAGCCGCCGGCGCAGTAGATCTGGCCATGGTCGCAGGGGCTGCAAATCAATACCTGCACGCGGCAGCGCGCGCAGAGGAAGAATCGGCCCGTGGATTCCATTGGCGGTCCAAGTCACGCCAAGGAGCTGTCGACAGGGGCTTCCGACTCGTGGAATACTCACCCTGCACCCGTGCCCGGCACGGTGTGGGGCACGACATCGGTGTGAACTTGGCGGTTTGGGCCGGCGTCGTGCCTGTTCTCTTCGGCGGAGTCTTTCTACCGCATCTCGAACTCAGCTGTCATCCCTGTCGCTTGCCGCTCCCCGTCGGGGGCCGCGCGGCAAAGGGCGCGTTTCCAGTCGCCCTACGGGCTCCTTCCAACGCGCCCTCTGCCGCACCATTCAGAACCACGCCTGAAACCGGAATCCCCGGTAAATCAAAACACCGCTACCGGCTCCGCCGCCAATGTCACGGCGCCAGATTTACGCGCATTTCGACCGCCATTCACACGGCCCCGATGCACTGCAGGATTCCGGATGGCACCGAAAACGACTTCCGATGACGACACGCCAGAACTCGACACCGAGCAGGCGATACTGCGGCTCGCGCGGGAGGAGCCCGAGCTCGGGCAGGCTGCGGTGGCGGCGCGGCTGCGGCGATCGGGGATGCGGATTTCAGCGTCCGGCGTGCGCTACCTTTGGCAAAAGCACGGGCTGGAGACGGCGGCAAAGCGCCTGCAGGCACTGATGCGCGATTCGGATCGCGGCCTCGCGGCGCTGAGCGACGGCCAGCGCCGGCTGCTCGAGCGCGCGACGTTGAGCGCGCAGGCAGCCCGCGGGCCATCCGGAGGTGAGACCGGGCCACATGACGAGCCGCTGGACCGACGGCAGGTGATCCTCAACGCGGCTGCCGAACTGTTTTCGGAACAGGGCTACGACCGTGCCTCGATCCGCGACATCGCGAACAAGGCCGGATTGCTCGCCGGATCGGTCTATCACCACTTCGCGTCGAAGGATGAGCTGTATCTCGCGGTGCACCGCGAAGGTTTCCACGACGTCATGGAAGCGGTACAGCGCGCGGTCGACAGCGCGAGCGATCCGTGGGAAAGATTGACCCACGCGTGCGAGGTGCATGTGCATCTCATCGTCGGCGGCTCGCCGGTGCACCGCGTGACCGGCCACAGCCTGGCGCTGATCGGCCACGATACGCTGCTCGCGAAAATCCGGCCGGTGCGCGACGCCTACGAGGATCTGTACCGCGGGCTCATCGACGCCCTGCCCGTCGCGCCGGGCACCGACCGCTCGCTGCTGCGGCTGACGCTGCTCGGCGCGATGAACTGGGTATACCTGTGGTACCGCGAGGGGCGGCGGTCGCCGCAGGAAATCGCGGCGACAATGGTGGAAATGCTGCGCTGGGGCACCAGCCCGCGGTAGCGGGAGCTGCCCGCGCGCCGCGCGAACGCGGCGCGCGGCTGGCTCAATCGGAAATGGCGCCCGATTCCGCGGCGAACGACAGAGGCAGCTCCTCCGCCGGAACGTGGGCCGCGCTGCGGGCGACCAGCGACACCGCGAACGCCGCGATCGCGCCGGGGATCGCGAAAAACAGGAAGTTGTATTCCAGAGGCATTGCCATGCCGAGCAGCGTTCCGCCGAGGATCGGACCGACGATCGCGCCGCTGCGCCCGACGCCGGAGGCCCAGCCGATGCCGGTCGAGCGGATCGCCATCGGGTAGAACTGCGCAACGTAGGCATAGAGCAGGATCTGCGATCCGATCGTCGTCGCACCGGCCGCGGCCACCAGCAGGTAGAGCACGGCAGTCGGGTTCTTGAAGCCGAGCAGGCTGATCGAGAACGCGGCGATGACGAAGAACACCATCAGCACGGTCTTCAGGTGCAACCGGTCGGCGATGAAGCCGCCCCCGACGGCGCCGAAAATCGCGCCGAAATTGAGCACCAGCAGGAACGACAGGCTCGAGCCGAGTCCGTATCCCGCCTGCGTCATCAGCTTCGGCAGCCAGGACGCGAGCGCGTACACCATCAGCAGGCACATGAAGAACGCCAGCCAGAACATCAGCGTGCTCAGCGCGCGCCCGTTCTTGAACAGCGCGACCAGCGACACGTGGGCGGTCTTGCCGGTCGGCATCTCGTAGCGGTCCCCGACCCGCGCCGCGAAGTTCGGTTCGACCCTTCCGAGCAGCACGCCCGCTTCGGCGTCGCGCTTCGCTTGCAGCAGGAAGCCGATCGACTCCGGCAGCGCGTAGAGGATCACCGGAAGCAGCAGCAGCGGAAGCCCGGCGACGAAGAACACCGACGGCCAGCCGAAATTCGGGATCAGGTACATGCCGAGGCCGGCTGACAGCATGCCGCCAACCGAATAGCCGCTGAACATGATCGCGACCAGCGTCGTGCGCAGTTTTTTCGGCGAGTACTCGGTCATCAGCGCGACGACGTTCGGCATCACCCCGCCGATACCCAGCCCGGCGAGGAAGCGGCAGATCGCGAACTCGGTCGGCGTTGTCGCAAAGCCGTTTATGAACGTGAAGAAACTGAACAGCACAACGCAGATCGCGATCACCCGCTTGCGCCCGAACCGGTCGGACAACGGGCCGAAGATCAACGCCCCGAACATCATCCCGAACAGCGCGTAGCTGCCGAGCGTGCCAGCCTGCAGCGGCGTCAGGTCCCACTCTTTCATCAGCACTGGCAGCACGACGCCGTAGATCACCAGGTCGTAGCCGTCAAAAATGATGATCAGCGCACACCAGAACAGCACCTGCCAGTGAAAGCGGTTGAATTTCGCCTTGTCGATCAACTCGTGAACATCGATTTTCCGCATTGCCCTGTCTCCTGTTGGTTAAATCTTGTGCCGCGCCGCTTCGTAAGGTGTCGGCGGGATCAATATCGAATTCGCCGCACGGCGCGCGCCGTGCGGCCCGCGTCGAATCGCGTCAGCCTGCGCCGAGATGCTTGTGCAGGAGTTCCGGCTGCGCGCGCAGCTCCGCGCTCGAGCCTTCGAACGCGACCTTGCCCTTGACGAGGATCACGTTGCGATCCGAAATCGACGTCACCGCGGCGTGGTTCTTGTCGATGACGATCGTCGCGATGCCGGTCGCGCGGATCTGGCGGACGATGTACCAGATCTCCTTCGCGATCAGCGGCGCCAGGCCTTCGGTCGCCTCGTCGAGGATCAGCACGTCCGGGTTCGTCATCAGCGCGCGGCCGATCGTCAGCATCTGCTGCTCGCCTCCGGAGAGCTGCCCGCCACCGTTCGTCAGCCGTTCGCCGAGCCGCGGAAAGGTCTCCAGCACCCGCTCGAACGTCCAGTCCCGGCGTCCGTCGATACCCGGCTTGGCAGCCATCAGCAGGTTTTCCCGCACCGAAAGGTTCGGGAAGATGCCCCGCCCTTCCGGCACGTAGGCGATGCCCTTGCGCGCGATCAGATACGGCGCCGAACCCGTCATCGTCTTGCCGCGCACCGCGACGCGACCATGGCGCGGACGGACATGGCCGAGCATGCTGCGGATCAGCGTCGTCTTGCCCATGCCGTTGCGGCCCATCAGACCGATCGTCTCGCCGCGGCGCACGACGAAATCGATGCCGTGCAGGATATGGCTGCTGCCGTAGAAGGAATGAAGGCCTTCGGCTTCCAGCAAGGTTTCACTCATCGTCGGGTTCTCCTCCGCCCAGATAGGCTTCCTGCACCGCAAGGCTCGCGCGGATCTGATCCGGCGGCCCGCTCTCGAGCACCTGCCCGGTCACCATCACGGTAATGACGTCCGCGACCGCGAACACCGCATCCATGTCGTGCTCGACGAGCAGGATCGCGTGATCGGCCGAGAGCTTCTGCAGCAGCGTCACCATCAGCTGCGACTCCTCCGAGCCCATTCCGGCAAGCGGCTCGTCGAGCAGCAGCACCGACGGCGCGGTCGCGAGCACCATCGCGATCTCGAGCTGGCGCTGCTCACCGTGGCTCAGCGTCGCGGCAACGGTGTCGCGCCGCGACGCGAGTCCAGCCTGTTCGAGCGCACGGTCGGCCGCGCTGCGCAGATCGTCGTAGTTCTGTGCCCGCGAGAAGATATGCAATGCCCGCGGCGTGCGCGACTGCGCCGCCAGACGGCAGTTTTCGAACGCCGTGAACGCCGGGAAGATGTTCGTGCGCTGATAGCTGCGGCCGATCCCGGCGCGCGAGCGCCGGTCCGGGCTCCAGCCCGAAATATCCTGCCCGCGGTAGAGAATCTGCCCGCCCGACGGCGGCAGGTCGCCCGACAGCAGGTTGATCAGCGTCGATTTCCCGGCGCCGTTCGGCCCCAGCACCGCGTGCAGCTCACCGCGATGCATGTCGAGCGACACGTCCTTGTTCGCGGCCAGCCCGCCGAACTGGCGCGACAGGCCGCGCGCAGCCAGTACCAATTCACCCATTCGAGCTACCTCCCAGGAGCAGGCGGCGCAGCCGCTGCGTCAGGCTCGACAGGCCGCCCGGCAGCAACATCACCACCAGAACGATCACCGTGCCCATCAGGAACTGCCAGTGTTTGGTCAGCGCCGAGAACACTTCTTGCAGCACGACGAACGCGAACGCGCCGATCGCGGCACCGTTGAGGGTGCCCATGCCGCCCAGGATCACCATCAGCAGCACGTTGCCCGACTGGTGCCACGACAGGATCTCCGGCGTCACGAAGCCGAACTGGCACGCCGAGAGGAACCCGGCCACGCCGGCCAGCGCGCCCGCGATGACGAAACCGGCGAGCTTGTACAGGAACACCGGGAAGCCCAGCGACAGCATGCGGTGTTCGTTGCTCTTGATCCCGGCGAGCGCGTGCCCGAGCGGCGAGCGCAACAGGATGCGCAGGAACACGTACGTCGCGACCAGCAGCAGCAGCACGACGTAGTAGAAGTGCCCTGCGTCGCCGAGGTCGAGCAGTTGCGTCTCGCCGACCCGCAGTTCCGGCTTGAAGTTGATGAACACGCCGTCCGACCCGCCGCCGAGCGGAGAGTCGTGGAACACGAAGTAGATCATCTGGGCGAACGCGAGCGTCACCATGATGAAATAGATCCCCTTCGTCCGCAGCACGAACAGGCCGACGACGAACGCGGCGACGGCCGCCGCGAGCACCGCGGCCGGCAGCACGAGCCACAGGCTGGACGGGTCGTACTGCGGCGACACCAGCACCACCGCATACGCGGCGATGCCGAAGAACGCGGCGTGGCCGAAGCTGACGAGGCCGGTGAAGCCGACCAGCAGATCCAAGCTCATGGCGAAGATCGCCATGATCATGATCTTCGTCAGCAGTTCGCTGTAGTAGTCCGAGCCGAACAGCGGGAAAACCGACAGCACCAGCAGCGTCGCCAACAGGGCGGCGCGCGGGGTCTTGATGGCTGCAGACATGGTCATATCCTCCGGAAGATGCCTTCGGGCCGCCACAGCAGAACCGCGGCCATCAGCAGATAGACAGTCAGTCCGGCGTAGTCGGGGATGATGACCTTGCCGAACGTGTCGGCGAGGCCGATCAGCAGCGCCGCGACGAGCGCGCCCCATACCGAACCGACGCCGCCGATGACGACGACGACGAAACAGATGATCAGCACCTGGTTGCCCATGCCCGGATAGACCGACGACACCGGCGCCGCGAGCATGCCGGCGAACGCGGCGAGCGTGACGCCGAGCGCGAACACGAGGCGGTAGATGAGATCAATGTTGATGCCGAGCGACTGGACCATCTCACGGTTGCTGCTGCCCGCGCGAATCATCATGCCGAGCCGCGTATGGCGGATCAGCCAGTACATCAGCACCGCGAGCACGATGCAGACCGCCGACATGAACAGCCGGTATACGGGATAGCTGAGGGTCTCGCTGAGTTGGACCGACGCCGACAGCATCTCGGGAATCCGCACGCCATGGACGTCGTCGCCGACGATCATGCTGCGTATCTCCTCGAACATCAGGATCAGGCCGTAGGTCAGCAGCACCTGGTCGAGGTGGTCGCGCTTGTAGAGCCGGCTGAACAGGCCCCATTCGAGCAGGAAGCCGATCAGCGCGCTGAGGGCGATGCCGAGGAGGATCGCGACGAAGAGATTGCCCGTCGCCGAGGTCAGCGCGAACGCCATGTAGGCGCCCATCATGTAGAAGCTGCCGTGGGCGAGGTTGATGATGCCCATGATGCCGAAAATCAGGGTCAGTCCGCTGGCGACGAGGAACAGCAGCAACCCGTACTGCAACGCATTCAGTAGCTGAATCAGGAAGGTCGTCAAATCCATGAAGGCTCCAGTCCGGGCCGCTGCGAAGGCGCCCGAATGACGGCGAAGCGAGGGGCGGAGCCGCAGACGCGGCCCCGCGGGAAGAGGATTACATGCGGCAGCCGCGAGCCGGGTCGGCCAGCGCCTTCGCTGCCACCGACACGACCTTGTTTTCTTTCCCCTCGACCTTGCGCAGGTAGATGTCCTGCACCGGGTTGTGGGCCTTCGACAGCGTGAACTTCCCGCGCGGACTGTCGATCGTCACGGACTCCATCGCCTTAATCAGCTCGTCGCGCTTGCTGACGTCGCCCTTGACGCCCGCGAGCCCCGCGGCGAAGAGCTGCGCCGCGTCATAGCCCTGCACCGCATAGACGTCCGGCTGCATCTTGAACGCGGACGCGTAGGCGGCCCGGAACTCCTTGTCCTTCGGGATATCCAGGCCGTCGGCGTAATGCAGCGTCGTCAGCACGCCCTCGGCGGCATCGCCCTGGGCCTCGAGCGTGCCGTCGGTGAGGAAGCCCGATCCATACAGCGGGATCGTGTTCTTGAGCCCTGCCGCCGCGTAGTCCCTGACGAATTTGACCGCGCCGCCGCCCGCGAAGAACACAAACACCGCGTCGGGCTTGAGCGCCGCGATCTCGGTCAGGTAGGGCTGGAACTCGACGTTCGGGAACGGCAGATAAAGCTCCTTGACGACCTCGCCGCCGGCCTTCTCGAACGCTTCCTTGAAGCCGGCGACCGACTGCTCGCCGAACGAATACTTCCACGACAGCGTGACGACCTTCTTGTGCTTGCGCTCGGCCATCACGCCGCCCATCGCATAGGCCGGCTGCCACGCCGAGAACGAGGTCCGGAAGATGTTCGGCGCGCACAGCGGGCCGGTGATCTCGTCGGCGCCGGCGTTCGGCACGATCAGCAAGGTCTTGGTCTCGCGCGCGACGCGCGCCATCGCCAGCGCGACACCGGAGTGGACGGTGCCGACGAGCACGTCGACGTTGTCGCGCTTGATCAGCTTGTTCGCATTCTCCGGCGCCTTCGCCGCATCCGACTCGTCGTCGACGGTGAAGTATTCGACCTCGCTCCCACCGAGCTTGCCGCCGCCCTGCTCGACCGCAAGCTTGAAACCGTTGGTGATCGCATTGCCGAGCGCCGCATAGGTACCGGTATAGGGCAGCATCAGGCCAACCCGCACCTTCCTCGCGCCTTGGGCGAACAACGGCGCAGACGGCAGCGCCAGGCCTGCCGCGACCGCGGCGCTGGACAGCAGAAACTGGCGACGATTGACTTCATGACTCATGGCGGGACTCCTCCGGTGATTGGCCGATCATTCGGCGCGTTACGTTTTTTTATTTGGGACGTGATGTTACACGGAGGACGCGGCGCGCAGCTTGAATCGCTGGATTTTTCCGGTCGCGGTCTTCGGCAACTCGTCGACGAACTCGAGCCAGCGAGGATACTTGTACGGCGCGAGTTTCGATTTCACGTGCAGTTTGAGCTCGTCGCCGAGGCCGGGCGACGGGCGCAGGCCGGGCTTGAGCACCACGAACGCGAGCGGCTTGATCAGGCCGTCGACGTCGGCCTTGCCGACGACCGCGGCTTCGAGCACCGCCTCGTGAGTGATCAGCGCCGACTCGACCTCGATCGGCGACACGTAGATGCCGCCCACCTTGAGCATGTCGTCGTTGCGTCCCGCATAGGCGAAGTTGCCGTCCGCGTCCTGGCTATACTTGTCGCCGCTGCGCGTCCACTGCCCCATGAAGGTGTCGCGGCTCTTGCTGCGGTTATTCCAGTAGAACGCCGCGCTGGTCGGCCCGCGCACCTGCAGTTCGCCGGATTCGCCGGGCGCGACCTCTTCGCCGTCGTCGCCGATGAGGCGAAGCTCATAGCCAGGCACCGGCTTTCCGCTGGTGCCGTAGCGCGCCTCGCCGTGCCGGTTCGACAGGAAGATGTGCAGCATCTCGGTCGACCCGAGGCCGTCGAGGATCTCGACCCCGAAGTGCTCCGTCCAGCGCTTGCCGACTTCGGCCGGCAGGGCTTCGCCCGCGGAGGCGCAGCGGCGGATCGACACTTCATCGCGCCCCGGCAGTTCCGGGCTGGCGAGCATCGACGCGTACAGCGTCGGCACGCCGCAATACACGGTCGGCTGATGCTGGCGCAGCACGCGGGAGACGGACGCGGGGGTCGGGCGCTCGGACATCAGCACCGCCGTCGCGCCTGCCGCCAGCGGGAAGGTCAGGCCGTTGCCCAGACCGTAGGCGAAGAACAGCTTGGCGGCGGAGAACACGACGTCGCTCTCCTGCACGCCGAGGATCGGCCGCGCGTACAGCTCGAACGTGTTGATCAGGCTCGAATGCAGATGCACCGTCCCCTTCGGCGCGCCGGTCGAGCCCGACGAGTACAGCCAGAAACAGGGGTCGTCGGCGCACGTCGGCGCGGCCTCGAACGGCGGGCGCGGCGCGGCCACGAGGTCGGCAAAATCGAGATGGCTGCCCCTGACGCCTGCATCGCCACCGGATACGACGACGTTCTTGACGAACGGGCTCTGCTCGATCGCATTCGTGAACGCCGGCAGCAGCAGCGAAGACACCACCAGCACGCGGGCGCGGCTGTCCCGCAGCATGTAGCTGTAGTCGGACGCGGTCAGCAGCGTGTTGATCGGCACCGGGACGACGCCGGCCTTGATGCAGCCGAGAAACGCCACCGGAAAATCGACCGTATCGAGCAGGCACAGCAACACCCGCTCTTCCATGCGCACGCCCAGTTCACCGAGTGCGTGGGCGAAGCGGTCGACCCGCTCGGCCAGCTGCGCATAGGTGTATTGGCCGGCGTCGTCGATCACCGCGATCTTGTTGCCGCGGCCGGCGCGCAGGTTGCGCTCGATCAGGTCATGGGCAGCGTTGTAGTCGCGCGGAATCGTGATGTGCGGGGGGCTCGACGTGTGGTCTGCGGTACTCAGTTCTGGCATGGTCTCTCTCCAATTCGACTCGATTGATGATCTTTCACCGACGCGATCCGAATCCCGCCCAATCGTCTCGACCCGCCGCGTCGATGCCGCGCGTTCGCGCGGTGGCGCAGTGGCTAACGGATCGTCATGCCGCCGTCAGCTGCCAGTATTTGTCCGGTCACGTAGCTCGACGCGTCGGAGGCGAAGAACAGGAATACCGGTGCGATCTCTTCCGGTTCGGCCCAGCGTCCGAGCGGAATGCGGTCGAGATACTTTTCCTTGAAGCGCTCGTCGGTGCGGATGGTTTCCGTCATCGGCGTCGCCGCGCCCGGTGCGATCGCGTTGGCCGTGATGTTGTAGCGCGCGAGTTCCTTCGCGGTGCTCATCGTCATGCCGACGATGCCCGCCTTCGCGGCACTGTAGTTGATCTGCCCGATCGTGCCCAGCAGGCCCGCTGTCGAGGTGACGTAGATGATGCGGCCATACTGACGCTCGATCATGCCGCCAACGACCGCCTGAAGACAGTTGAATGCGCCGGTCAGATGCACGCCGAGGACCTGCTGCCACTGCTCGGGCGTCATCTTGTTGAGCATCGCGGTGCGCGTGATGCCGGCGTTGTTGACGAGAATATCGATGCGTCCCCATTTCGCCGTGACCTGCTCGGCCATCGCCAGCACCTGGTCGCGGTTCGACACGTCGCACGCGACACCGAGCGCCTCGCCGCCGTTCGCGACGATCTCGGCCACAACGGCATTGGCGGCGTCGATGTTCAGATCGATCACCGCCACTTTCGCGCCCTCGCGGGCGTAGGCCCTCGCCACCGTGGCGCCGATGCCCTGCCCGGCGCCGGTGACGATGGCGACTCTGTCCTTCAATTGCATGTCTGCTCCCCTTGTTGCGGACGCGACTGTTTGAATTAGGTACAGCCAGGGATTTCGCTCTCTCCCAGGCGAAAAAAAACGGGGTGGGTTAAAGACGGATTACCGTCGCCCCCACCCCGAGAAGGGAGAGACTTTTGACTCTAGGACTGCGGCTTGGCCAGGACCTGCTCGGCGAAGGCGTCGTTGAACGCATGGCCTTCGGCGACGAGCTGGCGGAACTTGATGAAGTCGATGACGTCCTTGCCCGTTGCCTTCTTGTTGTTGAAGGCGGTGAAGCCGAGGTACGCCTCGTGGTTCATGTTCGCGGCGAGCCAGTGACGGTTCGCGAGCTTCATCTGATCCCAGAAGAACTTCTTCTTGCCGCGGATGCCGTCAATCGACTTGATCAGGCACTGCGGGAAGAGGTTCGTGAACTTCCACACCAGCGCATTGACGGCTTCGTCGAGCTTCGCGAAGTCGGTCGTGCATTGCGCGATCAGTTCCTTCGCCGCCTTGGCCTTGTCGGCGGCGACCGGCTCACCATAGACCAACTCGCCGTCATCGACGTAGGCATCCGTG
This sequence comes from Aromatoleum bremense, assembly GCF_017894365.1. Classification (NCBI taxonomy): domain Bacteria; kingdom Pseudomonadati; phylum Pseudomonadota; class Betaproteobacteria; order Rhodocyclales; family Rhodocyclaceae; genus Aromatoleum; species Aromatoleum bremense. The sequence goes on from NZ_CP059467.1 coordinate 462,233, forward strand.
CGGATCAGCGGGTTGCGGACCCATTCGCCGTCCTTCTTCAGCACCGGCACGACCTTCGTGATGAGGTTCTTCGCCTTCATCTTGTACGCGCTCCACGGCTCGCACGAGATGCAGTTGTACATCGCGTCTTCCATGTTCAGCATCCACGGCAGGAAGTCGGTCGAGCCGCCGTCGGGCGCGCTGCCGTGCTTCGGACCGGCCTGGCCGAACACCGCCATGTCGGAGGTGATCGTGATGTCGGTCGCCATGCCGATTTCCTGGCCGCCGCCGACGCGCATGCCGTTCACACGGCAGATCACCGGCTTCTTGCAGTTCAGGATGCCGTCGACCATCGCGTTGAACAGATCCATGTACTCGCCGTATTCATTCGGGCGCTGTGCATAGTAGGACGCGTACTCGGCGGTGTTGCCGCCGGTGCAGAACGCCTTGTCGCCGACGGCCGTGAACACCGCCGCGACGATCGTGCGGTCGGACGACGCGCGCTGGAAGCCCGCGATGATCGCCTTCACCATCTCGGTGGTGTAGGAGTTGTACTGCTTCGGGTTGTTCAGGATGATCCACGCTGCATACAGACCGGGAACCACGTTGCCCTGCGGATCCGTTACCGGGCGCTTCTCGAAGAGGACCGAGGGAGCCTCGGTGCCGAAGTGCTCTTCGCCCAGCAGGGCATGATCCTTGATTTCGTTGTCGCGGGGCAGCCAATCGAGTGCCATGAAATGTCTCCTGTTTTTTTACAGTGGTCAGCGTGGTTCAGAAATCGGGCGTCAGGATGACGCGTCGCTTGAGTTTGCCGTGGTGCGCTTCGTCGAACACCTGTTCGATCTGGCTCATCGGGCGCGTTTCGACGAACGGTCCGAGCTGGATGCGGCCATCGAGGCACATGTCGCGCACGGCCGCATAGCGGTCCGGCGGGCAGCCCCAGGTGCCGATGATCTCGGCGTCGAAGGCCATCAGCTTCGACAGCATGTAGTTCGTCTCGGCCGTGCCGTAGCCGACGATAACGAGCTTGCCGGTGAAGGACAGCAAGGACAGCGCCAACTCCTGGCCAGGCTTGCTGCCGGTGACCTCGAAGATCTTCCAGCCGTAATTCGACGGCAGGCCGCGCTCCTTGCAGAAGCCCTTGAAGAGCTCCTTCACTTCCTTTGCGCTCTTGCCCTTCGGGTTGATGATGAAGTCGGCACCGTAGTCCTTCATCATCTCGAGCTTTTCTTCGTTGATGTCGATGCCGATGACGGCTTTCGCACCCATGCCCTTGGCGGTCTGCACCATGAAGCTGCCGACGCCGCCGGCGGCACCGACGACGATCACGAGGTCGTCCTTCTTCAGGTCCGCACGCACCGCCGCCTGGTACGGCGTCGTGACCGCATCCGCGACCACCGCGAGATGCTCGAGCGGCGTGTCGCCGCGGTTCTCGACCACGCACAGGTACTTCGACTGCGCGACGATGTGGCTCGAATAGCCGCCATAGATGCCCATCGAGTTGCCCGGCATTTTCTGCGCGAGGCAGCGGTTGCCGCGACCCGTCTTGCACAGTTCGCATTCACCGCACGGGATCACCGCCGGGACGATGACTTCCTTGCCGATCATCGACGCCTCGCCACCGATGACGACGCCGGAGATTTCGTGGCCGAGCGACAGCGGCGGCTTCTGCACCGTCGGCACGCCCATGTAGAAATACGACAAGTCGGTGTGGCACACGCCACAGCCGGCGATCTTCACGACGACGTCGCCCGGTCCGAGTTCGGGCATCGGCACGCGCGTCTTTTGCAGCTTGCCCGGCTCGGTCATCTGCCAGGTATCGATGAATTGCGGAATCACGCTTGTCTCCATTAAATCAATGTCGTTCGGTCGATCGCAGCGGTCAGCGGTCACGCCACACCGGCTTGCGCTTTTCGAGGAAGGCGGCGAGACCTTCTTTCGCGTCCTCGGTGGCCATCAGTTCGTTCAGATAGATGTTCTCGGCGACATCGAGCGCCTGCCCGAACGGCTTGCCGGTGGTCGCGCGGATCGTCTTGCGCGTGCTCACCAGCGCGGCGCGCGAGAGCGCGAGATACGGCGCGACGAAAGCCTGCACGTCGGCGGCGAAAGTTTCCTTCGCAAACACGCGGTTCACGAGTCCGATCGCACGGGCTTCCTCGGCCGCGATGTTCTCGCCCCCGAGCAGCAGCTCCATCGCCCGCGCCGGCGGCACCAGGCGCGGCAGCAGCACCGCCGCGATCGGCGGGAACACTGCGAGCTTGATTTCGGGCTGGCCGAACTTGGCATTCGCCGCAGCGACGATCATGTCGCACGCGATCGCCACTTCCATGCCGCCGCCGAGCGCCGCGCCATTGACCGCGGCCAGCGTCGGAACCGGCAGTTCCTGCAGGCGGCGGAAGATGCCGTGGAACACTTCGATCATCCGGTCGACCTTGTCCGGCGTGTGGTCCGCGACCTCGACACCGGCCGAGAACGCCTTTTCACCCGCGCCGGTGATCATCAGCAGCTTGACGTCGGTCGCGGCGAGGCACTGGTCGAGCGCGACGTTGACCTCTTCCATCGTCGGAATGTCGAGCACGTTGAACGGCGGCCGGTTGATCGTCAGGGTCGCCAGGCCATTGGCGACGCCGTAGGTAATGAACTTGAATTGCGCTTGCGTCATGTTGTCTCCCATTTCCCGTTTCCCGTTTCCCGGGTCGTGCGGTTGGATCGTGTTCAGTTTTCGTTCTTTACCTGCAGGCGGTACGGGCACACGGCGTCGCAGTCCGCACAGCACACTTCGCCGTCACAGCTGATGTGCCACAAATCGGCGCCGCAATTCGTGCAGCGGCGTTTGGCCTCCGCCGAGATCGTCGGGCGGAGTTCCTCCGCCGACCAGAAATCGATGACTTGTCCCACGTCGGCCACTCCTCAGAACAGATCGTCGAGTTCGTCCGAGCCACCGCCGGGCATCTTGCCGTACTGCTGCAGGTAAGCCTGGATCATCTGGCTTTCGCGCGATGTGAACATCGCCGCTTCCTCGAACACGAAGTTCGTCGCATCGCTGCCGCGTTCGAGCTGCTCGGTGAGGCCTTCGCGCAGGTTCTCGACGCCCTTGATCATCAGCACGTTCTTGTCGCCGTCGAGCAGCTGGAACACGCCGGCTTCGGTCGGCACTGCGGCAATCGCGGCAGCGTCGAAGGTCAGGGACGATTCCGGCGGCAGCACCGCTTCGGCGATCTTCGGCGCGAGGTTGCACTTGAAGCAGCGTGCGGCCTCCAGACGGGCGGTCGTGTCGTCGAAGCCGAGCTCGACTTCGTCCCAGCCGCTGCGCTGTTCGGGCGCGAGCATGATCGGGTGAAACTTGCGCGTCGTGTTGAAGCCGTCCTTGCGGCCGATCCAGGGGTTCGTCTCCCAGCCGTCACGCAGCAGCACTTCGGAGATGTCGCCGTCGCCGCCGAGCACCTTATCCATCGCGGAGGCCGCGACGCGACCCTGCGCGACCGACTCGATCAGCGTCGAGGGCCCGAGCACGCAGTCGCCACCGGCATACACTTTGGGCCGGCTCGTCAGCATCGAGTCCTCGCGTACCGTGATGCGGCCCTTGCGGTCGGTCTCGACGCCGAAGCCTTCGAAGCGGTTCGGGAACTGGCCGATCGCACCGATCACGAGATCCACGCCTTCGACGATTTCCTCGCCGGTCTCGACCGGGCGGCGGCGGCCTGAAGCATCCGGCTCGCCCAGCGCCATCTTCGCGTAGGTGATCTGCAACCGATAGCCGTTCTGACCCGGCTCGATCTTCTTCGGCGCGAGCAGATAACGGATATTCACGCCTTCCTCGACGCAGCCTTCGAATTCTTCCAGGCGCGCCGGCATCTCCTCGCGGGTGCGGCGATAGACCATGTCGACTTCGGCGCCGTAGCGGCGCGAGGAGCGCGCGTTGTCGGTCGCGACGTTGCCGCCGCCGATGACCACGACCTTCTTGCCGGTCTGGATGCCTTCGGGCGTATTCACGAGGCCCATCGTCACCGCCTTCAGGTAAGTCGGGCTGTCGACCACGCCCGGCAGGTCGTCGCCGGGGATGCCCAGCTTGTCGCCGCCCTGCGCGCCGATGCCGACGAAGACCGCGCCATAGCTGTCGTTGAAGAGCTCATCGACGTTCTCGACTTTCGCGCCGTAGCGGAACTCGACACCGAGCGCGGCGACTTCGGCGACTTCGTCGTCGATGACTTCGGCCGGCACGCGGTACGACGGGATGCCGTAGCGCGCCATGCCGCCGGCGGCCGGCTGGGCGTCAAAAATCGTGACCGCGTGGCCCTGCTTCGCAAGGTAGTACGCGACGGTGAGTCCCGCAGGGCCGGCGCCGATGACGGCGGCCTTCTTGCCGGTCGCGGGAAGCTTCTTCGCGAATTCGCGCCAGATGCCCGTGTCGTTGTCGGCGGCGATGCGCTTGAGGTTGCGGATCGACAGCGGATCGTCGAGGTCCTTGCGGCGGCAGGCCGATTCGCACATCGCGAAACAGGCGCGGCCGAGGATGCCCGGGAACGGGAGCTTTTCGCGCACGACCGCGATCGCCTCGCCATACTTGCCTTCGGCGGCGAGCTGCACGTAGCGCGGCACGTCGATGCCGGCCGGGCACGCGGACTTGCACGGCACCATCGATTCTTCGCGGTGGGCGGGGTCGAGCGTGCGGTCCATCAGCGCGCCGGTCGGGCACACGGTCACGCAGGCCTGGCAGAACGTACAGCCGGATTCGATCAGCGTCGGCGCAATCGTGCCGACATAGGTGCGCTTGCCTTGCGGCGTCTCGACTTCCTTGACTTCGAGGCAGCCCACGCCGCGCACGTCGTTACAGGCGACGAGGCAGCGGCGGCAGTCGATACAGAGGTTGTAGTCGCGGTCGAAGAACGGCTCGTTCTTGATGATCGGCAGCTGCGCGGGCTTGTACGGCGGGGTGCTGTTCGGAATGCCGATGAAGTCGGACACCTTGCGCAGTTCGCAGCTCGAGAAGATCGAACAGCAGCGCGTCTCCTGCGGGTTGCCATACGAGCACTGCGAGCGCGAACAGCCTTCGCGCTGCGGACAGGTGAGGCAGACGTGAGGATGGGGGCCGAGGATCTTCGCGAGGCTCGCCTGGCGCGATTCCTGGATCGCGGGCGATTGGGTCTTGACGACGAGGCCGGCCCGGACGGGCATCGAACAGGCCTTGCGCAGCCCTTCTTCGCCTTCGACCTCGACCATGCACAGGTTGCAGCCGCCGTCTCCCGCGCCACGCTGGCCAGCCGGCGGCAGATCGGGATGCGCGCACAGCGCCGGAATATAGAGGCCGGCCGCCGTCGCGGCATTGAGGATCGACGCGCCGGCGGGCGCTTCGACGTCGACGCCGTCGATGCTGAACTGCACCGGGGCGCCGAACTCCGGCATATCGACCGGCCGGCTGGCCTTCCACCACCTGATCTCGGATGTCTGTACGGCTTCCATGTCTCTCTCTTCCTATCTTGTTCCGGCGCTCATCGTAGGGCGGAAAAGCGCAGCGCCTTCCGCCACCCGGCACACTTTTTTCATCACGGCGGCGCAGTTGCCAAATGAGGCCGCTTCGCGGCTCATCCGCCCGACAAAGGCTGGATTCGTTTTCCGTGGTCGCGTCGCGGCCGTCTGCGCCGCTTCTCGCCCGCGATGTATCCCTACGCCGCGAGAGCCGCCTGGGCGAAACCGGGGAAGTACCCTCCCCGACACGCTCCGGCGCGCACCGCCGCGATGAAACTCTTCATGTCGGTCACCGGCTGCAGGAACTGCGTCGCGCAGCGGCCGACCGCTTCGGTCTTGTGGCAATCGCTGCCGCCGAGCGACGGCAGAGCCATATGCCGCGCGGCGCGCATCGCCAGTTCGTTGTCGCTCTCGCGGTTGCCGCCGTTGTGCGTCTCCACCGCGGCAATCCCGGTCAGGTCGAGCACGCCTTCGAGCAGGCACGCCCCGACTTCGCGGAACGGATGCGCCGGCACGCAGATGCCGCCGATTCCGTTGATGTGTTCCACGACTTCGGCCAGCGGGAGGTAGTTGTCACGCCCCCAGATGTTCCAGCCGTCGTCCTCGACGCCGTAGGCCAGCATGTGGCCACGGTCCGTCGCAATCTCGACACCGCGCAGAACCAGCATCCCCTCGTCGCGTCCAACCTGCTCGACCGGCTCCGACGCCTCAAACGAGTAATGCTCGGTGATACACACACCGTCGAGCCCGAGTTCCCTCGCGCGCCGGATCAGGTTCACCGGCTCCAGCCAGTTGTCGTACGAGTACTTGGTGTGGCAATGACAATCGATCCACATGGGGATGGGCTCCGCGCGCAGTCGTTTCTCAGACCACCGTGTATTCGAGATTGATGCGCTTGGAGGGCGCGAACTTCTGCCGCGAGAAGAATTTCTCCAGCGCGAAATCGTCCCAGTTCACCAGCGTGTAAACCTTGTTCACGCCGCCGGCCTTCATGTTCATCATGAACTGCTCGAGCAGTTCGCTCGCGACGCCATGGTTCTGGAAGCGCGGGTCGACGCCGATCGTGTCGATCGTCGCGGTGCTTTCCGGGATCCCGAATTCACCGAAATAGATGTCGCCCATGACGAAGCCGGCCAGTTTGCCGTCGATCTCACAGACCAGCGATGCATTGATGTTGTGCTTGGGGTTCAGGATTGCTTCGATCTTGCGCTCGTAGTAGTCGCGACGATTCTGCTTGGAAGCGGCAGCATCGATCTCGACGATCGCATTCAGGTCGTCCTTGTTCAGCAACCGCATTACGCGCTTCTGTTCGGCCATTTGCACTCCTCCTTGGATATCGCGGCTTCGCGCTGGACGCGCGTTGCACGCCGTTCAGAACAACTCGTCATCCTTTTGCGGCACAGCCGCGCGGCGCGTGTACACCGTGCCGATGATCTTGCCCATTTCCTGGTCGGCGTCGAGGCAGGTGTTGCAGCCGTCGCCTTCGCTCTTGTAAGTCTCGACGTGCACCTCGAAACCCATGCCGCGATAAGCCTCGGCGATCTCCGACAACCGCGGTTCGCCGATCGTCGTCAGTCGCTTCCAACCCTGGCGCAACAGACGGTCTTCGATTTCCTCTTCTTCATTCGCCGAAGCAAGCTTGATCGGGATCATCTTCTTCACGTTCACCGCAGAACCCTCCGTCGCCACGCCTTTCATCTCGTCCGGCCTACCAGGAATGCTTGATCGCGCCCGGGGTACAGGCAGCGGTACAGGGCAGGCTGGTATAGCCACCGGCCGGCTTGCATTCGGCGCAGTCGTAAGCGAGGGCGCGCGTGCATTCCTTCTTCACCCATGCCACTTCGTCGTCGTAATCATCGGTGATGATTTCGAACATATTCTTCGGGCACGCGGTCAGACAGGCGCGCCCCGCAGTACAGTCGATGCACTTGTCGGTATCGATGCTGATGTAATACTCGCCAGACCCGTCCTTGTAGCCGTAGTTCGCGATCATGTCCGTTCTCTCCTGTGAATTGAGTCGTAGGCCGCCGGCCGTCCGGAAAAACCGCCGCGTTCAATCGCGGCGTTTCCCGAGACGGCCGGCGCTGCTTCAGCCCCGACTTCAGGCCGCTTTCGCCTGCTTCTGCATCAGCGTGTAGCCAAAGAGCGCTGCGCCCAGCGCGCCGGCGATCTGGCTGTCGACCTTGGTGTCGACCGCCTTGATGCCGAGGATGCGCTCGATGCGCTTGACGACACCCGGGTTCTTCGCGATGCCGCCGGTGATGAAGAAGCCTTCCTCGACGCCGATGCGCTCCAAGAGGCTCACCACGCGCTCGGCCATCGCCTGGCAGTATGCCGCGATCACCTTGTTCTTGGTGTAGCCGGCCTTCAGGAGACCCAGCGCTTCGGACTTGGCGAACACGACGCAGATCGACGACACCGCTTCGGGTTCGACATCGACGTCGAACGAGCGCGGGCCCAGTTCGGCGATCGGGATCTGCATCAGGTCGGAGATGACTTCCATGCCGCGCCCGGTGCCGGCCGCGCACTTGTCGTTCATCAGGAAGTTGGTGACCTTGCCTTTCTCGTCGCAGTGGATCGCCTTGCAATCCTGGCCGCCCATGTCGAGGATGGTGCGCACCTGGTTGCCGCCCATGTAGTTCGCGCCGCGGGCGTGGCAGGCGATCTCGGTGATCGCCTTGTGGGCGAAGGGCACGTTCACCCGGCCGTAGCCGGTGCCGACGACATAGTTGATGTCCTCGAGCTTCATGCCGATCTTGTCCATGATGCCCTGCAGGGCATTCTTGGCCGAGTCCGGCGAGTTGTTGCCGGTGCGCATGCTGTTGTAGCCGTACAGTTCGCCGTCACAGACGATGACCGCCTGCGAGGACACCGAGCCGACGTCGATGCCGCAGGTGATGATCTTGGCGTCTTTCCAGTTCTTCGTTTCGTCGAACCAGACGTTTTCCTGCCAGCGCCAGAATTCCTTCTTCTCGGGGGCCGCTTCTGCCACCGTGGCCGCAGCAACTTCTGCATTCATTTGATCGCTCCTTTATCCGTGTCTTTTCGCGTGTCGTTTCGCGTATCGGTTCAGTGCTGGCGTTCGGCCGCGATCAGCGCGCAGCCCAAAGCGCTGACGAATTCCGGCAGGTCGGGCAGCAGCACCTGATCGACGTCCATCGCGTTCTTGAGCGAGGCGACGAAACCGGGGTTGTGCACCATGCCGCCGATCAGCACCACGTTGCCTTCGATGCCGACGCGGCGCACCATCGCGCACACCCGGCTGGCGACCGCGTCGAGCACGGCCTTGGCGATGTCTTCCTTGGGCGTCGCGGAGTGGATCAGCGACACCACTTCGGACTCGGCGAACACCGTGCATTGGGCGTTCATCGGGATCGACTTGTCCGAGCGCAGGCTCGCTTCGCCGAATTCCTTCAGGGACAGCTGCAGCGCGCGGCTCATCGCTTCGGCGAAGGAACCCGCCCCGGCGGCGCACTTCTCGTTGCCGGCGAAGTCGATCGCCTTGCCGTCCGCGTCGGTCTTGATGCCGCGGCCTTCCTCGGCGCCGACGTCGACCACGGTGCGCGCCTGCGGGTACATGTACACCGCGCCGCGCGCCCCTGCCGTCATCTCGGTGACGCCTTCGGTGGCGAACTCGACCTGCTTGCGCCCGGCCCCGGTCGCGAACACCGACTTCACCTGGTCACGCGACACCCCGGCCGCGGCCAGCGCTTCGGTGAAAGCCTTCTCGGCGGCCTGGTCGGCGTCGATGTCGCCCGGCATCATCAGGTGCGCTTTCTTCACCGCGTAGTTCAGTTGCGGCGCGCCATCCACCTTGATCTCCTCCAGCAGCACAACCTTCACGCTGCGGGAGCCCATGTCGATTCCAGCGGTAATCATTCTCGTGTACTCCTTGGGTTCCAATATTCCGATCAGGCGGCCTGGCGACGCATGCCGAGCTGCTCCATGAACGCATCGACCCGCGCCTGGGTGCGAACTTCGTCGAACTCGCGCTCGTCGCCCATGTTTCCTTCGAACGTCATCACCGGAGTGCCGGCCTTGGCGATGCCAAGGCGGTTTTCCATGATGCCGATCGACAGGCCTTCGCAGCCGCGGTTCAGGTGAAGCATCACGCCGTCGACCTGCCATTCCCTGATGATGCGCAGCATCATCTCGGTCTTGATACTCGGGTCGTAGAAGTGCTGCCACTGCGGCTTCGACAGGTTCCAGTCGGCATACAGGCGCACTGCCGTGTCGCGGTCGTTGATCTCGATGCCCTTCTCCCACGGCAGCGTGCGGCCACCCCAGGAACCGTCCGGCTTGTCTTCCCAGATGCCTTCGAGCGCAAAGGTGTAGAGCGAGCCGATCGACACCGCACCAAAGGTCTCGAGGTAGCGGAAGATCTTCAGGAACGACCAGGGCGGCTGCGTATCGGTCATCAGGCGAACGGTCTCGTTCGGCACTGCGGCGATGCCACGGGCGACGCGATCCTTCACTTCCTCGTACAGCTCGTCCATGAAGTCAGCACACCACTGCGACGACTTCGACAGCGTGCAGAGCACATACAGCGAGTACATCGTCTTCTCGTCGAGCGGCGCGGGCTTGACCTTGTTCAGCGCGCAGATGTCCGCCCAGCGGCTGGTCGAACGCATCTCGTTCTTGACCGCCTTGATGAACAGCTCGTCATCGAACTTGCGGCCGCTCGCCTTCTCGACGAACTCGATGCCGTCGTGCAGCTGGTTCGCAACGTAGTCGAGGCGCGCATCAGTCATGTCCCGGTACGGGCCGACGCCGACGTCGAGGTAGAACTCGGGAACCTTCTCTTCCTTGGCGACGTGCTGGTACCACTTCGAGTGCGAGCAGCAGATCTGGGTCTGGAAGACGAAGTCGGGCTTCGGAAACTCACCGCCGAACGCGTACTTGTTCAGGTGCATGCCACCCCAGTAGATCCGCATGTAGGAGCACAGGTCGCGGGCAAAGCCGTAGGCTTCCGCAGCGTCCATGCATTCCTTCGCGAACTTGCGGTCGTGCGCGACAGCTGCTGCGTACGGCTCGCCGGTCAGCGAATACACGTCCTCGCCGAGGCCGGCCGGGATCGCGTCGAGCGCCCACGCCGAACCGGACCAGCGGATGCCGCCCTTTTCCTTCGCACGGGCGTAGTTCTGGTAGTACTGCTCGCGCAGCTGCTTGGCCTTGCCCCAGAGCTTGAGCTGCTCGGTCGGATACTTGTTTGCCATTGCGTTCATCGTTCTCTCCGCAGTCAGTTCAGAACAGCTCTTCTTCGCTCAGCGTCTCGAGGAATGCCTCGATACGGATGCGGAAGGGGCCGATCGGGTTCGTGATGTCGAATTCCAGGAACAGCGTCGGGATGCCGTTGGCTTCCAGGTGACGCTTCAGGTCCGGGTAGTCGCCCTCGTGCGGATCGCAGAACTTCTGCTGCAGGAAAATCGCGCCCTGAACGTCGTAGTCCTTGGCCAGGCCGAGCACGTGGTCGTAACGGGTATGAACCGGGTAATCCTTCGTCGGACAGGCCGGACGATCGCAGTAACGATCGGCAATCGCCTTGATGACGTCGGTTTCGGGCTTCGACTCGTTCCAGAAGTAACGGGTACCGGAGCACTGGTCGTCGATGACGATCGTCGCACCGACGGATTCGACCATCGCCATGAACGCGATGTCGTCGTTTTCCGAACCAATCGTCATGAAGCGGGCACCGGTCTGGCGCTCGACCTTGCGCGACGGCAGCGCGGCGAGCACTTTCTTCAGCTGTTCGTTGTGCTCGCGCTTGTCGATGAACTGCGCGGTCAGCGATGCATAGACAGCTTCGACACCGGTGACTTTCGGATTCGCATCCTTGCGGTAGTCGAACAGTTCGCGCAGCAGGCGGCGGTTCTCGTCGACCACGGCGAGCGACTCGCGCAGCATGTCGTCGGTGATTTCCTTGCCGATCAGCGTCTGCAGGAACACGCGGAACGACTGGATTTCCGCGTAGTGCGCCTTGCGAGCATGCTCCGACTGAACTTCGTTGGGCATCGGCACGTAGTAGTCCCACTTCACCGTCGGGACGTGCTGGCGCCACGAACCGAAGGTCTGGCGATACTGGATGCACGACTGGGTCAGCGTCACGCCTTCGGCGTAATCGAAGCGGCCGAGCAGGCCCTGGGCGAGCGAGTCGCGGCAGAACGGGCAGAACATGCCGAAGATGTGCGGCTCGGTCACGTTTTGCGGTTCATGGGCACCGAGCACGCGCACCGGCAGCATCCCGGCGGCAATCAGCAATTCCTCGGCAGTATAGGTACACATCGTTGCCACCACTTGCCCACCGGTCCGCGCCTTCCAGTCCCGTGCATAATCGTGGCGCTTCTCGTACCAGGTCTTGAACTGGTCGAACAAACCATCGCTCATCGAACTATCTCCTCTGATTTATCCGCGACGCCTGTACCGACCCCGCGGCTGCTGCATTATTTTTCCGGCCCTGCATGATTGCGCATAGTACGCACTCCAGTGCAGCCACTGTTGACCTAGATCAAACGCAGCACAGGAAAACTGCACTCACGTGCATTTTTTTCGACGTTTTTCCCACACATGCAATTTTGTGCATTGCAGCAAGATAAACCGGACCGAACGGGTCGTGAAATCGCCTCGGGACAGCCCCTGGCCTCCCGCGAAGGGCACACAGGGACGAAGCGCGGCACAACGGAAAGGGAGGAGGAGATTCGGTGCCCGAGGGAGAGCGGTGGAAAGCAGCCGCCGGAGAATGGCAGCTGGCACGACCGGTGACACCGGTCGGGTGCAGTTCAGGCCGAAACGACGGCTTCGCGCAGCGCAGCCAGGCTCTGCTCGACGGTCTTGCCCGACGTTTCGACGATCGCGTCGGCCTTGCTGTACATCGCGATCCGCCCGGCAATAATGCGCCGGAGGTCGTCCATCGCCTCCTGGCTGTCCTTCATCGGCCGATAGTCGCCCTGTGCGACGACGCGCTCCATGTGTTCTTCGGGCGAAGCCTTGAGCCACACCGTGTAGCACGATGACAGCAGGAACTCGAACGTCGCCGGCTCGGAGACGATGCTTCCGCCCGGAACGAGCACGAAGCGCTCGTTGTTCTCTATGATCGATTCGAGGCTGCGGCGCTCGTAGCGCCGGTAGGCACCCTGCCCGTAGAGCGAAAAGATTTCCGAAAGCTCGGCCCCTGCTTCCTGCTCGATGGTCTTCGCCAGCTCGAAGAACGGCACTTCGAGATCTTTCGCCAGCAAGGAACCGAGCGTCGTCTTGCCCGCCCCGCGCAGCCCGATGAGCGCGATCCGCTCACGCCGACCCGCCTTGCCGGACGATTCAAGTTCGTTTTCCAGCAGACCGCGCGCCCAGTTCAGCTTTTTCGGCGAAAAACGGCTCAGATATTGCACCAGTAGCGTCAGCTCGGCCGGTTGCTCGGGCTCTTCGCGCACCAGGTCGACGAGCGGCAGGCCCATGCCCAGCGCAATCTGCCGCAGCAGGATGATCGAGATGTTGCCGTGCCCGGTTTCCAGTTGGGCGAGGTAGCGTTCCGAGACGCCCGACTGGTGGGCCAGCGCCTTGCGCGTCATTCCGCGCCGAGCACGCAGTTCGCGTATACGCTCGCCCAGCATCAGCAGATAGCCGTTTTCTTCGACCGTCAAATCGGGCCGCTTCAGTCTTTCGCCACTGTTTTCGCTGTGCATGAGCGTTCACCGTTCGGAAGGATGATTCATATCGATGCATTATAGTGCACGGTTTTCGCATCTTTGCAACCGCTTATGGCAATTGCGCGAAAATGGGTATTGTGCGCCCCGATACATGCCTGCAAGATTTCTTGCGGTACATCAACGCTTTTCGGCGATTGGAATCGCAGAGTTAGATGTGCTCCAAACGTCAACAAAAAGGCGCAACCCAATGAAAAGACACTCCGAGAACGAGACACACATCACGAATCTTCGCTATCACACGCGGGGACTGGATGACCTTTACATACCGATTCCGTTCTTGTTCGTCACCAGCCGCATGCGCGATGAGATTGCCGCCGAGCGACAGCTGATCATCGATCTCGCCCAGTCAGCGACGAAAGTTCGCCAGCTCGAACTTCTCTCGCGATACGACCCGTGCGTCAGCGCCGATGCCTTCAATTCGGTTCTCCATCTGTTCGAGGTCGACCGGCAGGACTGAGGCAGATCCGGAATATTCCCACCCTGCCTTCAACTGAAAAGCACCCGCGCCCGCAGCGTGGCGAGACGATTATCCTGGTCCATGGGCTATGGATGCACGGGGTCGTCTTTCATTTTCTGCGGCGAGCGCTGATGCGCTGCGGTTTCCGGGTGGAGACCTTCTCCTATCCCTCGGTGCGTCGGGGCCTTGCCGCGAACACCGCTCGGCTTGCGCACTTCGTCGCCGGCCGGGATGCCGAAAAAGTGCACCTCGTTGGGCACAGCCTGGGCGGATTGCTGATATTGAACCTGCTATCGCAGCCAGTCGTGCCACATATCAGCCGTGCCGTGCTGATGGGAACGCCGTGCCGCGGGTCGCATTGTGCGGCCATGCTAGCGGGGATTCCCGGGTGCGCCCGGATCGTCGGACACTCCATACGGGACTGGCGGGGAGTCACGTCGCCGCTCGCCGCGGGGGTGGAGATCGGCGTCATCGCGGGCGATCGCGGCGTCGGCACGGGGCCGCTGCTGTTCGGCCTGCCGAAACCCAATGACGGCATCGTCGCAGTCGCCGAAACGCAACTCACCGGTGCGACCGACTCGCTCACGCTGCACGTCGCCCATTCCGAAATGCTGTTCTCGAAAGCCTGCGCCCGCCAGGTCGCGGCCTTCCTCGCGACGGGACGTTTCCTGCACGACGACGAGCGGCCGTAGCAGGGGCGAATCAAACCTTCGGATCACCTCCGGGCTCGCGTTGCGACACGTCACAATCCTGCGCCTCGCCGCCGCCGTCCTGCCGGCCGCAATCGAGAAATTCACCCGGGAGCGGCAGCGGCGTCGACGGCACAACCATGTCCTCGGGCCGCAGCTGCTCGGTGAAGCCCGCCAGCGAACCCATCGTGCGCCGGTCGCGCCGCGTCACAGGTTCGCTCGTCATGTAGGCGACCACGAGCCGCGTCAGCGCGACCAGCGCGTCGCGGTGCGTACGTTCCTGCGCGTGCGAGGCGTCGCCGCCGAAGCCGATCAGGGCGGTGCGAATGTCGTTGCCAGCTTCGACCGCGGCGGCGGAATCCGAGCGGTAGAAGCGGAACACGTCGCGCCGGTGCGGGATGCCGTGCTCGCGCGCGAGCGCGATCAGCTTGTGCGTGAGGTGGTAGTCGAACGGCCCCGACATGTCCTGCACGCAGATCGTCGCGGCATGCTCGGACGTGTTCTGGCCCGGCGCGGCGATCGAGATGTCGAGGCTGACCATCTCCGCGATCTCGCCGTGCAGCGCCGCGGACGCGCCCGAACCGACTTCCTCGGTGATCGTGAACAACGGATGGACGTCGACCGCGAGAGGCAGGCGATGGTCGCGGACCGCCTTGCATGCGGCGAGCAGGGCCGCGACCGCGGCCTTGTCGTCGAGGTAGCGCGAGTTGATGTAGCCGCCGGGCAGGATCTCGGTCTGCGGATCGAACGCGATCCAGTCACCGACATGCAGGCCGGCCTGTTCGAGTTCCAGCGCCGTCGTTGCCGGCACGTCGACCCGCACTTCGACGTGGTCCCAGCCGACCGGCTGGCTGTCGATCTCGCTGCCGAAGGCGTGACCCGAAGTTTTCAGCGGTAGGCAGGTGCCGCGCAGCTGGCAGTGGTCGGTGAACACTGTCAGGCGCGAACCCTCGGCAAATCGCGCCGACCAGTGCCCGATCGGCGCGATCGCCAGCCGCCCGTTCGGCTTGATCTCCCGGACCATCGCGCCCAGCGTGTCGAGGTGCGTGACGACCGCGCGCGCCGGCTGCGCCTCGCGGCCGCGCAGCGTCGCGCGGATCGCGCCGCGCCGCGTGAGCTCGTACGCAATCCCGAGCGCCTCGAGCCGGGCGGCGGTATAGCGCACGACCGCATCGGTCAGCCCGACCGGGCTCGGGATCGCGAGGAGCTGCAGCATCGTCTCCTCGAGGTAGTCGTAGTCGATTTCCGGCAATGCATTGGCGATCGGAATCATCGTCGCCTCCTTTCGTGATTCAGGCAGCCCGGGTGCGCGGGAACAGCAGGTCGATGAAGCGCTCCGCGGTCGGCTGCGGCTCGTGGTTGGCCAGGCCCGGGCGCTCGTTCGCTTCGATGATCACGTAGTCGCCGCGATCGACCGCCGACACCAGGAAATCCAGCCCCGTGACCGGGATGTCGAGCGCCCGCGCCGCCGCTTCGGCCGCGTCGCGCAGCGCCGGATGAAGCTCGCCCGTGACATCGTGGATCGTCCCGCCGGTGTGAAGGTTCGCGGTATTTCGCACCCTGATCTGCACGTCGTGGTCGAGCACGTCCTCGAGGGCGTGTCCCTGCATGCGCAGGCAGCGCTCGGTCTCCTCGTCGACGGGGATGCTCGACTCGCCGCCGGTCGCGGCCTGGCGGCGGCGGCTCTGCTTCTCGATGAGCTTCAGCACCGTCGAACGCCCGTCGCCGACGACGACCGGCGGACGGCGCACCGCCGCGGCGACGACGCGAAAATCGATGACGACGATGCGCAGGTCCTCGCCCTCGCAATACTGCTCGAGAATCACGCGGTCGCAAAAGCGATGCGCGCGCCCGATCGCGGCCGCGACGTCGTCGGGCGAGTGCAGATCCACGCTGATGCCTTTGCCCTGTTCGCCTTCGACGGGCTTGACGACGACCACGCCGTGCTCGGCGAGGAAGCGCTCGTTGGCCTCGGCATCGGTCGCGTCCGCCTGCGCCGGAACCCGCAGCCCCGCTTCGCGCAGCAGCTTCAGCGTCACCCGTTTGTCCTGGCAGCGGCTCATCGCGATCGCGCTGGTCAGCTCCGACAGCGACTCGCGACAGACGATGCTGCGCCCGCCCAGCGTGAGGCGGAAATAGCCGTTTTCCGCGTCGAGCACTTCGACGAGGATGCCGCGCCGGCGCGCCTCGGTGACGATCAGGCGGGCGTAGGGATTGAGGTCCTGCGCGCCGTCTTCCGGGCCGGTGAAGAGCGGTTCGTTGATCGCGTTGCGCCGCTTCACCGCGAACGCCGGGATGCGCTGGAACCCGAGCTTTTCATACAACGCGATCGCCTGGCTGTTGTCATGCATCACCGACACGTCGAGGCTTATCCGCCCGCGCGCCTGGTAATGCTCGGCGAGGTAGCGCACGAGCGACTCGCCGACGCCGGGATGGGCGGCTTGCGGGGCGACGGCGAGCGCCCACAGGCTCGCGCCGTGTTGCGCGTCGGCGAACGCCTCGACATGGTCCAGTCCCATCGCGACGCCGATGATCTCGCCGCTCGTGCGGTCTTCGGCCATCGCATAGGTGATTGCGCGGCTCGCGCGCTCGCGCCACACGCGCTGCGTATCGACCGGCACCATGCCGCGGCTGCGGTACAGCACGTTGATCGCCGCGACGTCGGCGCGCGTGCGCAGGCGCCGCAACGTGAAGCCACGCCTCGTCTGGCGGGCGCAGCGGTAACCGCCGAGCGACAGGCGAAACGCTTCGGAGGGATCGACGAAGAGTTGCTGCGGCGCGGCCGCGACCACGACGTGCGGCTTCTCGACGTAGAACGCGATGTCGCGCTGGCCGGGTCGCTCCTGCAGCAGTTCCGTCGCCAGCAGCGCCGGCTCGCGCCAAGTCTGGCCGGGCAGCAGTCGCCCCCAGCCACACTCGATCACGACGTTGTCGGGCATCGCCTGCGCCTCGGGCTGGCCGACAGGCAGGTGCAGCGGCTGGTTTCCGGTGCGCAGCGACCGGGCAAGCTGTTTGCGGATCATCGCGTCACCTCAGCGGACATGGGTCTGCAGCCACCATTCGAGCAGCCCGAGCTGCCAAAGTTTGGAGCCGCGCAGCGGGGTGATGTGCGCGCCCGGATCGGCGAGAAGCATGTCGGCATACTCCCGGCGGAACAGGCCGCGCTCCCGCGCCGCACGGTTCGTCAGTGCGTCGCGCACCCGCTCGAGCACTGGGCCTTGCAGGTATTTCAGCCCCGGCACCGGAAAATACCCTTTCGGCCGGTCGATGACCGCGGAAGGGATGACTTGGCGCGCCGCCTCCTTGAGCACGCCCTTGCCGCCGTGCGCGAGCTTGTGCCGTGCAGGAATGCGCGCCGCCAGCTCGACGAGTTCATGGTCGAGGAAAGGCACGCGGGCCTCCAGGCCGAACGCCATCGTCATGTTATCGACGCGTTTTACCGGATCGTCGACGAGCATCACAGTGGTATCGATACGCAGCGCCTTGTCGACCGGGTCAATCGCACCGGGCAGGTCAAAGTGGGCGGCGACGAACGCACCGCTGCAATCGTCAGCACGATGCGCCGAGGCAACCGTGCGGCAATACTCGTCGTAGCCGCGGTCACGAAATGCCGCGAGGTAATTGGCGACCGGATCGACGCTGCCGGCGAGCTTCGGGTACCAGTGGTAGCCGCCCAATACCTCGTCCGCCCCCTGCCCGCTCTGCACGACCTTCGAATGGCGCGACACCGCCTCCGACAGCAGGAAGAAGCCGATGCAGTCATGACTCACCATCGGTTCGCTCATCGCCGCGACCGCCTCCGGCAGCCGCGCGAGGAGCTCCGCCTCGGACACGAAGATGCGTTCGTGGATCGTGCCGAAACGCCCGGCGACGATGTCGGCATATTCGAACTCGTTGCCCTTTTCCCCGCCGACGTCCTCGAAGCCAACGTTGTAGGTCCGCAGGCTCTGCACACCGGCCTCTGCCATCAGCCCGACGATCAGGCTCGAATCGACGCCGCCCGACAGCAGCGCGCCGACCGGTACGTCCGCAACCAGGCGCCGACCGACCGCACTGCGCAAGCCATCAAGCAGAATTTCCGTCCATTCCTCGAAGCTGCGCCTCGCGTCGCCCGGGTCGTGCGAGTAGGCCAGCGACCAGTAGCTGTGTTCGCTGCGGCGCCCGTCCGCGTCGACCGTCATCAGCGTCGCGGGCGGCAGCTTGCGCACGCCGGCGAGAATCGTGTGCGGCGCCGGCACGACCGCATGGAACGAGAGGTAGTGGTTCAACGCCACCGCGTCGACCGTGGTGTCGACGCCGCCGGCGGCAATGAGCGCCGGCAGGCTCGACGCGAAGCGCAGCAGGCCGGGCTGTGCGCTGTAGTAGAGCGGCTTGATGCCGAGCCGGTCGCGACCGAGCACGACACGGCCGCTGTCGCGCTCCCAGACCGCGAACGCGAACATGCCGTTGAGCCGCTGCACGAAATCCTGCCCCCACGCGTGGTAGGCCTTCAGCAGGACTTCCGTGTCGCCGGTCGAGTAGAACCGGTAGCCGAGGGTCTCGAGCTCGCGGCGCAGCGTGACGTGATTATAGATCGCCCCATTGAAGACGATCCCCAGGCCGAGGGCCGGGTCGAACATCGGCTGCTGCGCCGATTCAGACAGGTCGATGATCTTCAGCCGGCGGTGGCCGAAGCCGACCGCGCCCTGCACGAACACGCCGCCGCTGTCAGGACCGCGCACGCGCTGCCGCGCATTCATGCGGTCCAGCGCCGCCACATCGGGCGACTGCCCATCGAATCTGACTTCACCTGCAATACCGCACATGTCTTGTCCCTCCTTCGTCCGCGTGGATCGGCTCTCACCGTCCGGGTGCCTGGAGGCGCCCCTCGACGGCACGGCAGCGGATCACGCGGTCCATTCAGTCCGGGGCTTCGCCACCCGCGACCGAAACCTCGTATCGGGAAGCAAGGATCGGGATCTCCGGCAGCCCTGGAGGTTGAGTGTGACGAAGCGCCGGGTCGGGCGTTTCCCGCTCCAGCGCCGCTCTCCGGCACGGAAGTGGAGGCCATTATAGCAAATTGCTTTTGCGCAAATATTTATGCGGAAATGATCGCGTGCGTGGCTTGCAGATTTTCGCGCCGCGGCGCGCTGCTGGCGCCTTGCCGCGGGACGGACGTCAGGACGATGTCCTGCGTGTCGCCAGGAGGCTGACGACGACGCTCGATCCGATGAAGGAGTCCGTCGTGACGGCGAAGATGGCCGGAATGGAGTCAACCGCGAACACCAGGTCGGACGCTCTCCCTGCCCTAGCGCCGCACATTACCCCGCGCCTCACCGGTGCTTCACTGGTTCTTCTCGCAGTTGATCATCCACGGTACGCCGAAGCGATCGACGCACATGCCGAAGCGCGCCGCCCAGAACGTCTGTGCCAGCGGCATCTGCACCGTGCCGCCTTCGGCCAGCGCCCTGAAGATGCGTTCGGCCTCGGCGATGGAGTCGACGTTCAGCGACACCGCGCAGCCGTGGATGCCTTCGTACGGGTGCTCGGGAGTCGTGTCCGAACCCATCAGCACCTGGTCGCCGATCGCCAGGCGTGCATGCATGATCCGCTCACGCTGCTCCGGCGTCAGCACCTCGTCGCACTGGGGCGCTTCACCGAAGCGGGCCAACGCCGTCACGGTGCCGCCAAGACAATCGGCATAGAAGTGGAAAGCGGCCTCGCACTGGCCATCGAACGTCAGATAGGGGTTGAGTAGCATCGCGTGCTCCTTTGGCAAGTCGGAGTTTGACTGTCGGGTGCGGACTCGGCGCCGGAGACCTCCGCCGCCTGGTTTTCATCGTAGTACAACACTGGAGCCCCGCATTCGACCGCACCGGCCGGTCCGGCGTGGAACGGGCGTGCGCGATCCATCAAACCAAGCAGAACGCCCCTGCCCGGTCTCCCGGGCAGGGGCGTTCTGGTGAAGCGACCGGTCAGGCGAACCCGATCGGCCCGCCTTCCTCCATCAGACCGTGACGGTGTCGGCCACGCTCTTGAACTCGGCGATCTGATCGAAGTTCATGTAGCGGTAGACGTCCTTCGCCTTGGCGTTGACCACTGCCACCTGCGACATGTACTCCGCGACCGTCGGGATCTTGCCCATCAGGGCGCACACCGCCGCGAGCTCGGCCGAGCCGAGATAGACACGCGTGTCGATGCCCAGGCGGTTCGGGAAGTTGCGCGTCGAGGTCGACATCGCGGTCGAGCCCTTGCGCACCTGCGCCTGGTTGCCCATGCACAGCGAGCAGCCCGGCATTTCCATACGGGCGCCGGACTTGCCGAGCACCGAGTAGTAGCCTTCCTCGTTGAGCACCATCGCGTCCATCTTCGTCGGCGGGGCGATCCACAGGCGCGTCGGGATGTCGGACTTGCCGTCGAGCACCTTGCCGGCGGCGCGGAAGTGGCCGATGTTGGTCATGCACGAGCCGATGAAGACTTCGTCGATCTTGTCGCCGGCGACTTCGGACAGCAGCTTGACATCATCCGGGTCGTTCGGGCAGGCGACGATCGGCTCCTTGATGTCGGCGAGATCGATCTCGATCACCGCCGCGTAGTCGGCGTCGGCGTCGCCGTTCAGCAGCTGCGGGTCGGCAATCCAGCTTTCCATCGCCTTGATGCGGCGGCCGAGCGTGCGCTTGTCCTCGTAGCCGTTGGCGATCATCCACTTCATCAACGTGATGTTCGAGCGCATGTACTCGATGATCGGCGCCTTGTCGAGGTGCACCGTGCAACCGGCGGCGGAACGCTCGGCCGAGGCATCCGACAGCTCGAAAGCTTGTTCGACCTTGAGGTCCGGCAGGCCTTCGATCTCGAGGATGCGGCCGGAGAAGACGTTCTTCTTGCCTTTCTTCTCGACGGTCAAGAGGCCCTCGCGAATCGCGTACAGCGGGATCGCGTTGACGAGATCACGCAGCGTGACGCCCGGCTGCATCGTGCCCTTGAAGCGCACCAGCACCGATTCGGGCATGTCGAGCGGCATCACGCCGGTCGCCGCGGCGAAGGCGACCAAGCCCGAGCCGGCCGGGAAGGAGATGCCGATCGGGAAGCGCGTGTGGCTGTCGCCGCCGGTGCCGACGGTGTCGGGCAGCAGCAGGCGGTTCAGCCAGGAGTGGATCACGCCGTCGCCCGGGCGCAGGGCCACGCCGCCGCGGGTGCTGATGAAAGACGGCAGCTCGCGGTGCATCTTGACGTCGACCAGCTTCGGGTAGGCCGCGGTGTGGCAGAAGGACTGCATCACCAGATCAGCGGAGAAGCCGAGGCAGGCCAGATCCTTCAGCTCGTCGCGGGTCATCGGGCCGGTGGTGTCCTGCGAGCCGACGGTGGTCATCTTCGGTTCGCAGTAGGTGCCCGGGCGCACGCCCTGGCCTTCCGGGAAACCGCAGGCGCGGCCGACCATCTTCTGCGCCAGCGAGAAGCCCTTGCCGGAATCGGCCGGAGCCTGCGGCAGGCGGAACAGGGTGCTCACCGGCAGGCCCAGCGCTTCACGCGCCTTGGCGGTGAGACCGCGCCCGATGATCAGCGGAATGCGGCCGCCGGCGCGCACTTCGTCGAGGATCACGAGAGTCTTGAGCTGCGATTCGGACACCACGGCGCCGTTCTTGAGCGCGGTGACCTTGCCGCTGGCGGCGTCGACCTGGAGCTCGATCTCGTCGCCCATGTCGAGCTGGCCGCAGTCGAGCTCGATCGGCAGCGCGCCGGCGTCTTCCATGGTGTTGAAGAAGATCGGAGCGATCTTGGAGCCCAGGCACACGCCGCCGAAACGCTTGTTCGGCACGAACGGGATGTCTTCGCCGGTGAACCACAGCACCGAGTTGGTGGCCGACTTGCGCGACGAACCGGTACCGACCACGTCGCCGACGTAGGCGACGAGGTTGCCCTTGGCGCGCAGCTCTTCGAGGAACTTCACCGGGCCGCGCACGCCGGATTCTTCCGGCGTGATGCCCGGACGCGGGTTCTTCAGCATCGCCAGCGCGTGCAGCGGGATATCGGGCCGCGACCAGGCGTCCGGCGCGGGCGACAGGTCGTCGGTGTTGGTTTCGCCGGTGACCTTGAACACGGTGAGCTTCTGCGACGCGGGGACTTCCGGACGGCTGGTGAACCACTCGGCGTCGGCCCACGACTGCAGCACCGCTTTCGCGTTCGCGTTGCCCTTGTCGGCGAGTTCCTTGACGTCGTGGAAGTAGTCGAACATCAGCAGGGTCTTCTTCAGCCCTTCGGCCGCGACCGCGCCGACTTCGGCATCGCCGAGCAAGTCGATCATCGGCTTGATGTTGAAGCCGCCGAGCATGGTGCCGAGCAGTTCGGTCGCCTTCGTGCGGGACACCAGTGCACAGGTCTCCTCACCCTTCGTGACTTTGGCGAGGAACTCCGCCTTGACCTTCGCGGCATCGTCGACGCCCGCCGGCACGCGGTAGGTCAGGAGTTCGACGAGGAACTCTTCCTCGCCCTTCGGGGGATTCTTCAGCAACGCGACCAGTTCCTCGGTCTGCTGCTTCGACAGCGGCAGCGGCGGGATTCCGAGGGCGGCACGTTCGGCGACATGGGCACGGTAGGCTTCAAGCACGGGCGATTCCTTCCAATATCGTGGCGGTGGCAGGGCGTCCGGGTGCGTACCCGAACGGAACTCTGTGATTATATGTCTTTTATAAGACCTGGGGTGCAATGCAGCATTCGGGTCATCCCGTTGCCGCGCCGGGATTCTACTCTTCCCGCTCAGGTTGCGGGCCGGGTGGCGTCACTCTCATCGCGCCGTCATTGCTTTGCGCGAGGCTTTCAACTAAACAGGGCAAAGGAGTACGACGGGAACGGGCGCCGCCAGCAAGGGTTCCAATAACAGATATGCACCCGGCGGCGTCACCTCGCGCCCTTCGACGAAGCCCCATTCATCGGGAGACGGACCATGCTCCACACTCTGTTCGACACGCTGAAAACCTTTTCCACGCCCAGCGGGCGCAGCGGCCGCTATTACTCGTTGCCGGCACTCGAAACCGCCGGCATCGCGACGATCTCGCGCCTGCCGGTGTCGATCCGCATCGTGCTGGAAGCCGTGCTGCGCCATTGCGACGGCAGGAAAGTCACCGAAGACCACGTGCGCCAGCTCGCCAGTTGGACAGCGAACGCGCCGCGCACCGCCGAGATTCCGTTCGTCGTCGCCCGCGTCGTGCTGCAGGACTTTACCGGCGTGCCGCTGCTGTGCGATCTCGCCGCAATGCGCAACGTCGCGGCCGACATGGGCCGCGACCCGAAGCTGATCGAACCGCTCGTGCCGGTGGATCTGGTCGTCGACCATTCCGTGCAAGTCGACCACTACGGGTCGCCGCTCGCGCTGCGACAGAACATGGAACTCGAATTCCAGCGCAACCGCGAGCGTTACCAGTTCATGAAATGGGGGATGCAGGCATTCGACACGTTCCGCGTCGTGCCGCCGGGCATCGGCATCGTCCACCAGGTCAATCTCGAATATCTGTTCCGCGGCGTGCGCGGGCACGACACCGGGGATGGCATGCTGTATTACCCGGACACGCTGGTCGGCACCGACTCGCATACGACGATGATCAACGGCGTCGGCGTCGTCGGCTGGGGTGTCGGCGGGATCGAAGCCGAAGCCGGCATGCTGGGCCAGCCGGTCTACCTGCTGACGCCGGACGTCGTCGGCGTCGAACTGAAGGGGCGACTGAACGAAGGCGTCACGGCGACCGACCTCGTGCTGACCGTCACCGAACTGCTGCGCCGGCACAAGGTCGTCGGCAAGTTCGTCGAGTTCTTCGGCGAAGGCACCGCCAGCCTGACCGTCACCGACCGGGCGACGATCGCCAACATGGCTCCCGAATATGGCGCGACGATGGGCTTCTTCCCGGTCGATGACAAGACGGTCGCGTACATGCGCGGCACTGGCCGCAGCGACGTCGAGTGCGAACTGTTCGAAGCCTATTTCCGGGCGCAGCAGCTGTTCGGCGTGCCGCAGGCGGGCGAGATCGACTACTCGGAGACGGTGACGCTCGATCTGGCGTCGATCGTCCCGTCGCTCGCCGGGCCGAAGCGGCCGCAGGACCGCATTCCGCTGTCCGACATGGAAGAGATGTTCGACCGGCTGTTCTCCCGGCCGGCGAGCGAAAACGGCTTCGGCCAGCCGGAAGCTGCACTCGGCACGCGTTTTCCGACGAAGCTGCCGGGCGTCGACCTCGGCCATGGCGACATCCTCATCGCCGCGATCACGTCCTGCACGAACACCAGCAACCCGGCGGTGCTGATCGCCGCCGGCCTGCTGGCGAAGAAAGCGGTGGCGAAAGGGCTGCGCGTGAAACCCCACGTCAAGACGTCGCTCGCACCCGGCTCGCGCGTCGTCACCGACTACCTGCAGAAAGCCGGGTTGCTCGAACCGCTCGCCGAGCTCGGCTTTGCGCTGGCCGGCTACGGGTGCACGACCTGCATCGGAAACTCGGGCGATCTCGCGCCGGAGCTCAACGAGGCGATCGGCGAGCATAACGTCATCGCCGCCGCAGTGCTGTCGGGCAACCGCAATTTCGAAGCGCGCATTCATCCGAACATCCGCGCCAACTTTCTCGCGTCGCCGCCGCTCGTGGTCGCGTTCGCGATCGCGGGGCGGGCCAACGTCGATCTCACCGAGAACCCGCTGGGCACCGGAGCGGACGGCCACCATGTGTACCTGAAGGACATCTGGCCGACGTCCGACGAGATCGCCGCAGTGATGCCTTATGCGATGGATCCGGCGACTTTCAAGCGCCTGTATTCCGACTTCACGAAAGACCACGACCTGTGGAACGAGATCTCGGCGCCGGCGGGACAGGTGTACGCGTGGCCGGAGTCGACCTACATCGCGCGTCCGCCGTTCTTCGAAGGTTTCTCGCCGCAACCCGGCGCCGTCGCCGACATCAAGGGCGCGCGCGTGCTGCTGATGCTCGGCGACTCGGTCACGACCGACCACATCTCGCCGGCCGGTTCGTTCAGGGAGACAACTCCGGCAGGGCAGTGGCTGATCGCCAAGGGCGTCGCGAAGCAGGATTTCAACTCCTACGGCTCGCGGCGAGGCAATCACGACGTGATGGTGCGCGGCACTTTTGCCAACGTGCGGATCAGGAACATGATGCTGCCGCCGAAACAGGACGGCTCGCGCGTCGAAGGGGGCTACACGCTTCTCGACGACCGGCAGACGACGGTGTTCGACGCCGCGATGGCATATATGGCGACCGGCACGCCGACGGTGATCTTTGCCGGCGAGGAGTACGGCACCGGTTCGAGCCGCGACTGGGCCGCGAAAGGCACGCAGCTGCTCGGCGTCAGGGCCGTTATCGCCAGAAGTTTCGAGCGCATCCATCGCTCGAATCTCGTCGGCATGGGCGTGCTGCCGCTGCAGTTCAAGGGCCAGGACTCGTGGGAGAGTCTCGGTTTCGTCGGCGACGAGACGTTCGACGTCCTCGGCATCGATGCGACGCTCAAACCCCAGCAGGATCTGTCGCTGGTCGTGCACCGGCGCAATGGCGAGAGGATCGAGGTGTCGGTGTTGTGCCGCATCGACACGCCGGTCGAGGTCGATTACTACCGTCATGGCGGCATCCTGCCGTATGTGCTGCGGGAGATTCTCGGGCGCGTGCAATAGAATTGAATGCGCCGATGCGACGAACCGCCGCCCCACCCTGCCCCTGCCAGTCGGGCAAGTCGTTCGACGACTGCTGCGCTGCGCTCATCGCCGGGGAGCTTCTGCCCGACACCGCGGAGGCGCTGATGCGCAGCCGCTATACCGCGTACACACTGGGCGACGAGTCGTATCTCCTCGCGAGCTGGCATCCGTCGACCCGCCCGGCAGCGATCGATTTCACGACCGACCCGGCGCCCAAATGGATCGGGCTGCAGATCCGCCAACACGTCCAGACCGGTGCGGATGCCGCGGTCGTCGAGTTCGTCGCGCGATATCGCGTCGGCGGCCGCGCCCATCGCCTGCACGAGACGAGCCGCTTCGTGCGCACGCAGGGTCGCTGGCAGTATGTGGAGGGCGATATTCACGAGTGAAGCAGTCGTGCGTCACCCCCGACCCCTATAATTGCCCGGGGAATATCCCGCCCGACTGAATCCCGATGACAACCGACGAGCCGCAGAGCGATCCGGCAACGAGAAAAACATGAACCTCGAAAAAGTCATCTTCGGCTTCTTCATCGTGCTCGCCGCCACACTCAACTTTGGCTTCTTCGTCGGCGACATCGACGACCCTTCGCACCACGACATCTACGAGCTTTTCGCCGCGATCGTCGTGAGCCTGATCGCGACCGTCCTCAAGTTCGGCGACCGCACCCAGATCGGCGCGGTCCATCTGGCGACGAGCCTGGTGGCAGACCTGCAGCTCATCGCCGCCGCGATGGTATGGGGCTATGCCGCGCATGTCTCCGCCGGTGGGGTGACACCCGAGATGGTCGCCCGGGTGGTTTCACTGTCGGGCGGAGCGCTGTTCGCGAACGTCGTGTCGGTGGCCATCCTGATCGCCGAAACGATCATGCAGCGCCGCTAGGCGGCCAGGCGCACCGATGACGCCCCTGCTGCGCCATCACAGCATCATCTTCCTGATCATGCGCCGCCTGCGGGCGCCGCTGATCCTGCTCATCAGCATCCTTGCGGTCTCGGTGCTCGGCCTGACGCTCGCGCCGGGCGTGGACGACGAAGGCAAGGTCCACTACCTGAGCTTCTTCCACGCGCTCTATTTCATGAGCTACACGGCGACGACGATCGGCTTCGGCGAGATTCCGTACGCATTTTCCGACCAGCAGCGCCTGTGGGTGACGCTGTGCATCTACCTGTCGGTGATCGGCTGGGCATACAGCGTCGGAACCGTGTTTGCCCTGCTCGCCGATCGCAGCCTGCAACTGGCGATCCGCACGCATCGCTTCCTGCGCGCAGTCAAGCGCCTGCGCGAGCCGTTCTACCTCGTGTGCGGATATGGCGAGACCGGACGGCTGATCTGCAGCGCGCTCGACCAGCTTGGCTATCGCGCCGTCGTCGTCGAATGCGACGAAGTCAAGGCCGGCGAAATCGACCTGCACAGCTACCGGGCGGACGTGCCGACGATGTGTGCCGACGCACGCAATCCCGACCTGCTGCAGTTCGCCGGCCTCACCCATCCGTATTGCATCGGCGTGATCGCATTGACGAACGACGACAGCGCGAACCTCGCAATTGCGATCGCCGCCCGTCTGCTCGCGCCGAAGATCCCGGCGCTGTGCCGCGCCGAGACGCCGGAAACCGCTGCGAACATGGCCTCGTTCGGCACGCGTTACATCATCAACCCGTTCGAGAAGTTCGCCGAATACCTGTCGCTCGCGTTGCACGCGCCGGCCGCGTGGCATTTGCTGACCTGGCTGACGGGACTGCCGGGGACGACCGTCGAGCGTGAGCGGGACCCGCCGCCGGGCGGCTGGATCGTATGCGGACACGGGCGCTTCGGGCGAGTGCTGGTGCAGGCGATGGAACAGGAATCGGCGGTATCGATCACGATCATCGACCGCGAACCATCCGACGACCCTCACCACCGCTGGGTGCAGGGGGATGGCACCGGCGCAGCGGCGCTCGAGCAGGCGGGCGTGCGCGAAGCTGCCGGCATCATCGCCGGCACCGGGAACGATGTCGACAACCTGTCGATCGCGGTGACCGCGCGCGAACTGAACCCGGCGCTGTTCGTGATCCTGCGCCAGAACCACTATGCCAACCACTCACTGTTCGAGGCTTACGATTCCGACGTCGACGTCGTGCCCAGCGAAATCATCGCGCACGAATGCCTGGCGATCCTGACGACGCCGCTGCTCGTGCCCTTCCTGAACGAGGTCAAGCGCCGCGACGAACCCTGGTGCGCGGCGCTGCTCGACAGGCTGACCGGACGATTCGGCTGGCAGGTACCCAGCGTCTGGAGCGAACGCATCAGCTTCACCCAGGCACCGGCACTTCACCACAAGCTGATGCATGGCGCGACGATCGCCCTGCGAGAAATCTTGCGCGCCCCGTCGAACCGCGACGATGAACTCGCGTGCGAGGTGCTGTACCTGCACCGCGACGACGACGATCACTTCCTGCTGCCCGATCCCGACACTGAAATCCGCGCTGGCGACGAACTGCTGCTGGTCGGCCGGCAGGAGGCGAGGCATGAATTCGACCTGACGCTATCGAACGAACACGCCCTCACCTATGTGCTGAGCGGTCGGGATCTGCCGGGAGGATGGCTGTGGGAGAAATTCTCGCGCGATCCGGTGGCCAGCCCGGCCCCGCACGAACGCTGAGCCGGTTCAGCCCTGCGCGGCAACGAGGACGACCGTCTCGTTGCCGAAAGTGACCGTCTGGCCCGGGCGCAGCTTGGCCCGCTTGCGCGATTCGGCCCGCCCGTCGACGAGGACCCGCTGGCCTTCGACGGCGGCATGCGCTTCGCCGCCGGTTCCGGTCAGCCCGGTCGCTTTCAACAGCTGGTCGAGCTGGATGTATTCGCCGCGCACGGCAAAGGAAATTGTCATTGCATACTCCCGCACAGCCCTCTCGAGCTGCGCGAATCAATTGATCGATCGGAAGCCGCAAGCCTACACTGCCAACTCACTGTCTGCCGCCTCCGCGAACGAGAAACATGCCGCTGCCGCTCCTGCCAAGAATCGACCGCACGTACGTCCACGCGAACGAATCGGGGGCGCTGCAGCCGATCCGCACGGAGCGTGCATTCATCCGCGACGAAGACTTCGACTTCACCGTTCGCTGGGTATCTTCGCTCGCGCTGAAGGATGCCGGCCGGGTCAGCGCGGCGTTGCGCCGCGATCCGGACTACAACCCCTTTCTGCCGCCCGAAGAGGACCTGAACGTCGGGCCGGTCGGCAAACATCATCTCGCCGTGCTGAACAAATATCCGGTGATCGAGCGCCATCTGCTCATCGTCACGCGGGCGTTCGAATCCCAGACCGTGCCGCTCAGCCTTGCGGATTTCGTCGCCCTCGCGCGCGTCACCACCGAGCTCGGCGGGCTCGGCTTCTACAATGGCGGCACCGAAGCCGGCGCGAGCCAGCGCCACAAGCATCTCCAATGGATTCCCGGCACCACTCCGGCCAGTTCGAACTTCGACCGCATCACGGCCCGCCTGCCCGTGGTCGGGCGTGGTGAGGCCATATTCGACGCGAAGCTCCCGTGGCGACATCGTTTCGTGCGTCTCCGGCCCGCGCCGCCGGGCAGCGATTCCGCCGCCCTCAACGGAGCAGCCCTGCACCAGGCTTTCCACGCCGCCTGCGACGCACTCGGCATCGCTGCCGACCGCGATCCGATGCTGCCCTACAACATGCTGACCGGCGGCGGCTGGCTCGTCGTGATTCCGCGCAGCCGCGAGCAGCATGAAGGCATCTCGGTGAACGCGCTGGGCTTCGGGGGATCGCTGTTCGTGCGCCGCCCCGAACAGATCGAGGTCGTGCGCCGCATCGGCCCGCTGAACCTGCTGGCGGCGGTCGGATTTCCCGCGTGATCGAAACCGGCAACGCCCGGAAACCAACACGGGCGGACGCGTCGGCGCACCGGGCCGCTTCAGGGCTGCAGCGGCGGCAGGCCGTGCCGGACGCGCGCACGGTCGCACGCATCTTCGCCGATCCCGAGCGCCGCATAAGGCGCAAAGTCGCGGCACGGCGAAGGCCGGTTCGAATAGATCGTGCAATGGGCGCGGACACCGATCTCGCCGGCCAGGGCCACGCAACGCGGCGGCCCTTCGTCGGTGCCCCGCATGCGCACCAGCGCCCCGGTGACCGGCACGGTCATCACATCCGGCACGCCGCCCACCGTCGTGCCCGCCAGCTCGGAGCGGTGAAAATCCACTCGGAAAGCCGCGCAGCACGCGCCGCACCGGACGCAGTGATCGTCGCTCATCAGCTCGCCGGACCGCGCGCCATGCGCTCGATGGCGGGAACCGGATCGGTCGAACTGCCCGTCATCGCGGGGCGCCGCAGCATTTCTTGTATTTCTTGCCGCTGCCGCACGGACAGGCCTCGTTACGCCCCGCACTTGCCGGTGCCGGGGCAACCGGCTCATCGACCGACAGCAGCTCGACCGGTGCGAGCCCGAGCTTTCGCCACTGCCCGATGATCTCGCTGACTCCCGTGACGGCCAGTTCCAGCCATTGCAGCCGCGTGGCGTCCTCAGCGGTGCTCGCCGCCGCTTCGTCGGCCCAGGGCGCCATCATCGTGTCGATCGCATCCCGCACGGCCTGCGCCGCGTCCTCGGGCACGCCCTGGTCCCAATCGTCCGACCACAGCTCGAGCCCCTGGGCGAAGCCTTCGATCCATTCCTCGCCGATCCGCAACGAATCGCCGTCGCTTGCGGCGTAGCAAAAAGGCTCCCACCCTTCGGGCTCGCCGATCGTGGTCGCCAGCTCGTTGTAATAGCGCCGCACCAGCCCGATTGCCCGCTGCATCTGGCTTCCCGAACCGAACGACACGTCCTCGCCATGCGCGGACCACACGTCGGGCAGCCACCGCTCCGGCCCAATCCGCCGCGGCGACGCGAGCACCGCGACGAGATACCCGTCGAGCATCTCCAGGTCCATGCAGTCTTCGGGCACCGCGTCGGACGTGAGCAGCTCTTCGAGGGCTTCGAACTGCGCGTCGTCGAGCAGATGGGAGTTCGGCGTTTCGTCCTGGGGCGCTGCTTCGATATTCATCGTTTCTTCTCCGTCAAGGCAGGCAGGGTGCGCCTTCGGGCAGCGGCGCGCAAGCCGCAGGGCCGAGGTCGCAGATGACGCGATACAGCTGCTGGCCGGAGTCCCGATATTTGCGCTCGAAAGGCGTCAGCGGTATCGGTGCCTCGAATTCCTCCGGGACGATTTCCTGTCCCGTCACGCGCTCCAGCGCGCAGGCGAACTCCTCGATATAGACGTGCCAGTTGCTGCGGCACTCCAGCACGCCGCCGAGCCGCGGGATGAACGGGAACACCGGGTGGGCGTGCCAGCGCCGCGCAAGATGCCCGATCTTCGGCCAGGGGTTCGGATAAAGGATGTAGTGGCGTGCAAGCGTCAGGCCGGCATCGCAGCACAATCTCCAGTAATCGACGAGATCGGCGCGCACGAACACCATGTTCGTCGGCAACAGCGCCTGCGGGTAGGGCTTGCGCCGGTTCAGGCGGTCCTCAGACTGGTCGATGCCGATCACCCAGTGATCGGGAAAGCTGCGCGCCAGCTGGATCGTGCTGTGTCCGACGCCGCAGCCGGCATCGAGGATCAGCGGCGCGGTTCCGTTCCATCGTTCCAGGCTCGCGGTGAACGCCGCCCGGTTGTAGTCGGCATAAGGCTTGCGGAACGGCTCGGCGAGATGGCGTTCGACGCGACGCAAGAGCTGCTCGTGGATGCCGGACTGGGCGCTTGCGGGAATGCGGGAATTGGCGTAACTCATCGACTCGGGACTCCGGCGGCAAGCAGTGGCCCGACGATCCCGCAACGCATCAAGACAGGGTCGATTTCGGCCGGATGGCGCATCGAACGGATCTCCTCGAAAAGGCCTCCGGCGCGAGGATGATTCCTGCGCAGCAGGTTCGGCCACTGTCTGATGTGACCGGGCGCATGTTTGGGTAACGCCTCCATCGGCGCCAGAACGAGCCGCACACGAAACTGCGGCAAGAAAGGCGCGTATTGTAGGGGCAATCGCGGGCCAGTGCAGGCGGGTAGCCGCGGTGGAGCCGGCAGGCGGCCGCGCCCCGCGCCCCCGCCAACCGTGGTCCACCGCGTTGCCGCAGCCGTGCGCCGATCCTTGCTTTTGCCCCCCTCATCCACGATAATTCCTCGTTTCCAATCAGCTCTCAGGGCGGCCACAGTCACCGCCCGCTCGTACAAGGGAATCATCATGAAAGCGGACATCCATCCCAAATACGCCGAAGTCCAGGTGACCTGCTCCTGCGGCAACACCTTCGAGACGCGCTCGACGCTCGGCAAGCCTGCGCTGCACGTCGAAGTGTGTGCGGCCTGCCACCCGTTCTACACGGGCAAGCAGAAGATCGTCGACACCGCCGGTCGTGTCGAACGTTTCCGCCAAAAATACGGCAACGTTCAGCGCCTCGGCTGATTCCTGGCCAAAGTCTAGAAAAGGCAGCTTCGGCTGCCTTTTTTATTCAACCACTGCCGCGCCGTCGGCCCCTCGCAGCGCGCCCGATGGTTTGCCGGCTAGAATCCCGCCCTGACGACGACGGCGCGTCGCAAACGTGTCCGTGGTGGTCCTGGTCCCCGCACCAAAAAGTGCTGCCCGACACCCGTCCCGAATGACTCGCGCCCCCAACTCTCCCCTGCCGAAACAGCACCTCTACGGAGCGGCCGGGCTGGCCGTGCTCGTTGGGCTGTATCTTCTTGTCGGGCTGACCGGCCACGTCCCGTGGCGTGGCGACGACGCCCGGCATTTCGGCCCGATCTTCGAGATGCTGCAGGGCAACGGCCTTCTGTTCCCGCTGATCGCCGGCGAACCGTCGACAAGTTTCCCGCCGCTGTATTACTGGACGGGTTCGGTGTTTGCGCTGCTGTTCGGCTGGCTGCTGCCGCCCCACGATGCGGCGCGCCTCGCCACCACGCTATACACGGCGCTCGCGATCTTCTGGATCGCCCGTGCTTCGGCGCGGCTGTACGGCAAGCACACGCGCACTCCGGCTGCGCTGTTGACGCTGGGCACGCTGGGACTGGTGCTCCACGCGCACGAAACCCAGCCGATGATCGCCGTGATGTCGTTCGTCGCGATGACCCTTGCCGGCCTGTCGCTGATCCCGACGCGGCCCGCCCTCGGCAGCCTCCAGGCCGCTGCGGGCTCGGTGCTCGCATTTCTCGCCGGCGGCCTGCCCGGCGTGATGCTGACGCTGCCGCTGTTTCTCGTCGTCGTCATTGCGTGCCCCGAGTGCCGCAACCCGCGCGCCAGCGGCGGCCTGATTCTCGGACTGAGCCTCGCCGTGGGAGCCGGCGCGCTGTGGCCGCTGGTTCTTCACTACCAGGCTCCCGAACTGCTCGCGCTGTGGTGGCGCAGGGAATGGCTCGAGTTCGGTGCGGACCCGCTGCGGCGCGACGAGTTTTCCCGGCTGGTCGAACTGTTCGGCTGGTTCGCCTGGCCGTTGTGGCCGATCGCGCTGTGGTCGCTGTGGCGCGCGCGCCGCCAGCTGATGCGGATTTCCTGGCTCCTGCCGATCGCGTCAGCGCTGCTCGCCGGCGGCTGGATCATCGCCAACGGCAGTCTCGCCCAGGCGACGATGCTCCCGCTGATCCCCCCGCTCGCGTTGCTCGCCGCGGCGGGCATTCCGACACTGCGACGCGGCGCAGCCAACGCTTTCGACTGGTTTGCGGTGATGACCTTCGTCGTTTTCGCGCTGCTGGTGTGGATTGCATGGACGGCACAGGCCGTTTCCTGGCCCCCCGGGCTTGCGCGCCACGTCGCGAGGGTCGCCCCGGGGTTCGAACTCAAAGGGAGCGTGTCGCAGGCGCTCGCCGGGCTCGGCATCTGCGTGAGCTGGATCGTGCTGATGTGGCGGCTGCCGCGCTCCTTCAATCGCGGCCCGGCAAGCTGGGCGATGGGCATGACGACGCTGTGGTGCCTCGCAGTCGTGCTGCTGATGCCGTGGTTCGACTACGACCGCAGCTACCGTCCGGTTGCGACGTCGCTGGCCATCGCGCTGGCGGGGGAAAGGAGCGACTGCGTCGCGATGCTCGAGCTGTCGCCAAGCCAGCGCGCCTCGTTCCACTATTTCGCCGGCGTGCGACCCGAAAGGGTTTCCGGCAATGAAACGGTCTGCAGCTTTTTGCTGGTGTACGATAGCCGCAACCCTGCCGCGCTCCGGCCAGCCCAGGAATGGCAGCAGATCTGGGAGTATCGCCGTGGAGGTGGCAAACAACTCGAAACATTCCGTCTTTATCGCCGTGACTGAACCTTTTACCCCTCCGCACCGGCTGTCCGCCTGGAGCACGCTCGAAAACCACGCTGCCCGGTTGCGCACCATGCGCATCGCGGAACTGTTCGAGCATGACGCCGCGCGCTTCGCGACCTTGTCCTTCGGCCACCGCGGCCTGCTGCTCGACCTGTCGAAGCAATCGATCGACGCGCCGGCACTCGCTGCGCTCATTGATCTCGCTGGCCAGGCTCGCCTGCCGGACGGCATCGAAGCGCTTTTCGCCGGCGAGCATCTGAATTTCACCGAAGACCGCGCGGTACTGCACATGGCACTGCGCGGCGCCTGCGCAGCCCCGCCCGAAGACGCCGCGACCCTCGCGCAATCGCAACAGCGCATGCGTGCGTTCACCGTGGCGCTGCGCAGCGGAACGATGACCGGTGCGACAGGAAAACCGATCCGCCTGGTCATCAACCTCGGCATCGGCGGCTCCGACCTCGGCCCCCGCATGGCGGCGCAGGCACTCGTACCGACCGGGTTGCGCGCGACACCGGAAGTCCGCTTTGTCGCGAACATCGATCGGCGCGAGCTCGACGAAGCGCTCGCCGACGCAGACCCGGCCAGCACGTTGTTCGTCGTCTCCTCGAAAAGCTTTGCGACCGCCGAAACCCTGGCCAATGCGCAGGCAGCCCGAGCGTGGCTGCAGGCAGGCCTGGGAGCCGGGTGCGATCCGGCGCTGCATTTCACTGCAGTCAGCAATGCGACCGACGCTGCGGCCGCATTCGGAATTCCCGCGGAACGCGTCTTCCCGCTGCCCGAATGGGTCGGAGGACGCTATTCCGTGTGGTCGACGATCGGGCTGCCACTGATGATCGCGATCGGCGCGAGCGAGTTCGACGCATTCCTGGCCGGCGCCCGGGCGATGGACGAACACTTCCGCACCGCGCCGCCGGACGAAAATCTTCCGGTCCTGATGGGCCTGGCAGGCCTGTGGAATACCGATTTCCTCGGCATCGAAAGTCTCGCGCTGCTGCCCTATGCGCACGGCCTGCGCAGTTTCGCCGCGTGGCTGCAGCAGCTCGAAATGGAAAGCAACGGCAAGCGTTGCCTGCGCGACGGCTCCGGGAGCGTCATCCACACTTCGCCGATCGTGTGGGGCGGCGTCGGCACCGTCGGCCAGCATGCATTCCACCAGCTGTTTTACCAGGGCACGCGCCGCGTCGCACTCGATTTCATCGTCCCGGTCGCGGCGGCTGACGACGTCTCCCAGCGCTCCCTGGTCGAGAACGCGTTCGCGCAATCGGCCGCGCTGATGAGCGGACGCGACCTCGACACGGCGTTCGCCAGCCTGCGCGCGAAAGGACTTGCGGAAAGCGAAGCGGCAGTGCTCGCGCCGCATCTGGTCTGCCCGGGCAACCAGCCGAGCACGACGGTGCTGCTGCCCGCGCTCGACGCGTTCTCGCTCGGCCAGCTGATGGCCCTGTACGAGCACAAGGTGTTCGTGCAAGGCTGGATCTGGGGAATCAACAGTTTCGACCAGTACGGCGTCGAGCTGGGCAAGGAGATGGCGCGCAGTCTTTCAGCAGGGTCGGGCGAGAATCACGATGCGTCCACTGCAGGCCTGATGGCGGCAGCCGAGGCGATGCGGCGCACTCCCGACCGCAGCTGATCGCCGCCCTGGCCGACAATCACGGCACGAGGCGCAGGAAATTGTCCCGGTAGTGGCGCAGTTCGGCGATCGACTCGCGAATGTCGGCGAGCGCTTCGTGCTTGCCCTTTTTCTCGACCCCCTTGTACACCTCGGGCCGCCAGCGTTTGGCGAGTTCCTTCAGTGTCGACACGTCGAGGTTGCGATAGTGGAACCAGGCTTCGAGGTGCGGCATGTAGCGTGCCATGAAGCGGCGGTCCTGGCATATCGAGTTGCCGCACATCGGCGACGTGTGCGCCGGCACGTGTTGCTGCAGGAACGCGAGCATCTGCGCCTCCGCGTCGGCTTCACCGATCAGCGACGCCTTGACGCGATCGGTCAGACCCGATTTGCCGTGCGTGTTCCGGTTCCACTCGTCCATTGCGTCAAGCACGCTGTCGGGCTGGTGCACGGCGATCACCGGCGCTTCGGCGACGGTGTTGAGCTGGGAGTCGGTGATCACGATCGCGATCTCGATGATGCGGTCGGAATCGGGCTGGAGGCCGGTCATCTCCATGTCCAGCCAGATGAGGTGGTTCTGATCCTGTGCCATAATCCTTCAGCCCGCTTTAACAAAGCGCAGATTGTGGCATAAATCCCCGCCCCGCCGCCTTCCACCCCCTCCTGCATGGCACCCGACACTTTCTCGAACCTGTTCGTTGCCGCACTTCTCGCCACCCTGTTCATCAAGGTCGCGCTGATGGTGCGCCAGAGGCATCACGTGCGGGGGCGGCGGGAACAGGTGCCCGCGCCGTTCGCGGACTCGATCGGTCTCGAATCGCATCGCAAGGCTGCCGATTACACCTGCGCACGGATGGCGCTGGGCGTCGTCGACGCCACGGTCGGGGCGGCTTTCGTGCTGGCACTGACGCTCGGCGGGGGCCTGCAGGCGATGCACCGCGTCCTTGCGGGATGGTTCGACCCTGACGGGCTCGCCCATGGCATTGCGCTGCTCGCCGCGCTCGGCGTCCTCGGCTGGCTCATCGAATTGCCGTTCGCGCTATACCGCACTTTCGTCATCGAAAAACGCTTCGGTTTCAACAGGATGACTCCGGCGTTGTACGTCGCCGACGTCGCGCGCGAAGCGCTCCTTGCCGCGCTCATCGGCCTGCCGGTGCTCGCCGCGGTGCTGTGGCTGATGGGCGCGATGGGCGAGCACTGGTGGCTGTGGGTGTGGCTGTTCTGGTTCGCATTCAACCTGCTCGGACTGTTCGTCTGGCCGACGTTCATCGCCCCGCTGTTCAACAAGTTCACCCCGCTCGCCGACGAGGCGCTGCGAAAGCGCGTCGAAAACCTTCTGGCGCGCTGCGGTTTCCGCTCGCGCGGACTGTTCGTCATGGACGGTTCGCGCCGTTCGGCGCACGGCAACGCCTACTTCACGGGTTTCGGTGCGGCCAAGCGCATCGTGTTCTTCGATACGCTGCTCGACAAGCTCAGCCCCGCCGAGGTCGAGGCCGTTCTCGCGCACGAACTCGGGCACTTCCATCACCGGCACATCTGGAAGCGGCTCGCGGTGGTCGCCGCCACGAGCCTCGCGCTGCTCTGGCTGCTCGCGTGGCTGATGGGACAGTCGTGGTTCTTCGCCGGACTCGGCATCGAAGACGGAGCCGGCGGCACCGCCGTCGCCCTGGCGCTGTTCGCGCTTGTCCTGCCGGTGTTCGCGTTTCCGCTCGGACCGCTGATGAGCCACTGGTCGCGGGTGCACGAGTTTCAGGCCGACGCGTACGCGGCCCGCCAAGCGAGCGCAGCCGATCTCGCCGCGGCGCTGGTCAAGCTGTATCGCGACAACGCGTCGACGCTGACGCCCGACCCGCTCTATTCGCGCTTTTTCGATTCCCACCCGCCAGCTTCGCTGCGGGTTTCGCGCCTGCGCGCAGGCACGTGACGCTTGGGAAACCAATTGACCGCCTCCCCATCGCCCGACAGCGGCGCAAGCCTGAACGGCGTCATCACCGCCGCGTTCGGCCGTCACTATGAAGTCGATCTCGCCCGACATCACGCTGCAAGCGGCTCCGATCCGGCCCAGCCGCGGCTGAAGTGCTATCCGCGCGGCAAGAAAAGCGTCTTTGCGTGCGGCGACGAAGTCGAGGTCAGCCCTACCGGCAGCGGACAGGGCGTCATCAACCGATTGCACCCGCGCCGTAACCTGCTGTGGCGGTCGGATGCGTTCCGCGAAAAGCTCATCGCCGCGAACCTCACGCAGGTCGTGGTCGTCGTCGCGACCGAACCGGGTTTCTCCGACCTGTTGATCTCGCGCTGCATCGCTGCTGCGCAAAGCCAGCAGCTCGGCACCCTGATCGTGCTGAACAAGGCCGATCTGCGTGATCAGTTGCCGGCCGCCCGGCGAATCCTCGCGCCGTTCGAGAAACTGGACTACCGCATCGTCGAACTCAGCGCACGCGAAGGCGCCGGAGCGCTGCGCCCTTTTCTCGCAGGCCAGCGGAGCATCCTGGTCGGCCAGTCGGGCATGGGCAAATCGACCCTGACGAACGCCCTGATCCCCGGGGCGCAGGCGGCGACGCGCGAGATTTCGGAAGCGCTGAACAGCGGCAAGCACACGACAACGTTCGCGCGCCTTTACGGGCTCGACGGTGGCTGGCTGATCGACAGCCCCGGCCTGCAAGCCTTCGGCCTCGCGCACCTGACTGCCGACGAACTGGCGGCAAGCTTCGTCGAGTTCGCGCCGCACCTCGGAAAATGCCGCTTCCGCGACTGCCTGCACGAGTCCGAACCGGGATGCGCGCTGCGGGCGGCGATTGCAGCGGACGCGATCGATGCGCGACGCTTCGAGCATTTCCGCGTCATTCGCGAAGAGATCACCCACGCAAAACGGCAAACGCAGGGCTGGTGATTCGTTCCACCACCCTCCGGGCCGGGCGGAATTACTGGCAAAAAAAACCCCGCCGCAGCGGGGTTTTTTCGTACCGGTCGCGAGACGCGGTCAAACGCGTTCCCAGATCGTCGTGATGCCCTGGCCGCCGCCGATGCACATCGTCGCCATGCCGTAGCGGCCATTGACGCGGATCAGCTCGTGCAGCAGCTTGGTGATGATCACCCCGCCGGTCGCACCGACCGGATGGCCGAGCGCGATCGCGCCGCCGTTCGGGTTCGTCTTCTTCGGGTCGAGGTCGAGGCCCCGATTGACAGCGATCGACTGAGCGGCAAACGCTTCGTTCGATTCGATGACGTCGATCTTGTCCAGCGTCAGCCCGGCGCGCTGCAGCGCGAGCTTCGAAGCGGGGATCGGGCCTTCGCCCATCAGGTCGTTCGGCACGCCGGCGATCGCGTAAGCGACCAGGCGTGCGATCGGCTTGTGCCCTGCGGCCGCAGCCTTGCCCGCCTCGGCCAGGACCAGGAAGCTCGCCGCGTCGTTGATGCCCGAAGCGTTGCCGGCAGTCACCGAACCGTCCTTCTTGAAGGCCGGCTTCATCTTCCCCAGCGCTTCCATCGTCGTCATGCGCGGATGCTCGTCGGTGTCGAAGACGACCGGTCCTTTGCGCGTCTCGAACGTGATGGGCACGATCTGGCTCTTGAAACGGCCATCGGCGATCGCCGCCGCCGCACGGTTCTGCGACTCCAGCGCGAATGCGTCCTGCTCCTCGCGGCTGATGTTCCACTTCGTCGTCAGGTTTTCTGCGGTCACACCCATGTGTCCGACCCCGAACGGATCGGTCAGGACTGCAACCATCGCGTCGATCGCCTTGGTGTCTCCCATGCGAGCGCCGCTGCGCAGCGCCGGCAGCAGGTACGCGCCGCGCGACATCACTTCGACGCCGCCGCCGATCGCGAAATCCGCGTCGCCGAGCATGATGGCCTGCGCCGAATTGACGATTGCCTGCTGCGCCGATCCGCACAGGCGGTTGACCGCGAAGGCGACCGAATCCATCGACATGCCGCCCTGCACCGTCGCCAGGCGCGCGACGTAAGGGTAGCGCGACTCGGTCGGGATGCAGTTGCCGACCGCGGCGAAGCTGATCTGCTTCGCGTCCACCCCGGAGCGGGCAATCGCTTCCTTGACGACCACAGCGCCGAGTTCAGCCGGTTCCATGTCCTTCAGCGAACCGCCGAAACCGCCGACCGCCGAACGTACCGCACTCAAAACCACTACTTCACGATTCGCCATCTCAGTGCTCCCTCCTCAAAAATCAACGACCAACCCAACCGGCTATCACAACCAAAGCGAGCATTAACAGGCAAAGCACCAGCGCTCGCCATACCAGGCCCACGGTACTCTGCATGTATTCGGCATCGGCTTCCGCGCCGACGCCCATTTCCGGCCGCTCGACGATCTCGCCGGATTCGTGGACGGGCATTCCCAGACGCACTCCCAGCGCTCCCGCACCGGCGGCAATCAGTATACCGGACGCCCTTTCGCCCCAGAGCATCGCCTGGGTGCGCCAGCAGAACAGCGCGTCCTCGAAGTCGCCGACGACCGAAAACGACGCTGCGGTCAGGCGGGCCGGCACCCAGTCAATGACCGCGAACGCTTTTCTCGCGAAGCGGCCGAACTCGCCGAATTCGGCATCACGGCGCTGCCCCCATTCCTCACCGAGGAAGCGCGCCAGGCGATACAAAATCGCGCCTGTCGGCCCGGGCATGACGATGAACCAGAACACCACACCGAACACGTTGCGGTGCGCCGCGACGAGCGCTTTCTCGATCGCGAGCCGCGCCACCTCGCTCGAACTCGCCTCGCAATACTGTCCGCCGCGCCATTCGCCGAGGAGCGTGCGGGCGCGGGCAAGTTCGTCC
The DNA here is from genome assembly GCF_017894365.1 of Aromatoleum bremense. NCBI lineage: Bacteria > Pseudomonadati > Pseudomonadota > Betaproteobacteria > Rhodocyclales > Rhodocyclaceae > Aromatoleum > Aromatoleum bremense. The sequence continues at coordinate 502,841 of NZ_CP059467.1, forward strand.
ATGCGCAGCGCGAGGTGGATGTCGGTGAAGTAATGGCTCTCCTGGCGAAAACCCATCGTCAGATACAGCACGCCGATATTGAACGCGAACGCGAGCGCCGGGTGAATCAGCCACAGCAGGACGAAGACCAGCACGCCTCCCAAAACCCCGAGAAGCATCAGCAACCACCATGCGATCGTTCCGTTGCGCGCCCGGCCGTCGTTGAAGCGGTCAACGAGTACGCGGGAAAACCGTCTGAGGGGATCCAGAACAACCTGCCGGACCGGCAGCGGGCGCAGCTGCTCGATGAGCAGCGCAACGATCAGCGAGAAAAGCGTCATTCAGGGGGGGTCGGGGTAAAAAAATCTGCAAACCATTTATTTTTGGCCAAGATACCACAAGGCCCAGCCTATTGTGCACCACGGAATAAGCCGGGCACTGCGTCGCCGGCGCTCCAGCGGCGGTTTCCCGGCCTCCGATCCGGTTTGCGGAACGGCCCGCGATAGCGCTTTTTACCCATACGAAGCGGGTGACTTGCTGCACTGCGACCCGTCCAGGTCGCGGCCGGACGTGAAGTGCATCGTGTCGATCGCCCCCAAAGGAAATCGAGTGTAATATTAGCATTCACTTTTATACGACAGCCAAGGAGATTCCGATGAAGCTCATGCCCGCCCTCAAGTGCCTCCCCACCCCCGTGGCCGTCGCGCTCGGCTGTGCCTGCCTGTCGTTTTCCGCGCTCGCCGCCGACGACGCGATGCTCGTGGAAGCGCGCGCAGCGGCGTCCACACTACCGCCGAGGCTGCTGGCCGCGCTGAACGAGAAAATCGCCGAAGTGGGTCCCGAAGGGGCGATCCCGGTGTGCAAGGACATGGCGCCGGCCATGGCGAAAGAAGTCGCGGCGAGCACCGGATGGCAGCTCAAGCGCGTGAGCCTGAAGCCGCGCAACGCGCAGCGCGCGACGCCGGACGCCTGGGAAAAAGCCGCGCTGGAAGAATTCGACCGGCGCGCCGCCGCAGGCGAGAACCCTGCCGGTCTCGAGAAAGGGGAAGTGGTCGAGGCTGCTGGCGGGCACGTCTATCGCTACGCGAAGGCCCTGCCGACCCAGGCGCTATGCCTGAGCTGCCACGGCCCGCGCGACCAGCTCAAGTCCGAAGTCAGGGCGGTTATCGACGAGCATTATCCCGACGACCGCGCCACCGGCTACAAGGAAGGCGAGATCCGGGGAGCAATCGTCGCGACGAAGCGTCTCTGACCCCCGCCGCGACCCAACGCCAGCCCCGGGGCCATCCTTTACACCGGCCCGGGAACCGTTTCCATCGCAACACGCAGTGCCGCCGCGTCGTTCGCCGCGTCGGCGTGGAAATCATGCGCCGGCAACATCTCGCACAGCAACGCGCCGGAAACCGTGTCGTCCTTCAGCAGCGCCGCGGTCACGGCGTGCAGCACGTGACAATGGCGTTCGAGCGTCTCGCGGCACGCGCGCTGGGCCGCTTCGAGCATCGCGCGCGCTTCGCCCAGCGCCCGCTCCTGGATGTGTGGTCCGACCAGTGCATCGGGCACACCGGCGAGGCTCAGCAGCCCGAACTGGCTCGAAAACCCCATCGAGCTGACCATTTCGATTGCCAGTTCCGAGGCCCGCTTGAGGTCATCGGCCGCGCCCGACGTCGTGTTGCCATAGCTCATCAGTTCGGCCTCGCGACCAGCCAGCAGCATCGACAGCCGCGCCTTCAGTTCACGCTCGCCATACAGCGGCACTTCGTCCTCGCGGCTGACGAAGGTCACGCCGAGCGCCTGGCCGCGGGGCTCGATACTGATGCGCTCGACGCGGCCCGCTTTCAGCGCATGGGCGACCAGCGCGTGGCCCGCTTCGTGCACCGCAATGCGCTCGCGGTGCGTTTCGGTGAACGCGGCTTTGAGGCTCGAGACTTCGCCACCGAGCTGATGCGTCTCGAGCGCACGGTGCAGGTGAGCCTGGGTCACCGAAGCGCTGCCCGACTCCGCCGCCAGTACCGTCGCGCGATTGACGATGTTCGTGATGTCGGCGTGCGACAGGCCACTGCTCGCGCGGGCGAGCGCCTCCGCGTCGATCCGCCCGGAGTCGGCGCGGACGCGGGTCAGACACAGCTCGAACAGTTCGCGGCGGTCGTGCACGGTGGGCAGGTTGACGCGCGCGACGAGGTCGAAACGACCGGGGCGGCGCAGCGCTTCGTCGACGTTGCCGACGTGGTTCGTCGCGCCGATGACGATGACGTTGTCGGACGTCGAGAAACCATCCATCTCGACGAGCAGCTTGTTGATGATGCGATTCTCTTCGGACTGCCCGCCCTCGACTTTCGCACCACTCGCGCGCTTGCCGATGCCGTCGAACTCGTCGATGAAAATGATGCAGGGCGCATTCTTGCGGGCGGTCGCGAAGAGTTCGCGGACTTTCGCGATGCCCTGGCCGTAGAACATGCTCGAAAAATGCGAGCCATCGACGGCGATGAAATTGGCCTTGCATTCGCCGGCGAGTGCGCGTGCCAGCAAGGTTTTTCCGGTTCCCGGCGGGCCTTCGAGAAGCACGCCGCGCGGAGGCTTGGCCCCGAGCGCGAGATATTTCTGCGGGTCGCGCATGAAGGCAGTCACCTGCTGCAGCGAGGTTTTCGCATCCGACGCGCCGACCACGTCGACGAAACTCGTCTGCGGCTTCTCGGCGAGCCTGGCTTTCGCGCCGCCGCCCATTGCACCTTGCCGCAGCAGATAGACGCCGAGCACCACCATTGCGGCGACCGTCAACAGCGTGAAGAGCCGCTCGAGCACGCTGCCCGTGCTGGCGACGATGCGTTCGCCCACCGTGCGCGCGTCCACGCTGATGCGGGTCAGCGCGAAACCCTGCTCCCGGCTCGCGGTTTCGAGGCCGGCCAGCAGTCCTTCCTCGCCCGCGACGAGCTCGGTGCTGAATTGCTCACCGCTGCGGGTGGTCGCCAGCACGCGCTGGCCGTCGACCCCGACCGCGGCGATCTCGCCCTGTCGAAGCTTGTCCGCGAAAACCGATGCGTCGAGCGGACGGTCCAGCCACATGTGGGGGCCGGACTCGAACTCGCGTGCGAGTTCGGTCTTGCCAGCCGTGCTCGGCGCGTGGCTGTGGTAGTCGAACGCGATCCAGCCGGCGACGACGGAGGTAAAAAGGGCGACGGAAAAAAGGATTTGGACCCAGCGGGGCCACGCAGAGAATAGCTTCATCGACGATCCGGGATTCAGCCCCGAATAGGACCGTCGGAGGGTCCGGGCAGGGCCTGCTATGTGGCGGCGCGAACCGCCAGGTTCAGCTTCGAGTGCAGCGTGCCGGGCTGTGACCGCCCCGCTGCACCCTCGATTATTGCTACCGCACACGCAGTATTTTTGTGCGGTGAAGCATTCTTTCCCAGCAGCCATTCGCGAGCAACTTTCGCGCGCCCGGCCGACACGATGACGTTCGCGCAGGGCAGCCTGCATAGCGCCCCGCGCTGCCAGACTTCAGCCGGCATTACGCCTACGCGTTATGCAGCCGGTTTTGCGACTCCCACCCAGCAACGAAACATGCCGTTACATAATCGACCGTCGGATAGCCTGGTCATCCGGGTCGCTCCACGGCCGCCGTTCTCGTCAGCTGCTCGTCCTGATCGACGCCGCGATCGTCGAGGCGGTTGGAATCCGGCCGACGAAACCAGCTTTTCATTGATTATGCCGGAAGCGATCCGGCGGCGACTTCAGGCGGGTTGTGCGTGAACGGCGATCTCCGGCCGGCTGCGTTTCTCGGGGTAATAGCACATGTAACCGCTCGCGCAGTGGCTCGGCGCGGCGCGCAGTCCGACCGCGCATTCGCGGACTTTCGTCTCCGGTTCGCCGTCCTCGATGCGGCGCAACACCTCATGGACGAGCTCGACACTCTTCACCTTGCGCTCGCTCGCCCCTTCGCGCCCGGCGATCTTCACCGAATGCACGCCTGCCGCATGCATCGCCGGCATCGCGCACAGGCCGCACGGGCCCCACGGATAGCGGTTCGGCGCGACCGAAAAACCGTTGCCGAAGCGATACCACAGCCAGCGCTTGTAGTCCTGGTCGTTCTTTTCCAGCCGCCGCAGCGCCCGTTCGGCAGGCGCTTCGCCGCTCGCGGTACGGTATTCGAACTGGTAGTTGTCGATGCAGATCGGTCCCCCCTTGTTCATCGGCAGATGCACGGTGTGGCACGCGCCCTCCTCGAACACGCAGCCGTCGTTGAGCACGAACGCTTCGATGTCGAGTTCGGGGAGTTCGGTCGCGATCGCCGCGATCTCGGCGACGGTGACGTCGCGCGGCAGGATGATGCGGCGCGCGCCGAGCTGCGCGAAAAAGCGCGCCGATTCGACGTTGCGGCAGGTCGCCACCGAGCTGACGTGGATCGCGAGCTCCGGCACGTTTGCCGCGAGCGAGGCGATCAGCGAGATGTCGGCGACGATCGCGGCGTTACCGCCGATGCTGCGAAAGTGCGCGGCGATTTCGGTCAGCGCGTCGAGGTGCTGCTCGCCGTATTGCTGCGCGTTGAGGACGAGGAACACTTCGGCATCGAGCGTGTGCGCGTTGTCGATGACGCGCTCGAGGTCGGCATAGCCATTGAGGTTGCCGAACACGCGGCGATTGACGCCCGAAGTGTTGAAACGCCGGATCCACTCCGGAGGCACGACGCCGCAATACAGTTCGCGCGCGCCAGCCCGCACCAGCGGTTCGACTTCGGCAGGCGTGCTGATCGGTGCAGTGATTTTCATGCGTGAGGGTTGTTTCACTCTAGGCTCCCGACAGGACGATACGGCTGACCCAGCCATTCGCCACCGCCTCGGCGATTGCCGCGCTCATGCCCGGCGCGTGGCGGTAATACATCGTGTTGCCGCGCTGCGAAGTCTGCAGCTCGCGCGTGCCGGGGCGCGCGCCGACTTCGGAGAAGCCGAGGCATTCGCGGCGGCATCGGTGGCCCGGCGAGAATTTTTCCGGCACATCGAGCGCCAGCGAACCGAGCTTGCAGATGCGGCCCTTCGCGATGTAGCCATACGGCGCGCGCACGCCGACCGGGAAATCGATGCCGGCATACATGTCGGCAGCGCCGAACGGCGGGAAATCGAGTTCCAGGCGGCCGATGCCCAAATTGTCGAGGATCTCGCGGAACGGACCGGCGCGCAGGCCGTTCGGGTACATGCGCGCCCACGTCGCGGACGGCAGCCGCGGGTCCTTCAGCATCTTCCCGAGCAGCCGCCCGGCGACCGGCCGCAGACCCGGGAATTCGCGCTGCACGACGCGCGCGACGCCCCAGTCGTTGACGGTCACTTCGGCGCCCGCGGGCAGGCGCGCGAGCGCGGCGCGAAGCGGCTCGAACAGGCTGTCGCAGGCGATCGGCGTGACGAGGCCGAACGTCACTCCCCAGCGCTCGCAGAGGGCCACGGCGCGATCGATCGCCTCGATGCTCGGCAGCAGGTGCTCGCAGAACTCGCTGCCGAGGAAGAAATGCGTCGGCTCGGCGTCGTCGGGCAGCGTGACGCACTGTCGGGCGTCGCCGAGCCGTTCGAGATAGTCGTCGCGCGTGACACGCTCCTGGCGCGCGAACGCGGCCAGCTCACGCTCGTCGACGAGCGCAAAGCCAAGCTCGATCGGGCCAGCCGGAGGTTTTGGCGGAATGGAAAAGGTCGGGGTGGGGGTCGGGGTCGGAGTCGGTGTCATGAATCGGTCTCCGCGATTCTTCTGTTTTCGCGCCCCTGCCAGGTGGCAAAGGCCGCGAGGTAGGCAACGAGCCCGCGAAGGCCCGTGTCGGGGTGCTGCATGAGGTGATTCGCGATGATGCCGGTAAAGCGCGCCGCGGCCATGCTCGCGCCGCCCGGAGCTCCGCCGGGCGCGTCGGGACAGGTTCCCCACGCGGCGCCGGATGCGGTCGCCGGGTCGAGCCGTGACCATTCGCCGGGAGCGCAGCGCGCATCGCCGCTCACCGCGAGCACGCCGGGATAACGCGCCGGATATACCGGCGAGCCGCGCGCCGGCGCTGCGGCGACGAGCAGCACGCCCTGTCCCACGGCCCACTCGCAGGCTTCGCGCAGCACGCGGCGGTCGTCGGCGAGACCGAGGCTCAGGTTGACGACACGGGCCCCTTCGGCGACGCACCAGTCGATCGCGGCGGCGACGAGGCGCGGCGTCGCGGGCCGGGCGACCGTGGCGACGCGCGCATCGAGCAGGCAGGCGGCCGGCGCCGCACCGAGGACCAGCGCAGCGACGCATTTGCCATGCGGCAGCGCAGGTCCGTGCGGCGCTTCGCAACGCACGACGCCATCGGACTCGCCGCCGGCGAACTGCACCGCCGCGTGCAGCGCCGTGGGCGACACGCGCTCGAAACCACCATCGACGATGCCGACGCGCAGTTTCATACGGCCCTCAGCAGCGGCGCGGGCGGTCGCGCCGGCGGCTGCTCGACCAGCGCGCCGTCACGCAGCTCGACGACACCGTCGAGCTCTCCGACGGACGCGAGGTTGTGCGTGATGACGATGCGGGTGCGACCGGCGAACACGCGGTCGACCGCCATGACGATCGCCTGCGCGACCGGCAGATCGAGCCCGGAGGTCGTCTCGTCGAGGATCAGCACCGCCGGGTCCTGCAGGATCGCGCGGGCGAGCGCGATGCGCAGGCGTTCACCGCGGGACAGCGCGGACGCCGACGCGCCGACCGCCTTGTCGAGGCCCCCCGCGTGGGCGAAGCGCGCGAGACCGGCGAGGTCGAGCGCGCGCAGCAGCGCCGCCTCGTCGGCATCCGGCGCGACGAAGCGCAGGTTGTCGCGCACGCTGCCGGGCATCAGCACCGGGTCCTGGTCGACGACGACGACGCGCCGGCGCAGTTCGGCGAGATCGAGCCGGTCGAGCCGCACCCCGTCGAGCAGGATGTGGCCGGCGCCCGGATCGTAATGACGCTGCAGCAGGTCGATCAGCGTCGATTTGCCGGCCCCGGACGCGCCGATCAGCGCGAGCTTGCGGCCGGCCGGAATGTCGAGCGACGCGCCGTCGAGCACGCGCGCCTCGCCGTAGCCGAAACGCACGTCGACGAGTCGGAGGTCGCCGCGCACCGGCTGCGCGAGCGCGACCGGCTGCGCCGGCGACGTGACCGTCGGCAATTCAGCGGCCAGTTCGCGGATGCGCTGCAGGCTGACTTTCGCCCGCTGCCAGCCCATGAAAACGCCCGCCGCGGTCTGCAGCGGACCGGCCGCACGGGTTGTGTAGGCGATGAACGCGACGACGACGCCGACCGTCAGCTCGCCCGCCGCCGCGAGGCTGCCGCCGACCGCGAACACCAGCAGCACGCCGAGCCCGGACAGGATGCGCTGCACGCCCCCGGCGCCGAGCGAGGCGACCTGCGAGCGGCGCAGCGCCGCGAAATAATCGCCGTGATGCGCGCGCAGCTCCGCCTCCTGCCGCGCGCCGGCATTCGTCGCCTGGATGAACTTCATTGCGCGCAGCGATTCGACGAAAAAACTCGACATCGCCGCGCTCTGCTGCCGCACCGCCTGCGCGCTGCGTTCGAGCCACGGCCGCGACCCGAGCAGCGCCGCGACATGCAGCGGCACCAGCGCGAACACCAGCGCCGTCAGCAGCGGACTCAGCGACAGCATCAGCGCCAGCGCGACGACCAGCGAAAACGCCGCGTTGAGGAGACCCATCGGCGCGTCGATCGCAAAACGCTGCACCTCGGCGACATCGCCGTCGAGCCGCGACAGGATCTCGCCGCCGCGGGTGCGCGCGTAGTACGTCGGCGCAAGCGTCTGGAGGTGGCGGTAGATCTGCTCGCGCAGGCCGAACAGCACGTGCGCGGACAGCTTCAAATACGCGAGCCGGGAAACGGCCTCGACCGCGACGCCGGCAACAAGCAGCGCGAGGAACGCGCCGCACAACTGCAGCACCACGTCCATGCGCCCGCCGACGATGCCGTCGTCGACCAAGCGCTGCGTGAGATACGGTGGCAACAACGCGGCGCCCGACGCGAGGAAGGACAGCACGACGATGCCCGCTGCCGCGCCCGCCCGCCCGCGCACCGTCGGCCACGCCCACGCGAGCGCCTGCAGCGGCAGCGACCCCTTTTTCCGCAGCGCGATCACGCGGCGGCGCTCCTCAGCGCCTGACGACCCGCAGCCATCCGATCGACTGGTCGGCCCCGCCCGGCATCATGATCTCGCCGGTCTTCTCGAGCGTCTCGGCGTCGTGGATGACAATCTTGTCGAGCGCCCCGCCGACATAGACTTCCTTGCCGTCGCCCGAGATGTTGACGGCGTAGAACGTCTGCTCGAGGTCGACGCGCTTGATCAGCTTGCCGGTTTCGGTATCGACTTTCGACAGCTGGTTCATAACGAGGAAAGCCTCGTTACGGGCAACCGGATTGATCACCGACGAGAACATCGCCGTCTGCGCGTTCTCGAACTCGACCGTCTTCAGCGTCTCGGCGTCGAGGTCGAACACCGCGATGCCAGCCTTGAACGCCTCGGCGGAATCGGGCGCGGCATCGGTCTTGGCGACGAAGTACGGGGTGCTCAACGCGCGCGCCTGCTCGAACGTTCCCCACATCGCCAGGACGTCCGGCTCGCCCAGGCCGGGACGGTCCCAGTGGCGGATCGGGTAGGTCTTCTCGATCGTCCCGCTGCGGATGTTGAACAGGTACATGTCCCAGCCTAGCGCGAGCAGGTGGTCCTTGTTGCCCGTCGGCGCAAGCAGGCTGATGCGGCGCGGTGCCGGGAACGTGCGGCGCGGCTTCGCGCCCACCCCGTCGGCGGTGTCGAACACCGCGATGTAGGTGTCCTCGACCTGGTACTCCGAGCGCCCGAGCACGACTGGCGCCTGGTGCACGTACAGCTCGCGCCCGTCCTCGCTGACCGCCGCGGCGAAGAAGCCCTTGATACGCTTGCCGGGACTCGAGAAGTCGGCGCGGAACACCTGGTTGCCGGTATCGAGGTCGATGCCGACGACGCTTTCCATGCGGTTGGTCAGCACATAGGCGACCTTGCCGTCCTTCGGCACCGTGATCGTGCCCGGCACGCCGTCGCCGGGGATCCTGACCGAACGCACGACTTCGCGCTTGGCCGGATCGATGACGTGCAGGGTGTTCGGCCGCGTGACGGTCAGCAGGTATTCCGCAGCGATCGCGGACGCCGACGCCGCGACGCAGCACAGCGCAACGAGCAGTTTCTTCATGATGCTCAATCTCCCGGGAACAGGGTCTGCAGCTCGCGCCAGTCGCGCAGTGCCGAGTTCTTGCCGTCGGTCCAGTCGCGCGCGCTGTTCAGGCCGTCGGCGAGTTGCGCCGGCCACCAGCACGGATCGGTGCAGCCGTAGAGATCCGCCTCCATCGGCTGGCACAGGCTGGCCAGTCCGCCGAAAGCGTCGATCTCCCAGCCCGGATCGAAAGTCGTCGTGCAGCCGACGACGCTGCTCATCAGCTGCACTTCCTCGCCGTTGCCTTCCTGCACGGCGTGTTCGAGCAGCTGTGCCTTATGGTTGAGGGCTCGCAAGCGTTTCATTGTCTGGCACTCCTTTGTTCGTTGGAGGCGTTGAAATACGCCGGATTGGCGATTGCGATCTCGCCGAAGGCTTCGAGGCCGAACGCGATCCAGGCGCGGATCTGCTCGCAGTACTCGAAAGTCGGCAGGAACGGATCGCCGTAGCGGGAATACGATTCGTGGTAGCAGCCGCCGGCGCACAGGCTTCGTGCCGGGCACGTCCGGCACGCGGCGTGCGGGTTCTGCGCGGCACTGACGAAGTCGGACAGCGACTCGCGTGCGATGCCGCTCGTCACATCGCCGAAACCCGAGAGGTCGGAGTCGGAGCCGGTGAAGCGGTGGCACAGCGAGATCTTGCCGGTCGTGCCGACCGCGAGCAGGCCGACGCCGGCGCCGCACGGCAGCACCTTGCGCGTGCCCATCCACAGGTCGGTCATCAGCTGGTGCATGTTGCCGAAACCGTGACGCCGGCCGCGCTTGGCCTCGCCGACGTATTCGCGGCCGAGCGCCTGCATCGCCGCGAACACTTCGTCGAGTTCCTGCGGCGACAGCCCGACCGGGGAATCCGGCCCCGCGGTCGCCGGCGCGAAGCCGACCTCGAAGAAGCCGAGCTCGTCGTGCAGGTGCCGGTAAATGCCGGCGACATCGATATTGCCCGAGGCGAGCGTCACGCGGGCGCCGACCGGGCGCGACTTGTAGCGTTCGAGCAGGCGCTGCACGCGCATCGCGACCGTCTTGTAGGTGCCGCCGCCGGCAATCGTGCGGCGGTGACGGTCGTGCTGCGCTTCGCCGCCGTCGATGCTGACGGTGATGCCGAAGCGATGCGCATCGAGGAAATCGATGACGTCGTCGGTGAGCAGCGTCGCGTTGGTCGTCAACGAAAACTCGACGTCCTTGCCGGCGGCCGCGGCCTTCTCCTCGGCGTATTCGACGAGGTCGCGGATCACCGCGATGCGCGTCAGCGGCTCGCCGCCGAAGAACACCACCGCGACACGCTCGTTCTCGCTCGCTTCGGCGAGCAGCAGGTCGATCGAGCGCGTGCCGGTCTGGTAGTCCATCACCGACGAGTTCTTCGGCGAAGTCAGGTCCTCGCGGTAGCAGTAGCTGCAGCCGAGGTTGCAGCCGGTCGTCAGCGTCAGCACGAGCGTCTTCAGCGGCGAGCGCTCGACCAGCCGCGGCGGGATCTCGTAGTGCTTCGGCTGCGGCGCGACGATCCCCAGCTCGATGAAGTCGCTGAGACTGTCGCACAGCTCGCCCGGCGAATAGCGCCCGTCAAAGCGCGCCTGGATGTCCTCGGCGGCGACTGCGGGCGTCGACTCGAACAGTCCGAGCAGGTCGGTCGCGGCCGGATCGAGCTCGAAGATCGACGTCGTCGGCACGTGCAGCAGGACATGCCGGCCGCCGGAGCGGATCGAACGATAGTTGTGCGCCTGCACCTGTAATGTCGTCACGGGATGTCTCCTTCAGCGCAGCGGTGTCGGGTTCCAGCGCTGCGCGACCACCATCAGCTGGCCCTTGCCGTTCAGCGTCTGGTCGCCGTCGGCAACCGTCGCGATGACGTGCAGGTTGCCGACGTTGTTCATGCCGCCGCGCAATGGATTGGGCCCGGCAAAGGACGGCACGAACTGGCCGTGCGGCGCCATGTGCCCGGCGTAGCGCGCGTCCTCGTCATGGCGCGCCCGGTCGTCGAACGGCTCGGTCGACCACGTCGCGGGGACGCTGCCGAGGCGGATGTCGTCGTCGGTGCCCGGTTTGCCGTCCGCACCGTTGAGGAAGGCGATGGCATCGAACTGCGCGCTCATCGGTGCGACGGTGCCGCCGCCGAGCCGCGCGACCGCGAACGCGGGCTCGACGCGCACTGCGTCGAAGCGATTGAACACCGCCACGGTCTGGGCCGACTCGCGGCCGCCGACGACAACCTTGCGCACCCCTTCCGGCGCATCGGCCGCGACGCGGACGCGCACTTTCAGCCCGCCGGGCGATGTGCCGAGCCATTCGACGACTTCGATGCCGGGGCCGAAGTCGACTTTCGCGTCGAGCGCGACGCCGGCGAGCGTCAGGTCCGCCGTCGCCCCACTGCGCAGCATCCGCGGCGTGACCGAGACCAGCTCGTTCTTCACCGCGTCGTCGGCGCGCACCGCTTCGAAGCGGGCCCCGATCTCGTCGGCGCCCTTGAGGAACCAGCGTCCCGACATGTGCGAACCGTCCGGGCTCAGTGCGAAGATCGAGCGCGTGTCCTCGTTGCCGAGCTTCGCCGAGCCGCGCCATTCATAGCCGGTGTAGACGATCGCGTCGCCCTGCCCGCGCACCGTGTTGCCGGCGCCAAAGCGCAGCTCGTAGCTGACTTCGTAGCGATCCGGCCCGGCTGCACGCGCCGTCATCGTGCCGGTGTACGCCCCCCAGCCCGGACGCTCGCCGGCGACGACCCAGCTCCCCGTCGCGGGGCGGTGCTTCGCGCTGCGCCATTCGCGCCAGGCCGGCGTGTCCTTCGGATACAGCGCCGCCAGCCGCACCGGCAACTGGTCGCGGGCGATCTCCCACCAGTTGCGGTCGCGGCCCATCGCCGAATATTCCGCGCTCGGGAACTGGCCCAGGTGAGTGTGCATCAGCTTGCGCCATTCGCCCTCGTCGCGCCGCTGCAGCGCGACGCGTCCATAGCTGTGGCAGCGTCCGCACATCTGCGCGAGCTCCTCGTCGGGCGCCGTGTCCTGCATGTTCGGCCGGCGCTCGGTGAGGGGACGGTAGGGTGTACTCTCCGACGGCGCGAGGCCCTGCCGGTCGGCGAGGTACTTGACGATCGTCTGCCGTTCGCCGGGCGTCAGCTCGACCTTGTGCCAGATGCCCATGCGCACGACCGTCATATCCCAGCCTTCCGGGCTCTTGCGCATCTCGGAGATGCGCGTCAGCTTGCCGTTGTCCAGGTGACAGGCGCCGCACTTCGCCTCGATCAGCCGCTGTGCCGCGGCGTCACCGTTCGCCGCGTGCGCCGCACCCACGAGGCCCGTTGCGACGGCCAGCACGCCGGCGATCCTTGCACCACACTGCATCGCATCGCGAATCCCGTCGCGAACCCCTTCGCGAAACGCCTCGCTCATTTGCGCCTTCACATCGCCCTCCGTTTCCACCCGTGTGGTTCTTCGTGTTGAGGAATGCTCATCGTTGCGCCTTTCATCCTTGTCAGTTTCCGCCGGCACCATCGTCGAGCAGGCCGGCGCGCGCCACCGCGGCGGCTCGCGCCGCATCCGCGGCTTCCGGCCCGATCTCGAGCTGCATCGCGAGCCGGCTTATCAGGCGGTCCTCGAGACCGACGAGATCGCCGTCGGCATAGGCCACCTCCCATAACATCGTCAGCACCTCCTGGCGCTCGGCCGCGTCGAAGCCCGCACGCACCGCTTCGCCGAACTCCCAGTCGTCGAGCACCTCGGCGAAACGTTCGTCGGCGACGGTCACGAGCTGGCGTGCGACGTCCTCCGTCAAGCCGAAATGTTCGTGCAGCAGGCGTCCGACGGCCGCGTGTTCGCGCTCGGTGGCGCGGTGGTCGATGTACATCGCTTCGAGCAGCAGGACCGCGACGGCAATATGGCGTCGCTCGAACGGACCGGCTTCCAGTCCTTCGGGCTGGAGCTCGCCGGACAGCAGCGCCATCAGTTTTGTCAGCATGCGGAGGTCTCCACGGAATGTCCTGAATTCTGAATTAGCGCGCCGGCACGAGCCGCTCGACACCAAGTTGTCCGGCCACGATGACGCCACCGCCGGCCGGGGCTGTCATCACCGCGGCGAGGTTCTGCCGGTCGGGCCGGATTTCCAGCTGCAGCGGGCCGCTGCCGTTGCCGCGCAGCACCACGCCCCCTGCCCCGACGACGATCACGCCGCCATCAACCGTCGCAATGCCGGCGGTCAGCGACTGCTCGGTACCGGTATCGCGCGCCTGCCAGGTGTCGCCGCCGTCCCGGCTCGTGATGACCTTGCCGCTCATGCCGAGCAGCACGACTTCGCCGCTGCTGCGCTCGAATCCGCTCCATAGCGAGCCCGAGACGCCGCTCGCGAGCTTCGTCCAGCTCGCGCCGCGATCGGTCGAGCGGAACGCGAGGCCGCTTTCGGCCGCGACGAACAGCGTGCCGGTGCGGGTCGAGAACAGCTGGTTGAGGTGCAGATCGGCATCGCGGCCGCTGCCCACCGCCATCGGCGCCCAGCTGCGGCCGCCGTCCGCGGTGCGGAACGCCACGCCGTAGGCGCCCGTCACGTAGCCCCGCTCGGCGTCGAGGAAATGCACCGACAGCAGCACCGGGCGCTCGTCGAGCACCTCGAGCAGTTTCCAGCTCGCGCCGCCGTCATCGCTGCCGAGGATCACGCCACCGTGGCCGACCGCCCAGCCGTGCCGCTCATCGACGAAATGCACGGCCGTGAGCAGCGCACTGACCGGGCCTTCGGCCTGCTGCCAGGTATTGCCGTCGTCAGTCGAGCGCACGACCATGCCATAGTCGCCGACCGCGACGAGCGCCTTGCCGGCGCGTGCGATGCCGGTCAGCGGCACCTTCGCCGCCAGCCTTGCCTTCATCGCCGGGACGGTCGTCGTGATGCTGTCGGGACCGGCCGGGGCGGCCGCGCAGGCGAGTGCGCCCATCGCCAAGCCGAGTGCCACGATGCCGCGCGCAAATCGGTTCGATTTTTTCACGGGCATCTCCTCAATGAGCCATCAGCGGCGCGCGTACCGGGCCGCGGCGCGGAATCAGCATGTCGATCGTGACCGCCAGCGCCGGCAGCAGCGTGATCGCCATGATCATGTTCATCATGAACATGAAGGTCAGCAGCATCCCCATGTCGGCCTGGAACTTGAGCGCCGAGAACGACCAGGTCGCGACGCCGATCGACAGCGTCACCGCGGTGAATACCGTCGCCACGCCGATCTCGCGCAGCGCCTGCTTGAACGCCGTGACGATGTCGTCGCCATGCGCGAGGTGCATCTGCAGGCGGTTGTAGATGTAGAACGCGTAGTCGACGCCGATCCCGACCGCCAGCACCATCACCGGCAAGGTCGCCACCGTGAGCCCGATGTCGAGCTCCTTCATGAACCAGTAGCCGAGGAAGGTCGCCAGCGTCAGCGGCACGCAGCACGCGACCATCGCGCGCCAGTCGCGATACACCGCGAACACCAGCACGAGGATCGTCGCATACACGTAGAGCATCATCGGCAGTTCCGAATGCTCGACGACTTCGTTCGTCGCCGCCTGCACGCCGGCGTTGCCGCTCGCCAGCCGCACGGTCACGCCGTCGAACGGCTGCATCTCGCGGAAATGCTTCACCGCGGCGACGACCTCCTTGATCGTCGAGGCCTTGTGGTCGGCGAGGTAGAGATTCACCGGCAGCAGCGTGCAGTCGGCGTTGAAGAGCCGCATGCCTTCAGGCACCTGGCGCACCGCTTCGCCAAGCGTCAGTTCCTCGCGCGGCAGCGCGGCCCATTTCGGGTTGCCCTCGTTGACCCCGGACGCGGCGAGCTTCGTCATGCTCGGCAGCGACTGCGCCGACAGCACGCCGGGCACGTTCGCGAGATACCACGTCAACCGGTCGACATAGCTCATGACGTCGTGGCGGTAGCACCCGTCCGCAGGCGATTCGACGACCACCGTCAGCAGGTCCAGACCGAGCCCGTAGCGCCCGACGACCGCTTCGACGTCCTGGTTGTAGCGCGAATCGTCGTGCAGTTCCGGTGCGCCCGGCAGCACGTGGCCGACGTGGCGGCCCTGGCTCTGCCACACCGCGATGCCCATCAGCACCAGGCACACCAGCGTGCCGATCGCGGCGTTCCTCGGGTTCGCAATATGCACGCCGAGCGACGACATCATGCGGTTGCGCATCGCCTCGACCTTGCCTGCACGCAGCACGAAAGCGTCGTCGAAGCGGAAATAGCTCGCGACCACCGGCAGCATGATCAGGTTCGTGACGATCTTGTAGGCGACGCCGACCGAGGCGGTGATCGCGAGCTCGCGGATCATCGGGATCGGCACCAGCACCAGCGTCGCGAAACCGACGAAGGCGGTGATCAGCGCGAGCGTGCCGGGCACCAGCAGGCCGGTGAAGCTGCGGCTCGCGGCGGTGTAGCCGTCGGCGCCGTTGATGACTTCCTTGGCGATGTAGTTCACCTGCTGGATGCCGTGCGACACGCCGATCGCGAACACCAGGAACGGCACCAGGATCGCGAGCGGGTCGAGGCCGAAGCCGAGCAGCGTGATCGTGCCGAACTGCCACACCACCGACACCAGCGAACAGGCGAGCGGCAGGAAAGTCAGCAGCAGCGAGCGGGTGTACCAGTAGACCGCCGCGGCAGTGAGCAGGAACGCGAGCGCGAAGAACTCGATGACGCTGGTCGCCCCTTCCGAGATGTCTCCCATCTGCTTGGCGAAGCCGATGATGCGGATGCGGATGTCGTCGTCGCTGAAGGTGTCGCGGATTTCGCGCTCGAGGCGCTCGCTGAACTCCTGGTAATTGAGCCGTTCACCGGTCTGCGGATCGGGATCGGCCAGCTCGGCGACGACCATCGCGGACGACGAATCGTTCGCGACGAGGCTGCCGACGAAGCCGCCGACGATCGTGCGCTCGCGGATCGCCGCGATGTTGTTGGGGGTGAGCGCCTTGACGGTCACGTCGCCGCCGATCACGTCCTCGGCCCTCATGCCCTCTTCGGTGATCTGCACCGCCCGCGCGTTCGGCGTCCACAGGGACGTCACCGTGCGGCGGTCGACACCCTTCATGAAGAACACCGCCTGCGTGACGTCGTGGAGTTTCGTCAGCGCCTTCTCGTTCCAGATGTCACCGTTCTTCGCCTCGACGGTGACGATGATGCGGTTGGCGCCGAACAGCACCTCGCGGTACTGGTTGAAAGTCTGGATGTATTCGTGATCCTGCGGCAGCTGCTTGTCGAAGCCGGCACTCATCTCGAGGCGGGAAGCGAACACCGCCATCACCACGGTGAAGCCAAGCAGCGCGAGCAGGATGGTCAGGCGGTGCCGGAAGCACGCCTGCTGCAATGCACGCACCAGTGTCTCGATCATGTTGGGTATCCGTCAGGCCGGCACGGCGGAAAGGTTCCGCCGTGCCGGCGCTCTCTGGTCAGAACGAACGCGAAATGCTCGCGGACAGGAAGTCGCGGTCGCGCATCAGGTTGTTCGCGCCGCCGCCGGAGAAGTTGACCCACTGGATCGCACCCTTCCAGTTGTCGCGGTAGTTCGCGAACAGCGACAGCGTCAGCGCCTTGCGGCCCTCGACGAACGGCAGGCCGTTCGGGGTCGTGCCATTGACGTCGTGGTACCAGTCGATCTGCGGTGTCAGCGTGACCCCGGTGCCCCAGGCGTTCGGGTAGTTCAGCGCGGCCTCGACGACGTAGCCCCACGAGGTCTTGTCCGGCAACGAATAGTCGGGCAGAAAGTACGGCGTCACACCGCTGCGGTCGAGGCCCGGGTAATGCGCGACCGCGGCCTCGGCGAGGATGAAGCCGTCGACCGCGCCGAGCGCCTTCGCGATGCCGCCGAGCGGGTCGTTGTGCGAGAAGGTGTAGAAGCCGGTGAGGTGGAACTGGTATTTCTCTTCCTCGACGAAACCGGGGTGGCTGCCGTTCTCGAAGCTGCTGAACTTGCCCGCGAATGGCACCGTCGGGTCGACGCCGACGCTGTCGTCGGGCCGGTACGACAATTCGGCGCCGACGGCGATGTTCATCAGCTTGGTGTTCGCCGAGATCGCGTACAGGTCCTTGTCCTCGCCGTATGCGAGGAAATAGCCCGTGACGGCGCCTTCCGGACTGCCGGTGAAGCCGAGGAACGGCAGCTTGTCGTGGTAGCGCTGGTACGTGAATGCGAACTCGGTGTCGATCTCCTCGGCGTTGTAGCGGAAATTCACGCCGTACTGGCCGCTCTTCTTCGGCTCGTCCTGGCCGAGATAGGGAACTGCCAGACCTTCGGCGATGAGATCGGCGTCGGGGAGGCCGGGATCGTCACCGCAGCGCCCGTTCGGCAGCCCTGCACAGGCTCCTACGCCGGCAAAGTCCTCGATGATGCTCGTCGGCACGTACGCGACGCGCCGCCCCTTGCCGAGCACGTCGACCGTCGAGAAGAACGTGCCGGACGGGTCGAACTTGAAGCTGTTCCAGCGCCACTGGTAGTACGCCTCGACGCCGAGCTGCTCGGTCAGATCCATCGAACCCGAGATCATCTGCGCCGGGATGAAGATTTCCTTCAGCTGCGTGCCCGGCACGTGGAATTTCTGCAGGTCGATCGCGTTGATCTGATTGACGCCGCCGACGATGAAGATGTCCTCGCCCCACGAGATCACCTGGTTGCCGACTTTCACCTTGCCGCGACGGTCGCCGAGGCTGAACGACTTCGCGACCCACAGGTCGAGCAGCGTCGCGTCGTCGGTCGCCTCGCTCGCGACGTCGGTGCGCTGCGTGTCGTCGGCTTTCCAGTCGTGGAACCAGTTCACCCGCGCGAGCGCGCTCCAGCCACCGGGGTACTTCAGCGACAGGTCGTGCGTGCCTTTCAGCGCCGCGGAAACGATGTCCCCCTTGTCGTAGTTCAGGTTGCCATCGTCAAACTGGGTGTAGTTGAAGTCGGCGTTCGCGTAGCCCGTGCCGGCGTCGAGGTTATAGACGCGCGACAGTGCATTGTCCGTGCCGTTGTTGCAGCCGCCGCTGTCGTTGCTGATTATCGAGCAGCTCGGCGATTCGAGGCGTTTCGCGACGCCGAACGAAACCGTGCTGTCGAGGCTCCCCGACAGCCCTTCCTCGGAACCGAAGCGGAACGCATGGCTTTCCGGCGCCCAGCAGGCCGCCGCTACCGACACGGCCAGGATCGACGGCGCGAACACGCCCCGACGATGCGAAATCGTCTTTGTTTTCATTGATTTTCTCCCTTGAGTGGGCGGCGGTCAGCGTTCGCCGCGGCGACGCATTTCGTCCTGCGTGAAGTTCGCGGCCGTAACCCGGCCGTCCTTCGCGGCGGTCAGGTCGAGCACCTCGCCTTCCGCGGTCCAGTTGTCGACGACGTAGCGGCGCGCGACGAGGTCGTACATCTGCGTCTCGTAAGTGATGCACGCACCGACGTCCGGCGCCGCCCACAGGCTGCCTTCCTGCACGCGCCACAGGTTGCCCTTGGCGTCGTACATGTCGACCTGCAGCAGGGCCCACGAATCCTCATCGAAGTGGAACACGCGCTTCGCGAACGAATGACGCTTGTCCGGCTTCACCGTCGCCTCGACGACCCACACGCGGTGCGGCTCGTAGCGCATGAGATCGCGTTTGACATACTCCTGGCCGAGCATGTCCTTGAACTTCTGCGACTTGTCGATCAGCTTGTACGAGTTGTACGGGACGAACATCTCCTTCTTGCCGACCAGCTTGTAGTCGTAGCGGTCGAGCGCGCCCGTGAACATGTTGATCTGGTCGACGAAGTACAGGTTGTCGAAGCCGGCGACCTGGTTGTCGTACGCGAAGGTCGGCGAACGGCGTACGCGGCGCTGTCCCGGGAAGTAGATCCACGCGTCCTGGGGCTTGTCCACGTACGTATGGACGAGGTAGCCCTCGCCGGCGCGCGACGGCGGCGTCAGCACGTCGTACAGCAGCTTCGCCTCGACGCTGCCGACGTCCGCCGGACCGGTCACCTTCGGGTCGTTGAACGGATACATCTCGTACGCCCACTGCTTGTTCTCGACGTAGGAGCCGTCCTTCTCCGGCATCAGCGCCGCGATCTGCGCGCGCCGGCCCAGACCGGTGTAACGCAGCTTGAAGTTCCACATCGCTTCGGCACCGGTTTTCGGAATCGGGAACGGGATGCCGGCGCCGAACACCTGTTCGAGCTGCCAGCCGTCGCCGCCCAGCTTCGCGCCCGTCGCGTTCTTCTTCGTCTGCTCCGCGACGAAATCGGGCACCGGACAGCTGCGGCGGCTCGGATATACGTCCATCCGGTAGCCCTTGTAGGCCTTGATCAGCGCAATCTGCCCGGCCGACAGCTTGTCGGCGTATTTGTCGACATTCGACGCATCGATCGAATAGAGCGGCTTGTCGTTCTTGAACGGGTCGAGGTGGCCCGGCTTCCAGCCGGCGGGCGCTTTCGTCATGCCGCCGGTCCAGGCGGGAATCGAGCCGTCCTGGTTGGCTGCGGCTTCGGCGCCGACCGGCGTCAGGTTCTTGCCGAGTGCGGCTGCTTCCGCCTCGGTAGCGGCCGCCCGCACCGCCGAGCTGCCGACGAGGGCCGCCACGGCGAGACAGATAAGGCCCAGGCGGGGCGGTTTGATGGTCGTTCTGGTCACGTTCGTCTCCTCGCTTTTTGTGTGTGTTGCCGGTACTTCTGCTGCCTTCACGTTCTCGATGACGTGTTGTGCTGCTAGCTTCGTGGATTGTATGAACGAGCCTTCAGCGGGTGTTATCCGAAATCGGCAAATGCAATTCCCTCGCTCACCCCCTCTCCCGCCGAAACGGGCAGTCACCTGTACGGTCGGCGACGAACCGCCGTCCCAGTCCGGGCGACGCGCATGAATCGCGATACACGAAGCAACCGAAAACGCTTGTTCGCCGTGTGGGTTTGGGATTAGTCTGAAAAATATAAAGAAAACATCATCAGAACACTTTCCGGTCAGGAGACAGACCGAATGGAAGCTCTTGCAATGACGGCGGAAAGCGGCGACTCGGCGCTTGCCGGCGACGACGCCTTTTCCGTCGTCCAGCTCGACACGCGCGACGCCGATGACCACGCATCGTGCCTTCAGCATTGGCGCCAGCGCTACGACCAGTTGTCGGCCGGGTTATTCTCCGGCAAGTTCGAGGAGTTCTGGTTCGGCAACGTCCAGGTCTTTCGCGAGCGCACGAATCAGGTCATCCACGAAATCGGCAGCGCGTGGGAAGGCTCGCGCACAGTGGGCGTGCCGGTCGCGCTGGACGGCACAGGCTGGTACTGCGGCGAGGCCTGCGGAGTGGATTCGCTGATCACGCTGCGCGGCGGCGACGATCTCGACTACCGCACGCCGCGCGTGCACGACGTCGTCGCGGTCACGACCGACACCCAGGCGTTCAGCGACTACGCGACACAGGTCGAACACCGCGACATCGAAGCCGAAATCGGCAATCGCCGGGTCATCGCCGCGACGCCCGACCAAGCCACGACGCTCCGATCCTTCCTGCTGACGGTGATCTCCAGCCTCGAAGCGACGCCGGAACTGCTGCGGCACCCGCAGATGCGCAAGGGCCTCGAGCAGGCGATCTACGCGAGCCTCCTCGCGGCCATCAGCGGTTCGCCGGACGCTGCGCGCGCGCCCACGCCGGGACGCGGGCGGCAGCTCATCGTCGATCGCGCGCGCGAATACATGAGCGCCCACATCGACGAGCCGATCACGGTCGCGGACCTGTGCACCGAACTCGAGGTATCGCGGCGCACGCTGCAATACAGCTTCCAGGACATTCTCAACCTCAACCCGGTCAGCTTCCTGCGCGCCCTGCGTTTGAACGGCGTGCGCCGTGCGCTGAAAGGTGCGGAGCACGGCCATGCTGCGGTCGCCGATATTGCCGCGCAGTGGGGTTTCTGGCACCTGTCGCACTTCGCGGCGGACTATCGCACGATGTTCGGCGAACTTCCGTCGGAGACGCTGCGCAGCACCGGTTCCAGCGCAAACCGGGCGGCCTGCGCGCCGGGCGGCACCGCTTCAGGTTCCGGCGATCATCCGCTCCACGCCTGCGCCAATCGCCAGTGACGCGGCCAGCGATCACGTCATGACACCCTGAAGCGTCTCACATCCTGCAGCAGGCTTTCGGCGAGGCTTTCGAGCCGGTCCGCGGTGTGATGGCTTTCTGCTGCGGTGGCCGAGTTCTCGTCGGCCATCCGGGCGATGGTCTCGACATTCTTCGCAATCTCCGTCGACGCGGCGCTCTGCTCGCGCAGCGCATCCGAAATCTCGCCCACGGTGTCGACGACGCGGCGCGCCGCATCGCGCAGATGCGCCATTGCCTCGCCAGCCCGCTGCGCGCGCTCGACGCCGGCATTCACCTGGCTCACGCCCTGGTGCATGCGCTGCACCGACTCGCGCGCACCGGTCTGGATCGACTGGACCATGCCGGCGATTTCCTGCGTCGACTGTGTCGTGCGCTCCGCAAGCTTGCGCACCTCGTCGGCAACGACCGCGAAGCCGCGCCCCTGCTCGCCCGCTCGGGCGGCCTCGATCGCGGCGTTCAGCGCCAGCAGGTTCGTCTGGTCGGCAATCTCCTTGATGACATCGACGATTGCCGAAATCCGCTCGGAGCTGCGGCCGAGATTCTCGATCGTGCGCGCCGAAGACCCGACCGTCTCGGCGATATCGCCGATCTCGCGGACCACCTCCGCGACGATCTCGCCGCTTTCGCGCGACAGCTTGCCGGACTCCTGCGCGAGCTCGTTGGCGGCGCCGGCGTTGGTCGAGATGTGCTCGATGCCGACAGTCATCTGCTCGACCGCCGCAGCCATGCTCGACGCCGCTTCGCTCTGGCTCGCCGATGCCCGGTCGATCTGCTGCGACGACTCGACCATCCCCCTCGCGGTATCCGCAACGTGCCCGGAATTGCCCTGGATGTTCGAGATCAGCTTGCGCATCTCGACCGCCATATCGTTGAAACTGCTGGCGACCAGACACAACTCGTCGCGGGCCTTGAGCTCGATCCGGGTCGTCAGGTCGCCCGCGGCGAAGTGGCGGCTGCCCTCGGCGAGGCGACGCACACTGCCCATGACCGACAGGTACGCGCCGACCGAGAAATAGGCGACGAGGGCAAGCCCCGCCAGCAGAACCGCGAGGTTGAAGTAAAGCATGCGCTGCGCTTCGGCGATCCGCTGGCGCAGCAGCTCGTCGAGCGTCGGCAGGAGGATCTCGTGCATCTGCGCATAGCCGACGCCGATCGTTTCCGTCGCCATCTCGTAAAACCGCTCCGCGGGCATGCTCCGGGCATTGCCGCCGACGATGTCCGCCACGACGGCCTGGGTGCGGTCGAGCTTCTCTTTCAGTGCATCCCGTGTCGCATCGAGCTTCGGCTTGAGGTCCGGGCGACTCACCGTGATCTTGCCGATGTTCGATTCGAGATCGCGCATCGCGACGCTCACGTCGCCGGAGATCACGCCGATGTCGACGCGCGCCGCGTCGTCGGCGTCGCCCCGCGCGAGCATCCCTGCTCCCTTGGCGCGCAGCTGGCCCGTACGCTCGAGCAGATAAGGCATCCGGACGACCGCAGTGGACATCAGGTAGAAACTCTCCTGCTCCGGGTCGAACGTCAGTCCGTATTCGTCGGCGAGCGAGACCTGGAACGCCAGCAGGCGGCCGATCATCGCAGTATGCGCGGCCACGCTCTGGGGCTGGGTCCAGCTCAGGCCCTCGCTCGTGATCAGCTTCCACTGGCTCTGGACGGATTTCCATTCTCCGGATTCGCGGCCGCCCTTCGGCAGCGCTTCCTCGAGCGCCGCCATCGCCCGATTCACCTCGTCCTCTTTCGCCGTCCGCCGGGCGCCCATCGTCGAAACGCCCCCGAGCAGTGAAGAAGACAGGCCGCGATGTTGCTGCATCAACTCGACGGCTTTCGACAAGTGCCGCGACAGGCTCGATGCGACGAGCTCACGACGGGTGCGTTCGGCTGTCTCGTTGAGCTCGTTCGCGAGCGTCAGCATCAGGCTCGCGAAGGCAACGAAGATGATGACTCCGAGCAAGCCGAATTTAAACGGATAGCTCAGGCGATTCATCATCGCTTCAGCGGGCGCAAATAATGTCTTCACGATTTCGTTCCTGGATGTTCGCCCCGCCTCACGGCACGTAGGCAGACGGCAGAGTATAGGAGGCCCCTGCGCCTGCATGTGATCTGAATCACGCAGCACCGCACGAAGGACATCCGAACGAGGTCCGCCCGCCGCCGGCGCAAGCGCGCGGAGGGAAAACAGCCGGCGGAGGCGATATAATCGAACCGCTCGAAGGTGCCGCGACGATCGATGTCGCGGAGAATCGGGAAGCAGGTGAAATTCCTGCGCTGCCCCCGCAACGGTAGATGCGCGCCTTGCGCAAAGCCCGGAGACCGGCCTTCCTGATGGTGACTGCGTTGCGGGCCGGCCGCGCAGCACGTGCCTTGTGCCCGTGCCAGCCCCGCATTCGACAAGCTTTGCGCGGGATTCAATGGGCTCACCAGGTTCTCAATTCCCCCGGTTCGGCGGCAATACCGTCCGGAAGCGGTTCTCGTCGGTCCACTGGGGACCGCTGGCTGTCGTCGCCGGCGCCCATGCGGCCGGACTGCTCGCGCTGTCGGGTCTCGGCGGCCCCGCGCCGGCCCAGGTCCCACCCTCTGCGCCGGCGACCCTCAACGTGCGCCTGATCGCCCCACCGGCGCCGGTGATGCCCACAGCAGTGATGCCCCCGTCCGTGATGCCTGCCCCCGTCGCTGCGCCGCCTGCGAAGGTCACGCCGCGCAGCCCAATCGCAAAATCGGCCATACGATCCACGCCCGGCACACCGTCACCCAAGGCGACGCCGCCCCGCCCGACCACGGAAATCGTCCCGCCCGCTGAGGCATCACCGCGTCACGACGACGTCCCCCCCGACAACCCGCCACAGCCTGTTGCCGACGCCGCGCCATCCTTGTCACCTTCCGGAAGTGCAGCGGCTCCCGCCCCGCCCTCTTCGGCAACCACGCCACCGGCTCCGCAAGCGACGGCCGTTGCCTTGATTCCGGCGAGCTTCGACGCCGCCTATCTGCATAACCCCGCGCCCATCTACCCGCGCTCGTCACGGCGACGCGGCGACGAAGGAAAAGTCGTGCTCAGGGTGCATGTACTCGGGGACGGCAGCGCGGACGCGGTGGAAGTGGCGGAAAGCAGCGGTCATTCGCGCCTGGACGACGCGGCGCGCGAGGCCGTGCGCAACTGGCGTTTCACGCCCGCGCACCGGGGGGAGGTGCGGGTCGACAGCTGGCTGCGGGTTCCGATCGTGTTCCGTCTCGACGATTGAGCGCGCCAGCAGCGCCGCGCCAGCAGTCCCATTACGCCGGCGCGTCGAAACCGGCATCCTCGACCGCCTCGCGCAACTGCTGCTCGGAAACCGTCGCCGGGTCGTACTGGACGCGCGCCTGCGCGGACTCCAGCGAGACGTCGGCGTCCGTGACGCCGGGAAGCGACTTCAGTGCCGCCGTGACGCTGCGCACGCACCCGCCGCAGCTCATTCCTTCGACCCTGATTACCGTTTCAGCCATCACGAATTCTCCTCTGCACAGAAAGTTACCGACCCGGCCGCCACCGCTTGAGCAACAATGAATTGGTGACGACCGACACCGAGCTCATCGCCATCGCCGCACCCGCGATCACCGGATTGAGCAATCCGAACGCAGCGAGCGGGATGCCGAGTATGTTGTAGATGAACGCGAAAAAGAGGTTCTGCCGGATCTTCGACAACGTCGTGCGCGACAGGTCGATCGCGTCGGCGACACCGTGCAGGCTGTTCCTCACCAGCGTGATGTCGGCCGCTTCGACCGCCACGTCCGCCCCGACCCCGATCGCGAACGACACATCGGCGGCAGCGAGCGCCGGCGCATCGTTGATGCCGTCGCCGGCCATCCCGACCCGTTCGCCGCCTTGCGCGAAAGCCTTCACCACGGCCGCCTTGTCTGCCGGCATCACGCCTGCCTGCCAGTCGTCAATGCCGGTTTCGCGAGCGATCGCCGCCGCCGTCGCGGCGTGATCGCCGGTAAGCATCACGACCCGCAGCCCGCGCGCCTTCAATCGCGCCACGGCGCTCGCCGAATCCTGCCGCACGCGATCGGCAACCCCGATCACGCCGGCGTAACGACCGGCGACGGCGACCGCGACCATCGTCTTGCCAGCCGCCGCGAGGGTTTCCCAGGGGGCGCCCGACATATCGATGCCGCGCTCGGCGAGGAAAGCGGGGGTGCCGAGCACGACGTCCCGTCCATCGACCCGGCCCGACAGTCCCTTGCCCGGCTCGGCGACGCTGTCCCGTGCCGACGCAATCGTGGCTCCCGTCGCCCGCGCCTCGGCGACGATCGCCGCGGCGATCGGGTGCGCGCTGGTCTGCTCCAGCGCCGCCGCGATCCCGAGCAGGCCGGCCCGGTCCCATCCCTCGGCCGGCACGGCATCGCTGACCGCCGGCGTGCCCTCGGTCAGCGTACCCGTCTTGTCGACCACCAGCACGCGGATTTTCTCGGCCAGTTCGAGCGCTTCGGCATTCTTTACCAGCATGCCCGCGCGCGCGCCCTGCCCGGTCCCGACCATGATCGCGGTCGGCGTCGCGAGACCCAGCGCGCACGGGCATGCGATCACGAGCACGGCGACCGCGCTGATCAGCGCCTGCGCAAAGTCCCCGCCGAGCCACCACCACGAGACGAACGTGACGGCGGCGATGCCGACCACCACCGGCACGAACACCGCCGCGATGCGGTCCGCGAGGCGCTGCACCGGCGCTTTCGAGCCCTGAGCCTGCTCGACCATGCGGATAATGCCGGCGAGCAGCGTGTGGGCGCCGACGCCGGTCGCCCGGCAGCGCAACACGCCTTCCCCGTTGAGGGTCGCGGCGAACACCTTGTCACCGGGCCGTTTGTCGATCGGCATGCTCTCGCCGGTCAGCATCGCCTCGTTGAGCGCCGACGCTCCGGACACGACCTCACCATCGACCGGCACGGCATCCCCCGGCCGCACCACGAACAGATCCGCTGGCTTCAGGCTGTCGACCGGGACCGCGACCAGGTCGCCGTCGCGTTCGACATGCGCGACCCTGGGCTGCAGGCGCAGCAGCGCATCGAGCGCAGCGGTGGTGCGGGCCTTCGCGCGCGCCTCCAGCAGCTTGCCGAGCAGAATCAGCGTGATGATCATCGCGGATGCTTCGTAATACACGTGCAGGTCATGGCGTCCGAACAGCGTGACGATTGCGCTGTAGCTCCAGGCCATGCTCGTGCCGAGCACGACCAGCACGTCCATGTTCGCGCCGCCTCCTCGCACCGAGGACCATGCGCCGCGGTAAAAGCGCGCCCCGATCCAGAACTGCACCGGCGTCGCGAGCATCAGTTGCAGCCAGCGCGGCAGGAACTCGTGGTGCGCCTCGGCCGCCCAGCCGCCGCCGAACATCGCCGGCATCTGGGCGGCGAGTGGCAGCGTCAGCAGCGCAGCGATCCAGAATCGGCGCAGCTCGGCTTTCCACGCCGCAGCCTGCCGCAAACGCACCTGCTCCCGGCCCGCAAGCCCGGTTTCCGCCGCAACAAAACCGGCACGCTGCACGGCATCCTTCAGCGTCTCGGTCGTTACCAGGCCGGGCTGGTAACGCACGGTCGCGCGTTCGGTCGCGAAATTGACCGCCGCCTCGACGCCCGGCAGCCGATTGAGGACCTTTTCCAGCCGCGAGGCGCACGCGGCACAGGTCATGCCCGAAATCGCCAGTTCGAGCGCCGCCGCCGGAACATCGAAACCCGCCTTGCGGATCGCCGCGACGACATCGGCCGGCCCTGCCTCGGCGCCGGAGAAGTTAACGCGCGCTTTTTCGGCCGCGAGATTCACGTTCGCACTAACGCCCGGCATGCGGTTCAGCACTTTCTCGATCCGTGCCGCGCAGGCGGCGCAGGTCATGCCCGACACCGGCAGTTCGATTGCAGCGTGGCGCGGATCCATCACGGGATTGTTCATTGGTCGACTCCACATGTCGAAGATCAGCGGCCCCATGGATGTCTAGCGGCCCACGAACCTATCGCACGCATCCCGGGCAGCAACTCCGATCGACGAACCGGTATCGCAATAAAGAAACAGCCCGCCCGACGGGCTGCATTCAGACTTCGCAGACCACGCCGCTCCATAGCTTGCCCCCGAGCGTCGGCGCGTTGAACAGCCCGAATACTCCGAACCCGAGCACCAGCAGACCGGCGGCGAAGCGAACCTTGCCGTTGCGCGTGACATCCCTGAACCGCTTGAAGAGCATTCCCGCCAGCATCAGGTTCGGCAGCGTCCCGAGCCCGAAGGCCAGCATCAGCCCGGCGCCGCGCCCCGCCGAGCCGGTGACGAGCGCAGTGGTCAGCACGCTATATACGAGACCGCACGGCAGGAACCCCCACAACAGGCCAAGCGGCAGGGCCTGAGCCGCCGAACGTGCCGGCAGGAAGCGCCGCGTCAGGGGCTGGACCCGCCGCCACAGCCGCAGTCCCACCCGCTCCACCGGGGTCAATAGACGCGTGAACCCGGTCAGGTACAAGCCGAGCGCGATGAGCATCAGGTTCGCCAGCACGTAGAGGCCGAGCTGGACCGGCAGCACGTCGTTGAACAGCAGGCCGACCGTGCCGAGCGCGCCGAGCACGGCGCCCAGCAAGGTATAGGTGGCGACGCGCCCGAGATTGTAGGCGAGATGGATCGGCCATTGCCGACGCGTGTCGCCGGGCATCCGCACCGAGGTCATCGCGCCGACGATCCCCCCGCACATGCTGACGCAATGGGTTCCGCCAAGCAGGCCGATCAGGAAAACTGCGATATAACCGGTTTCAGGCATCAGGTAGCGCCGAATACAAGCGAAAGTGCCGCGGTACCCGCGGCACAGAAAACGCTTCTATTCTAACACTCCCCCGCCAGCCTCCGGCCGTGGTGTGGTCAGATCACCTTGGAATAGCGGGCGCGTTCCCGGTCGGCCCGCAGATACCGATCGAATACCATCGCGATGCCGCGTACCAGCAGACGGCCGGCAGGCATGACGTTGATCCACTTGTCGGTAACCTCGACAAGCCCGGCCTCTTCCATCGCGCGAAGGTCCTGCAATTCATCGGCGAAATATTCGTTGAACTGGATCAGGTGCGCGATTTCGATCGAATCGATCGAAAGTTCGAAATGACACATCAGGGCCTGGATGATCGAACGGCGCAGCAGGTCGTCGGCGGTCAGCTCGATGCCGCGCAGCACCGGCAGTTCGTCGCGATCGAGCGCGTCGTAATATTCATCGAGCGATTTGAAGTTCTGCGAATATACCGGTCCGATCTTGCCGATCGCGGACACCCCGAACGCGAGCAGGTCGCATTCGGCCTGCGTCGAATAGCCCTGGAAGTTCCGGTGCAGCCGGCCCTGGCGCTGTGCAACGGTCAATTCGTCGTCCGGCTTCGCGAAGTGATCCATGCCGATATACACGTAGCCCGCTTCGGTCAGCCGGCGGATCGCAAGTTGCAGGATCTGCAGCTTCGCGTCCGAAGTGGGCATATCGACGACGGTAATGCGCCGTTGCGGCTTGAACAGACCCGGCAGATGCGCATAGCTGTAAAGCGAAATGCGGTCCGGGGACAGCGCAAGGACCTGTTCGAGGGTGCGATTGAAGCTGATGATGTTCTGCTTCGGCAGCCCGTAGATCAGATCCAGGCTGATCGACTTGAAGCCGGTCGCCCGGGCCGAGTCGATGACCAGCTTGGTTTCGTCGAAGCTCTGCACGCGGTTGACTGCGACCTGGACATCCTCGTTGAAGTCCTGGACGCCGACGCTCATGCGGTTGAAACCCAGGTCCGCAAGCAGCTTGACGGTTTCGAAGTCGACCTTGCGCGGGTCCACTTCGATCGAATATTCGCCGTTCGGTACCAGAGTAAAGCGCGAACGGACCGAATCCATCAGCTGGCGCAACTCGTCGTGGGAAAGGAAAGTCGGCGTCCCTCCTCCCAGGTGCAACTGGGTGACCTGATGGCTGCCGCCCAGCGCATCGGCCTGCATCCCGATTTCTTTATCCAGATATTTCAGGTACTTGGCGGAACGAGCATGATCCTTCGTGATGATCTTGTTACACGCGCAGTAGTAGCAAATCGTGTTACAAAATGGGATGTGGAAGTATAATGAAAGAGGTTTGCTCACCCCGCCCACCGCACGCTGGGCAAGCCAGTCCCGGAGGGCGCGGTCATCGAAGGCTTCGACGAAGCGATCGGCGGTCGGATACGACGTATAGCGCGGCCCGTTGATATCGAAGCGGCGGATCAGCTGCGGGTCGAATACAAGATCGTTCTGGCTGGTCATGGTTGTATCGCTCGGGTGCGTTTCGTACGATCGCAAAAAGCAGCGCCGTGGGGGTTGACGTGGATCAACGGACTTCCTTGGCAATCGTAAGTCGGACTTGAACAGAGGGCATTATTATCGTGCAAATGAAGG
Source organism: Aromatoleum bremense (assembly GCF_017894365.1). Lineage (NCBI taxonomy): Bacteria > Pseudomonadati > Pseudomonadota > Betaproteobacteria > Rhodocyclales > Rhodocyclaceae > Aromatoleum > Aromatoleum bremense. Next base: position 532,463 of record NZ_CP059467.1, read on the forward strand.
CCACGGTGCCAATTACGGTAGCCAGTCTGAAAGTCGCGTGTTCCCAGTGCAACCTGGTCGAGCTGTGTCTGCCTTTCGGCATGTCGGAAAACGAGATCGACCGCCTCGACGAACTCGTCGGAGCGCGTCGCAAGATCAAGCGCCAGCATCACCTGTATCGTGCGGGCGACGCTTTCGAGGCGATCTACGCGATCCGGGCGGGTTCGTTCAAGACGGACGTGCTGCTTGAAGACGGACGCGAGCAGGTCACCGGTTTCCAGATGACCGGCGAGATGCTCGGGCTCGACGGCATCAGCACGGAATTGCATTCGTGCAACGCGATCGCGCTCGAGGACAGCGAAGTGTGCGTGATCGCTTACGGCAAGCTCGAAGAGCTGTCGCGCGTCGTCGAAGGTCTGCAGCATCAGTTCCACAAGGTGATGAGCCGCGAGATCGTACGTGACCACGGCGTCATGACGCTGCTCGGTTCGATGCGCGCGGAAGAACGTCTGGCGGCGTTCCTGCTGAACATGTCGCAGCGATTCACTGCGCGCGGCTTCTCTGCGGCGGAATTCCACCTGCGGATGACGCGCGAGGAAATCGGCTCGTACCTGGGACTGAAGCTGGAGACCGTGTCGCGGGCGTTCTCGAAGTTCCAGGAAGAGGGACTGATCGCTGTCCAGCAGAAGCACATCCGCATTCTCAATATCGGCGGCCTGAAAAAGCTGATCCAGCACCCGTCGCCGCGGGCCTGACCGGCATCAGGAACCGCGCGACGGCACGTCCTGCCGCCGTCGCGCGGTCATTGTCGCTGTCAGGGTGGCAATGTCCTGCTCCGTCAACAACTCGCGCGCATAGGGCAGCAGTTCGCCCTCTTCGCGCTCCATGTGGCGCCGGTAACGAGCGGTGAATTGCTCGACCTCTGCGGCCGACAGTTCCGCCGGCTCGCCGCGGGAGATCGGATCGAGCTTTGCCCGGATTGCCGCCCACGCAGCGAACATTTCCTGGTGGTCCGCCAGGATCCAGTCGATCAGCTCGTACAGCGCTTCCCGGCGCCCGCCATCGACTCGCGCGCGCAGGACAGGGAACAGGTCGTCTTCCTCGTCGAGATGGTGATTGACGGCAGCCAGGTCGAAGTAACGCATCACGTTGACCGCCGCCTGTTGTGCCTGCCGGTCGGCGCCATGCTCAGGCAGCCACGCCGCGAGGCGCGACAGCGTCGCGAGCTGCGCCTGCAGACGTCCGTGGCAAGCTTCGAGCATTTCGAGCGGCGTCTCCAGGCCGGGAGCAACGGGTATCAGGGAATCAGCCATCAGAAAGCTCCGGTAAGAACAAGAAAGCCAGCCGCATTCTTCGTCAACGCGACCGACACGATCCATGAAAAGACGAGCAATGCGCAGGCCAGCGCGAAGACGCGTATGCGCATTGTCGGGCCGCCCCGCAGCGCGATGTAACCGAGCACCACGTAGACGACCAGCCCGATCACCTTCGCCGTGACCCACGGAGCAACGAACGGATACTGCGCGCTCAGCATCGCGAGCGTGATCGCGCTGGTGAAAAATAAGGTATCGATCACGTGCGGCAGAACGCGGGTGACGCGATGATCGAGCAGCGGGCTGCGCCGCGTCATCCAGATCCCCTGCAGGAGAAATCCCGACCCGCTCAACACGGCACACAGGACGTGGAGGTGTTTGATCGCCGCGTACACCGCATTTCACCCCGGCCGGCCGTCACTGCGCGGACGCAGATAAACGGGCAGATATCGAGCCCCCCACAGGCCGAACACGGCAACCCAGCCCAGCGCCGCCGCGAGCATCACGCCGCTCGACCACGAGGGCGGCACCAGTTCGCCGGCCACGCGCAACACCACGACAAATTCAAGCCCGAGGAACAGCGACCACGTCAGCTTGTCCGCCACGAGCTTGCCGCCCGAATGTCCCAAGGTCACTCTCGACACCATGCCCAGCAGCACCGAGCCGAAGAATCCGACGCCCAGCGCGTGCAGCGGCGCGAGGCCGAGCCACGCCTGGCCAAACAGCGCAGCGACGCCCTGCAGCGTCGAGAGCAGGAAAGCGATCCCGAGCCACGCGAAACCGATGTGCAGCATCCCCAACAGCGGCACGCACAACGCCGGGACCAGGCGCCATTGCACCGACAGCCAGAGGGCAGTCGCCGCCGCCGGCGCATCGACGATCCAGGTCATCGCGCCGAATCCCGCCATCGCCAGCGCCCCGTGGATGACGCTCGCCCCCAGCACGATGCCGAGCGCCCAGCGCGGGCGGACAACCACGTAATCCTTGACGATGTTGCTGGAAAAAAATGGAATCATGCGGTGACAGACCGTAAAGAACACCGGCAGCAGGCACCACCACACTCCGAGGCCGATGGCCACACGCCCCCAGACGCCGTCACCGGTGATCGCGAAAACGAACCAGGCGAGCACTCCGAAGGCACCTGCCGCGAGCGCCGTGGTCACCAGTCGGGCGTGCAGCGAATCGGGATTGTCGTTGAATGCCACACCCCACAGCACCCGCAGAACGCCGCCCCACCCGGCCAGCACCAGCAGCAGGCCGACCGCGAGCAGGCCGGGAATCCACAATCCGATGATTGCGACCGCCCACCCGGCGACGAGCAGACGCCACGGTGGCAGCCAGACTGTCACGGGCACGTCCTGCGCGCCCTGCCAGCGGGGCATCGCGGTGAGGAGAAAACCGAACATGAACAACGGGAACACACCGGCGAGGACCAGTAACGCGTGCATCCAGCCCGGCGGAAGCGTCCACGCCAGCGGCGCCACCGCACCAACGCGGCTCACGAGCTCGAATGCCCACAACACGAAGGCCACGAGCAACATCACACCACCGGAAAAGAACATCGCCCGGTGCGGCGCTGCGAAAAGAATCGGCGGCGCGGACGCGGCCTTGGTTTGAGTCTGCATGGTGCTGCGTTCCTTCAGTGAATTCCTATCCGGGCCGTTACTGCCGGGAATTCCGGGGCCAAGGGTCCGACACGGTAGAATGCCCAGTTGTTTCCGCTGGAGGCCAAGATGCCCAACCCCACTGCCGACATCCCCACCCTGCTGCGTCAGATTTCGTTCTTCAGCGAACTTTCCGCCGACGGCATCGACCGGGTTGCCCGCTACACCCGGGAACGCACGCTGGAAAAAGGTGAAGTCCTGTTCCAGCGCGGCGACCCGGTCCATGGTTTCTTTTTCGTCGTTTCCGGGCAGGTGAAACTCGCGGTTTCGTCGGCCCAGGGCAACGAGAAGGTGGTCGAGATCCTCAGCCCGATGCACAGCTTCGGTGAAGCGGTGATGTTCCTGAACCGCCCATATCCCGTTTTTGCCGAAGGACTCGTGGCCACCCGCCTCCTGCACATCGGGCAAGCCGTCGTCTCGGATCTGATCGACCAGGACTCCAGTTTTGCACGCAAATTGCTGGCGGGCATGGCCATCCGGTTGCACAGCATGATCCAGGACGTCGAAATCTATTCGTTACGCTCGAGCACCCAGCGGGTGATCGGTTATCTGCTGCAGCAGGTCGAGCAGGACGGCGCCACCGGCGCTCGCGACATCCAGCTGCCGACCAGCAAGCAGGTCATTGCCTCGCGTCTGAACCTGACCCCCGAAACGCTTTCGCGAATTTTCCACGACCTCGTGAATGCAGGACTGATCACCGTCCACGGCAAACACATCGCACTGCACGATCCGGTCGGCCTCGCCCAATACCAAGGCTGATCGCAAGAGCTGGTGGGCTGGCAGGCCCGAAGCATTCTCCCCAGCGCCCGGAGTGCTCACCTTGACTCGGGTCAATTGCATAAAGAAGCCGGCGAAGAGGTCGTGGCAACCGAAAAACCGCGGGACGAATCCTGCTCAACGCTCCAGGACATAGATTCCGGGCGCGTCCGCGAGCCGGGGATATGCATCCGATGCGGCCGCCCGCGCATCGACCAGCTCTCCGCACCGCGGCGTGAGCCAGTTCATCCAGTCGGTCCACCAGCTACCGGCCTCTTCCGCGGCTTTCGCGTACCACGCTTCCGCGGCGTCGGACCGGTGCGCATCGGCGACACGGTACTTGCGCTTCGGCGGAGTCACGGGGGGATTGACGATGCCGAGGATGTGCCCCGAACTCGACAACACATAGCGCTTCGGTCCGGTGACGAAGTTGTTCACGCGATAGGCCTCGTGCCACGGCGCGATGTGGTCGTCCTCGGCGGCGACGGCGTACAGCGGCTGCGTGATGCGGGCGAGATCGATGGGCTCGCCCGCAATGGCCAGCGCATCCGGCTCGATCAGCCGGTTGTGCAGGTAGAGTTCGCGCAAATACCAGGAGTGCATCGCGCACGGCATCCGCGTCGTATCCATGTTCCAGTACAGCACGTCGAACGGCGGCGGCGCCTCGCCATACAGCCAGCCGTGGACAGCGTAGTGCCAGATGAGACTGTTGGAACGCAGCAGGCGAAAAGCGGAAGCCATCTCCTTGCCGTCCAGAAACCCCTTGCGCTCCATGCTGGCGGTCAGGTAGCGAATGCTTCCCTCATCGATGAAAACTTCGATGTCGCCGGGTTTGCGAAAATCCACGAGCGTCGTCAGCAACGTCCAGTCCGCCACCGGGACGTCTTCCGGCTGGAAACGCCGATTGGCCCACGCCATGTACATCGACAGCGCTGTCCCGCCGATGCAGTAGCCCACGGCATGCACCCGCGCGGCGCCGGTAAAGCGCCGGGCCGTCTCGACAATCGCGTGCACGCCGTCCTGCAGATAACGGTCGAACCCCACGTCGCGCATCCCCGCGTCCGGGTTCTTCCAGCTCGTGATGAACACATCCAGCCCCTGGTCCAGGAGGAAGCGGACCATGCTTTTCCTCGGCACCAGATCGAGGATGTAGAACTTGTTGATCCAGGGGGTGACGATCACCACCGGCTCGGCATGCACTTTGGCCCGGGTCGGCGCGTAATGAATGATTTCCAGCAGATCGTTGCGGAAGATGACCGCGCCGGGCGTCGCTGCGAGGTTCCTGCCGACCTCGAAATCGTGCGGGTCGGTCATGCGCACGTCCCCCGCCTGCAGATCGCCGAGAAAAATGCCGTGTCCGCGCAAGAGGCTCGCGCCGCGGGTCTGCATGGCCTTGCGCATCGCGACGGGGTTCGTCCAATAGAAGTTCGTCGGCGCAACCGCATTGATCCACTGGCGCCACCAGAATGCAGCCCTGCGACTTTCCTTGCCGGACATTCCGGGAGTGTTGTACAGCATGTCCTGCATGTGGTGGGTAACTGCCAAATACCACTCCTTGACCAGATCCCAGGACGCCACGTCCGTCCATACCGGGTCGGCAAAGCGTTCGTCGTCGGCATTCGGGCTGATCGGATCAGGATTCGCCAGCCCCACGGCGCGGCGCCACGAGTGCTCCTGCAGACGCCAAAGATCGGAGGACAGGCTGGCGATCCTTTCCGCAAGTTCCTGCGGATGCGCAAACCAGGCGAGTTGCGCATGCACGATCGGCGCCGCCATGCCGAGGGGATCGACGGTCCCTTCTACGTGTTCATGGATCTCGCGCAGCGTCCGCCGCACTGCCTGCGGCGGCGTGAGCGGACTGGAGGGCTTTCCGTTTCTCGCTGTATTCACGATCATCATCCCGTCGTCTTGTGGAGAGCGAATCGCCGGATACTGCAATCCCCCGGCCGAAAGGGTCCTGCTCAATCGAGCGGGTAGACCTGCCCCGCTGCAGGAATCGTAATCCCGGGCCAGTGCAGCCGCGAGGCGAGCGCACCGGCAAACGCCGACGCGGCTTCCTGCTCGCCGTGAACAACGAACGTCCGGCGCGGCGCCTCTTCGATGTGCTCGAGCCACTCGAGCAGCCCCGGCTGGTCTGCATGGGCCGAGAGTCCTCCGATGGTATGAACCTGCGCACGCACTGCAATGCGTTCGCCGAACAGCGTGATCGTGCGTGCCCCGTCGACCAGTCGGCGACCCAGCGTCCCTGCCGCCTGAAAGCCGCAGATCACGATACTGCACTCGCTGCGGCCGACGTTGTACTTGAGGTGATGACGAATACGTCCGGCTTCGCACATGCCGCTTGCCGAGATGATGACCAGCCCCGAGGGCTGCGCATTCAACGCGATCGAGTCCTCGACGTGCTGCACGAAGCGCACGCTGATCCTGTGCGGATGGGCACGAATCCAGGCGAGCAGGGAGCGGGTTTCCTCATCCCACAGCTCATCGTACTGCAGGGTCAACTGCGTCACGGCCGATGCCATCGGCGAATCGACGACGACCTCGAGGCGCGGAATCTTCCCCGCCCTGACAAGATCGGCAAGAACAAAGATCACCTCCTGAGTCCGCCCTACGGCAAAGGCGGGAATGATCACGTTGCCCCGTCTTTGCTCCAGGGTGTCGCGCAGGACATGGACGAGTTCCGCCTCGGTAGCCTCGATCGGCCGATGGGCACGATTACCATACGTCGACTCGATGCACAGATAATCCGCTCTCGAGATCTTCACCGGATCCCGCAGCACCGGTCGCATCGGTCGCCCCAGGTCGCCGCTGAAAACCAGCCTGCGCGACGTCCCGCCCGTTTCGATATCGATTTCGATGATCGCCGAACCCAGGATGTGGCCTGCCTCGCGGAACCGGCAGCGCACGGCGGAGTGCGGAACGATCTCTTCGTCGTAGGCAACCTTGTGCAGGCTCGCGAGGCTCTCGAGCGCCTGGTTGACGGTATATAGCGGCGCGGCCGACCAGCCGTGCCGCACGTTCTTTCGGCGGTTGTTGCGGACCGCCCACTCCGCCTCCTTCTCCTGTATGTGCGCCGAATCGAGAAGCATCACGCCGAGAAGGTCGACAGTGGCGGCAGTGGCATAGATTTTTCCCCGGTAACCGAGCGAAACCAGCCGCGGCACAAGCCCCGAATGATCGAGGTGAGCGTGGGTCAAGATAACGAAATCGACTTCGCGGAGGTCGAAGTCGAGCGCCTGCAGGTTCTTTCGCGTCGCATCGCGGCCGCCCTGGAACATGCCGCAATCCACGAGGAACATGCCACCCTCGTGGCGCACCCTCGCGCACGATCCGGTAACCTCGCCGGCGGCGCCGAAAAATGTCAGGTCCATAACACCTCCCGCAATGCGGATAGCTTGTTCTCATATTCCTTCATGCTGGTTGACCTGTGTCAATCGTCCGCCGCTGCCCGCAGCGCGCCATCGCGTCCGACGTGGCTATAATCAACCGTCCATTCAAAAACCGAGGGAGCAGCGCGATGTTCAAGCACATTCTCGTCCCCACCGACGGCTCGCCGCTGTCGGAAAGCACTGTTGCACGGGCAGTTTTGTTCGCCAAGGACGCCGGCGCGCGGATCACCTTCTTTTATGCGCAGCCCGATTTTCCGATGCCGATCTATGGCGAAGGCGCACTGATCGATCCGACCACGCCGGAGCAGTTCGCGAAATCGGCCGAAGAGGAAGCGAGGAAGATCCTCGGCAAGGCCAAAGCGCTGGCAGATAGCGAAGGTGTCGCCGCCGACACCGATACGATCGTGAACGAAGTGCCGTACGAAGCAGTCATCGACGCCGCCAAGCGGCACGGCTGCGACCTGATTTTCATGGCTTCACATGGTCGCCGCGGGATTGCCGGCCTGCTGCTGGGTAGCGAGACGCAGAAAGTGCTTACCCACAGCAATATTCCCGTACTGGTGTATCGCTGAGATTGACGACCGGCATGCGAGGCCTGCGGGGCGGGTCTCGCTGCAGTGAGCTAGGGCTGCGGCCGGTTGAGCTCTTCCGGGCTGCGCTGGAGAAACAGCGTCGCCAGGCTGGAGGCAGCACAGACGATCCAGAAACCGAAAAACCCGATCGAATAAGTGGCCATCAGCGAATATTCGACGGGTTCCCCAAGAAAATACAGAGTATTGGGATCGACAACCGTGAAGAAGACCGCCTCGGCAATGCCCGCGACAAGAAACGAAGGCCACAGGACCTGGATCCATTTCAGCAATTGACACCCCCTTCACCAGTCAGTTACGCATCCGCGGGGACTATCCGGACCTCCGCACCCGTCGGCACGAGGATGGTTTCACTGAGTCGCCACGTCTGCGCCTCGTCCTCGAGCTGAATCAGCCAGCGACCCGTCGATAGCGGTGCGACAGCACCGGCGAACGCCCCGTCGCGCCCCTTCAGCAGGAGCTTCTGATCCTGCCCCGCGCGCGTCGGATGCGCGATCGTCAGTACCACCGTCGGGGGCAAGGCGATTCCCTGCGCGGCGCTCAGCCGAACGCTGACCTCCTCCGCGCGAACCCGGAAATCGGCGACGAGGCCCATTTCGCGCGCGCGGATCGAACGCCCGATGGTTTTTTCGATTGTCTTGCCCTGCTGGTAGTAATCGTCCACCACCAGGCCATCCCAGCTGGTGATCGCCAGCCACAAGGTCACTGCGCCCGCAATGACGGCAGTCGCCGGGATTGCGATCAGGAACCACGGCCAGCCCTGCTGGTACCACGGCTGGATGTCTTTCGTCAGGGCTACTGTGCGCATTCGATCGATCCTGTCTTAGCGAGGCAAATGGAAGGTCGTGTCTTCGCGCACCGACACGGACGGATCACCGCCCATGCCGACGTCGAAGACGATTTTGTGCGAACCCGGCGCGCCCGATTCGGGCGGCACCCTCACATGCACCGTCACGGATTCGGTCGACGCCGGAGCGATCCTGACCTGCCGAATACCGTCGATGCGAATCCCGTCCAGGCCCGACACCGCGATGTCGAACACGCGAGGAGTCTCGAGCATGTTCATGATCTGCAGCTGGTAAACATTCTCGATCAAGCCGCCTTCGACCTCACGCGCCAGCGTCGCCCGATCGCGGATCACATCCACCCGCAGGTCCGAACGCGTCGCCAGGCCCCACAGCAGCGCGAGGCAAACGGACGCGAGGACCGCGCTGTAGATCAGTGTCCTCGGCCGCAGCACATGCGCGACGATTTCCTTTCGTCCCCAGTGCTGCTTGATTGCATTGTCGGTGGAATAGCGGATCAGCCCACGCGGATAGCCCATCCGGTCCATCACCTGGTCGCAGCCGTCGATACACGCCGCGCAACCGATGCATTCATATTGCAAGCCCTGCCGGATATCGATTCCGGTCGGGCACACCTGGACGCAGATCCCGCAATCCACGCAATCTCCCAGCCCGGATGCGCGTGGCGCGACGCCCTTGCGGCGCGAACCTCGCGGCTCGCCACGTTCCTGGTCATAGGTTATGACGAGCGTGTCGGCATCGAACATCACGCTCTGAAAGCGCGCATAGGGGCACATGTACTTGCAGACCTGCTCGCGCATCACTCCGGCGAAAAGGTAGGTGAAGCCGCCGTAGAACAGGATCCAGAACATTTCCCACGGTCCGAAACTCAGCATCTTCGCCGCCTGGAGCAACTCGTCGAGCGGCGTGAAATACGCGACCAGCGTAAAGCCGGTCCACAGGGACAGCAGAATCCATGCGCCGTACTTTGCCGAACGGATCGCGAGCTTTCGCGCCCCCATCGGCGCGCTGTCCAGTTTCTTGCGCTTGAGATGATCCCCTTCGATCTTCTCCTCGATCCACATGAAGATTTCGGTGTACACGGTCTGCGGACACGCGTACCCGCACCACAGCCGCCCGGCGATCGCCGTGAAGAAGAACAGCGCAAAAGCGGAAATGATCAGCAGGATCGCGAGGTAGAACACGTCCTGCGGCCAGAACACCCAGCCGAAAATGTAGAACTTGCGCTCGGTCAGGTGGAACAGCACGGCCTGTCGATCGTTCCACGTGAGCCAGGGCAGGCCGTAATAGAGGATCTGCGTAAACCACACCAGGATCCAGCGCCAGGTCGCAAAGCGGCCGCTCACCGAACGCACGTGGAGCTTCTTCCGTGCAGCATAGAGTTCGTCGGACTCGGCCGACTTGTCGCGCGGGGAAGGGAACTTCCGAAGGGGTATCGGAGCGGTCATATATCGCTATATCCGTAAGTTCTAATTTCGCGGGCTTGAATTCCCCGGGTCGCCCCCGGGGAATGGCTGCTGCCCGAAACGGTTTACTGCGCCGGCTTGTTCGAGAGACCGTACACGTACGCCGTCAGCAGGTGCACTTTCGCCTCGCCGAGGAATTCACCGAATCCCGGCATCCGGTTCATCCGGCCCTTCGTGACGGTTTCCATGATCGTCGTCTCCGACGAGCCGTAAAGCCAGGCGTCATCGGAAAGATCAGGAGCCCCCATCGCCGGCGTCCCTTTCGCCTCGGCTCCGTGACATGCCACGCAGTTCTGCTGGAACAGCTCTGCGCCGCGCTGGGCGCGCAGCGAGTCGTGCGCGAGGCCGGACAGCGAGCGCACGTAGTTCGCGACATCCTTCACCCCGTCGGCGCCGAGCGTCGGACCGAGAGGGGGCATCACGCCGATCCGCCCGTTGGTGATGGTGGCCTTGATCGTCTCAGGATCGCCGCCCCAATGCCAGGCCTTGTCGGTCAGGTTCGGGAAGCCTTTCGCACCGCGCGCATCCGAACCATGGCACTGCGCGCAGTAGGTCACGAACAGCCGCTGGCCCATGCCGCGCGCCTCCGGGTCCGCGGCCACTCCCGCCACGTCCATGCCCTGGTACTTGGCGAAGATCGGCGCATAGCGCTCCTCCGCCTTCCGGGTCTCCGTTTCGTACTGCCCGACCGACGCCCATCCGAGCACGCCCTTCGTGTTGCCGAATCCCGGATACAGGATCAGGTACACCACCGCGAAGATCAGCGTCAGCCAGAAGAGATACAACCACCAGCGCGGCAGCGGGTTGTTGTATTCGGCGAGGTTCTCGTCCCAGACGTGGCCGTGCAACTCGACCGGACCGGTCTCGCGCTTGTTGTTCGACATCAGCACGAACAGGCAGAACAGCAGGCTCAGGGCCACCAGGCCCATCACATACATGTTCCAGAAACCGCTAACAAAGTCAGCCATTTTTTATCCTTCCTTGGCTTGCCGGGCAGCGTGCGGCGCCGGCGCATCATCGTCGGTGAAGGGAAGCAGCGCCGCTTCATCGAATCCGGCCCGGGCACGCTTGCTGTAAGCCCAGAAACAGATGCCCAGAAAGCAGGCCATGCCGAGCACGGTGATGAGGGATCGCAAATCGTTGATATCCACGGCGCTTCTCCTGCTCGTCACTTGAAGTTCGAAAGCGCGGTACCCAGCCCCTGCAGGTACGCGATGAGCGCTTCCATCTCGGTCTTGCCTTCGAGCGCTGCCCGGGCCCCGGCGATTTCCTCGTCGGAATAGGGATGGCCCAGGGTGCGCAGCACCTGCATCTTCTGCTCGATGTCGTCCGCCTCGACCGGGCGTTCGAGCCACGGGAACGCCGGCATGTTCGATTCCGGCACGACGTCGCGCGGATTAGTGAGGTGCACCCGGTGCCACTCGTCGGAGTAGCGACCGCCGACGCGCTGCAGGTCCGGGCCGGTCCGCTTCGAGCCCCACTGGAACGGCCGGTCATAAATGAATTCCCCGGCAACCGAGTAGTGACCGTAGCGTTCGGTCTCGGCCCGGAACGGGCGAATCATCTGCGAGTGGCAGTTGTAGCAGCCTTCGCGGACGTAGATGTCGCGCCCGACGAGCCGGACCGGATCGTACGGCTTGACGTTCAGCGGGTTGCCCTGACGATCGATCGGCATCGTCGTCGACTTCTGGAAGAACAGCGGGACGATCTCGACGAGGCCGCCGACGCTCACCGTCAGCAGCGTGAACACGATCAGCCAACCAACACTGCGCTCGATAAAATCGTGATTCGATTTAGCCATGTCACATTTCTCCGATCAGGCGTGCGCAGCGGCGGGAAGCACGACGGGAGCGTCGTACGCGCGGTGGCCAGCCATCGTTTTGACCATGTTGTAGAACATGATGAGCATGCCGGTCAGGAAGAGCACCCCGCCTACCAGGCGAATCGACCAGAACGGGTAGCTCGCCTTGACGCTCTCGACGAACGAGTACGTAAGGGTGCCATCCGGATTGGTTGCACGCCACATCAGGCCCTGCATCACGCCGGCAATCCACATCGACGCGATATACAGCACGATGCCGATCGTCGCGATCCAGAAGTGGGCATTGATGAGACCTGTCGAATACATCTCGGTCCGGCCGTACATGCGCGGCAAGAGGTAATACATCGAGCCGATCGAGATCATCGCGACCCAGCCGAGCGCGCCCGAATGGACGTGACCGACAGTCCAGTCGGTGTAGTGCGACAGCGCGTTCACCGTCTTGATCGACATCATCGGGCCTTCGAAGGTCGACATGCCATAGAACGACAACGCGGTGATCAGGAACTTCAGGATCGGGTCGGTGCGCAGTTTGTGCCACGCGCCGGACAGCGTCATGATGCCGTTGATCATGCCGCCCCACGACGGCGCCAGCAGGATCAGCGAGAACACCATGCCGACCGACTGGGTCCAGTCGGGCAGCGCGGTGTAGTGCAGATGGTGCGGGCCCGCCCACATGTAGGTGAAGATCAGCGCCCAGAAGTGCACCACCGACAGGCGGTACGAATACACCGGGCGCTCCGCCTGCTTCGGCACGAAGTAATACATCATGCCGAGGAAGCCGGCGGTCAGGAAGAAGCCGACCGCGTTGTGGCCGTACCACCACTGGACCATCGCGTCCTGCACGCCGGCGTACGCCGAATACGACTTGGTGAGCGTCACCGGGAGTGCTGCGCTATTGACGATATGGAGCAGCGCCACGGTCAGGATGAACGCGCCGAAGAACCAGTTCGCGACGTAGATATGCGAGGTCTTGCGCTTGGCAATGGTGCCGAAGAACACGATCGCGTAGGACACCCACACCACCGCGATCAGGATGTCGATCGGCCATTCGAGCTCGGCGTACTCCTTGCTACTCGTGATGCCGAGCGGCAGCGTGACTGCGGCCAGCACGATGACCAGCTGCCAGCCCCAGAACGTGAAAGCCGCGAGACCCGGCGCGAACAGCGTGGTATGACAGGTGCGCTGAACGACGAAATACGACGTCGCGAAAAGCGCACAGCCGCCGAACGCGAAGATCACCGCGTTTGTGTGAAGCGGACGCAACCTGCCGAAGTGGAACCATTCCCCGACGTTGAGTTCCGGCCATACAAGCTGTGCCGCAATGATCACGCCGACCAGCATGCCCACGATTCCCCACACGACTGTCATGATGGAGAACTGGCGCACGACTTTGTAGTTGTAAGTCGCTTGCGATTGCATGTAACTGCCCCCCTGATGAAAAACCTTTGCGCCCGGTCTGCAACCATCCACGCACTAGCGGCCCGGACGAACACGTTGACGCACAACACCGCTGACCGGCCGTTGACTTAGGTCAACATTGTATTGCACCGCGCAATCGGGCGGAAGCATATGGGGTATCAATCGCGCAAAAACCATGTTCTAAACATGGTGAAAATCGCAGGCAAAAAAAAGGGTGCGTATCGAACGCACCCCCAACCCCAACAGAGAGACATAAATACCAGTTGCCGGAATGCCGCCCGAAACCTCGCGGCGACAACCGTAAAAACCATGAGAAAAGTATGCCCATCTCGCCCGGATGACGTTTTGACCAAGGTCAACAAAGGGTGCCCCCGGCAGCGCTGCGATGTGCCCCGACTCATTTTGCCGACTCACTTTGCCGACTCACTTTGCCGACTTACTTCGGCAGCTCGCGATCCGTGCCGTCCGGCTGTCTCTCGGGAGGCGGCGGCGCATCGCGGTCATCCATCAGCACCCGGTACGCCGGACCTTCCATATCGTCGTACTGCCCTGACTTGAGCGACCACCAGAAGATCACGCCGATCACGAAAACCAGGACGACCGAGAGCGGGATCAGGATGTAAAGGCTTTCCATCAGCGAACCCCGCTCCGCGGTTGGCGCTGCAGACGCAGCGCGTTGAGAACGACGAGCAGCGAGCTTCCGGCCATGCCGATGCCCGCCATCCAGGGCGTGACCAGGCCGGCCATTGCGAGCGGCACCGAAGTGAAGTTGTACGCGAACGACCACCACAGGTTCTGCCGGATGATCCACAGCGTGCGGCGCGAAAGATCGAGCCCGCGCCCGAGCCCGGCGAGACTCTCGCTCAACAGCACGATGTCGGCTTCGTTGCGGGCGAGCTCGGTGCCGCCGCCCATCGCCACCGACACATGTGCCTGGGCAAGCACCGGAGCATCATTCACGCCGTCGCCGACCATCGCCACCACTGCCCCGGGGGCACGCTGCAGCCTCGCCAGGAACTGCTGCTTGCCCTGAGGCGTCAGGGCGCCGTGAGCGTCCTCGATGCCCAGGACCGCATCGACCGCGCCGGGCGAATCGCCGCTCAGCACCGTCATGCGCACCTTCTCTGCGAGAAGCTTCGTCGTCAGCTGCGCGGCCTCCTCGCGCGGCACGTCCGCGAGGCGGAACAGGCCGAGCCATTCGCCCGTTCTGCCGAGCGCGATCACCGACCCGCCCCGCGCCTCGAACTCCGCGCACCGGGCCGGTTCAGGGATGCCCAGTTGCGCAGCGACGTATGCCGCCCGTCCGATCGCATAGCGCACGCCCTCGATCCGCCCCGCGATGCCTTGCCCGGTTTGCGCGACAACCTCATCGACCGCGGGCAGCACGCCGTCTCCCGCGGCGCGGCGCAGTCCCGCGGCGACCGGATGTTCGGAATCGCGCTCGAGCGCCGCCGCCAGCCTGTGCAATCCGGCTTCGCCCAGTTCGCCGAGCGGCAGGACTTCCTCGAGGCTCATCCGCCCATGCGTCAGCGTGCCGGTCTTATCGAAGACGAAGTGGTTCGCACGCCCGAGCGTCTCGATCGCATGCCCGCGCGTCACCAGCACGCCCATTCGGGCCAGCGCGTCGGTAGCCACCGTCAGCGCCGTCGGCGTCGCCAGCGACAGCGCACAAGGACACGCGACCACCAGCACCGACACGAACACCCACAGCGCCCGTTCCGGCTCGATGAAGTACCACGCGATACCCGTCGCGAACGCAAGCGCGAGCAGCGCGACGATGAACACGGCCGCAAAGCGGTCCGACTGCTGCGCGATGCGGGGCTTTTCGCTCGCGCCGCGCTCCATCAGGCGGCAAATCGCCGCGAGGCGGGTCGAGTCCCCGACCTGCTCGACGCGCACCGTCAGCGGACTCGAAATATTGATGCTGCCGCCAGTGACCGGACTCCCGGCAGACTTCGGCACCGGCAGGCTCTCGCCCGTCAGCAGCGCCTCGTTCGCCTCGCTGCGCCCGTCGACAACGACGCCATCGGCGGGCATCACTTCACCGGGACGCACCCGCACGAAGTTGCCCGGCACCAGTTGCGACACCGGCACGCGCTCACCGTCCGGCGCCGGCCAGCCGGGCAGGCGCTCGGCAAACGCCGGCAGCACCTTGCCGAGTTCCTCGACGCCACGCACCGCCTTCTGGCGCGCCACCATCTCCAGATAGCGCCCGCACAGCAGGAAGAACACGAACATCGTCACCGAGTCGAAATACACCTCGCCGCCCCCGGCAAGCGTCGCCCAGACGCTCGCCGCGAAGGCGCTGCCAACTCCAAGCGCCACCGGCACGTCCATGCCCAAGCGGCGCAACTTCAGGTCGCGCAACGCCCGGCGGAAAAACGGCGCCGCGGAATACAGCACGACCGGAAGCGTCAACAGCAGGCTCGCCCAGCGCATCAGCTGCTCGATGTCCGGCGCCAGGTCGCCCTCCGGGGCGATGTACGCCGGGAAGGCGTACATCATCACCTGCATCATGCCGAAGCCGGCGACGAAGACGCGCCACAGCATCGAGCGGCGCTCGCGCTTGCCGATCTGCTCCGACCGCTCGGCGTCGTACGGATACGCGCGGTAGCCGATGGCCTGGATTGCGGACAGGATCCCGGACAGCTTGATGCGCCGTTCGTCCCAGCGCACCCGCGCACGACGGGTCGCATAGTTGACCTCGACCAGCGAAACGCCCGGCTGGCGTGCGACATGCTGTTCGTTCAGCCACACGCACGCGGCGCAGGTGATGCCCTCGAGGATCAGCGCCGCCTCGCGCTCGTGCTCGCCGATCGGCTGCACGAAGGTTTTCTGGAAATCGGGATGATCGAACAGCCCGAGTTCCTGCAGTTCGGCGGGCAGCGCCTCCTTCTGCGGCTCGGGCATCGCGTCGCGATGGCGGTAGTAATCGGTCAGGCCGTTGGCGACGATCGACTCGGCGACGGCCTCGCAGCCGACGCAGCACATGCGCCGCGACGCGCCGTCGATCGTTACATAGTGGTGCGTCTGGGGCGGGACCGGCAGACCGCAGTGATAGCAGTCCTGCTCAGGCAAGGATGCTCGGACGGGCTCGATTTCAGAGGCG
The DNA here is from genome assembly GCF_017894365.1 of Aromatoleum bremense. Classification (NCBI taxonomy): domain Bacteria; kingdom Pseudomonadati; phylum Pseudomonadota; class Betaproteobacteria; order Rhodocyclales; family Rhodocyclaceae; genus Aromatoleum; species Aromatoleum bremense. The sequence goes on from NZ_CP059467.1 coordinate 548,776, forward strand.
CTCATCGGGGAAACACGGAGGACGGCGAGGACGGCGAGGGGCGGACCCGGCCGCCCGTTCAGGCAGCGAAACGTCTTTTAGCACACTTGACGTCCCGCCGCCATTGCACTGCAGCAAAACTTACGGCACGCCAGCCGCAAAGAGCCGCGATCGTCGCACGCCCCGCTTACCATCGCCGCGACGCCGTCCGCAGCCCGCTTCAGCTTATTTCGCCGTCATGCGAATCGCGCCGTCGAGGCGGATCGTCTCGCCGTTGAGGTAGGCGTTCTCGATGATGTGGCGAACCAGCGCCGCGTATTCCGCGGGCCGCCCCATGCGCGACGGGAACGGCACGGTCCTGCCGAGCGAATCCTGGACTTCCTGCGGCATCCCCATCAGCATCGGCGTCTCCATGATCCCCGGCGCGATCGTCATCACCCTCACGCCGAAGCGCGCCAGTTCGCGCGCCACCGGCAACGTCAGCCCGACAACGCCCGCCTTCGACGCCGCATACGCCGCCTGGCCGATCTGACCGTCATAGGCCGCGACCGACGCCGTGCTGACGATCACGCCGCGCTCGCCCTCCTCGTTCGGCGCCGCCTTTGTCATCACATCCGCCGCGAGGCGCATCATGTTGAAGCTGCCGATGAGGTTAACGGTAATCGTGCGCGCGAACGATTCGAGCCGATGCGGCCCCTCGCGGCCGACGACCTTCTCGGCCGGAGCGATGCCGGCGCAATTGACCAGCCCGTGCAATCCGCCGAAGCCGGACACCGCGCGATCGATCGCCGCCTTCGCGCTCGCCTCGTCGGTCACGTCGGTCGCGGCGAACGCCGCCGCACTGCCCAATTGCGCCGCCAGCGCCTCGCCCGCGTCACGATTCACGTCGGCCAGCACCACTTTGCCTCCGGCCCCGACCAGCATCCGCGCCGTCGCCGCCCCCAGCCCCGACCCGCCACCCGTGACGACGAACACGCCATTTTCGATCTTCATTGCGAGACTCTCCGTGAATGCCGCCCGGATGCGGGCGTACGAGGGCGCAACATAATGTCCGTTGACGTCAACGTCAACCTCAGCGATCGCTACACGCTCGGCTCGCCGCCGAGGAACCGGTACAGCGACACCAGAATTCCCGCCGTCGCGCCCCAGATGAAATACCCTTCGTACGGCATCGCGTAATACTGTCGCATCCGGCCCTGGTATTCCATGCTGTGACGCTGGTGGTTGGCCGGATCGAGGAAATGGGCCAGCGGCACTTCGAACGCTTCGGCGACTTCGAACGTGTCGAGCTTCAGCTCGAACGGCGGATGCACGAGCCCGACCACCGGCGTCACCCTGAAACCGGTCCCGGTGAAGTAGTCGGGCAGCTCTCCGAGCAGCTCGATGCGTTCCGGATCGAGACCGATCTCCTCCTCCGTCTCGCGCAACGCCGTCATCACCGCCGAGACGTCCGCCTTCTCGACCCGCCCGCCGGGAAAGCTGATCTGGCCGGGATGATGATGCAGATGATCCGTGCGGCGCGTCAGCAGCACCGCGAGCCGTTCCGGGCGCAGGACCACCGGGACCAGCACCGCGGCCGGGCGGAACGCCCCCCGGTGGGAGCCATCTTCGCGCACCGGCGCCATCTCCGGCGCATCGACAAACCGGCGCCGCAGCCCCTCGGCATCGAATGCCGTTTTCATGAGATTCTTTTCCGTCACTCGTTTCACCTTAGTAACGCTTGCGCAGCACGAGTCGGCCCCCCTCCCGCTGCATGTCCATGCGGCCGAGAAAACTCATCCCGAGCAGTACGAACGGCAGGTCGTTTTCATGCACCAGTCCATCGACACCGTGCACCGTGATGTCGCCGACGCGCAAGGTATCGAGCCGCACCTTCCACACCACCGCCGGCCCGCTCGCCGTCTGGGTGCGGGCCGGCATGCCACGACGATAGTCGATGCCGGCCCGCCGCGCGTCCGACAAGCCGATCGACACCATGCTCGCGCCGGTGTCGACGAGAAAACGCACCGCAGCCCCGTTGATCGTGCCGTTCGCGAAGTGATGGCCGGAGGAATCGGCAAAAAGACTGACTGTCGCTGACGCCGCTTCCGGCACCTCGGCGCGCAGCGCCGACTGCCCGAGCGCAATCCGGCGCGGCGTGCGATCCACCTCGACGACCGCCGTCTCGCCACGGACTTCGATCAACCTGACCCCCTCGCGCGTGCGTTCCCCGACCGCCAGCGTCTTCGGCGCACCGCCATCGACGATCAGCACCGCCTTCCCGCCGAACACGCCGACCAGCTCGACCTCGGCGCCGAACGACGCCGCGGCTGCGAAAGCCGCCCCGATCGACACCACCGCAACCCGGCACAGCTTCGAAATCCGCAGCATCGATGACCTTCGAAGAAGAAATTGGGCTGTGTGGCGGCAGTGCCGGAAGCCATCCCCAATAGTCGCCGGCCCACAAGAAATGGGCCGCCGTAACGAGTGTCGCAAGAGAAAAATCAGGATCTCAACCGCCATTCAAAGTAATGGCGTAGAGGTTACCGCCGAATGCTCAAGCGCACCAGACTGCATTGGAGAGGGATCAGGGAGGACAGCGTCACGGAGAGCATGTACTTGATTTGCATATTTTGCGCAGACCATCTATACATTTGACATGCCCAGAAAACGCACATCCGGCTTCAGCCTGATCGAACTGCTCGTCACACTCGCGGTGATCGGGATCCTGCTCGGTGCAGGCCAGCCTCTGATGGCCATGATGCTCGAATCCCGTCGCGTGAGCGGCGCCGCCGAAGCAGTTCAATCCGCGCTGCACTTCGCGCGGTCGGAAGGGATCAAGCAGATGGTTCCAATGGTCGTCACCTACTCCATGAACAACACGGGCGCGTGGCGCGTCGGCATCCGTGATCGCACCACCTGTGATACCGCCATTGCCGATCCCGAAGACGAAACAGCCTGCTCGATCCCGCAGGCTGACGAACGGGTTCTGAAGGTATTCGAGGCTGCTGAATTTCCGGGCGTGATCGCACGGGCCACTCGCGGATCGACACGTTTCAACCCCGTGCGCGGCACGGCGCTCGGTACGAACGCGACCGTAACGCTGAGATCGACAGGCGGGAAGGAGGTCCGCGTGATCGTCAGCAATATCGGACGGGTGCGCAGTTGTTCGCCAAGCGGCGACGGGAAAGTTCTCGGCTACCCGACCTGCCGATGAAGCATCGCGCATGCGCGATGCTTCATGCAGCCACCCGGGATCCGGCATTAATCGGCAGCCTCACCTGCACAACGAAACGCGCATCCTTCTGGAAAGTGCGCAACTGTGCTTCGGCGTCGAAATGCAGCGCGAGGCGTTCTTCGATATTCGCAAGGGCGATCCGGTTTCCCCTCGAAACTTCCGCCGCTGCATCGCGAATCGAATTGGCAACCTCGATGCGCAGTGCCCCACCTTCTGCATGGATCCGGACGAAGACATCCCCCCCGCCCGACGCCGGTTCGACGCCATACCGGACGGCGTTTTCAAGCAAGGGCTGCAGCAACAGGATCGGCACCGATGCGTCCAGCGGCGCGTTCTCGCAATCCCATTTCACCCGCAGGCGCTCCCCCAGCCGAAGCTGCTCGATCTGGAGATATGAACGCGCCAGTTGGATCTCGTCGGCGAGTGGCACCAGCGAACGCGGTTCGGCGAGCAGCACGCGGAACAGGTCCGACATGTCGAGCAGAACCTGCTCGGCCAGCCGCGGATCGCGCCGTACAAGCGACACTGCGGTATTAAGGCTATTGAACAGAAAATGCGGCCGAATGCGGGACTGCAGCGCCATCAGCCGAGCCTCCGCGAGCGCCGGGGAAAGTACTCGCTGGCGCCAGTTGAAGTACGCGAGGATCAGGCAGGCGAGTAGTGCGGCAACTGCGGCCGCCTTCAGCCCGCCGCCGGTCGGTAACGATCCGACCCACGCCTTCAGCGCGGCGTCCTGCACCGCCGAAACGCCCGCCGCCAGCCCGATCACCGCCCACACGCCCTGCCGGTACGGCAGACGTCCGAGCCACGGTGACAGCAGAAACAGCAGCAACACGACAACCAACAGCGAGGATTCGAACAGCAGTCCCGAGTCGGGAACGCGGAGCAAGGCCTCGAATCCGTCCGCTGAGTGCGCCAGCAGCGCGCCGAGACTTGCCAACTCCGCGATCACGAGAATCCGCAGAATCACGCCGAGGTTGCGGAAGTCGGGGAGGGTCACTGCGGCTGGTCGTTCGGCTGCAGACGTTGCTGGCTCGAGGTGCAAAAAACTAGCGATTACGGCCTGGCCTTTACCAACAAACTGCAGGGGTCCGCTTCTCGCTTTCCGCCACACCTTCCTTAAGGACTATCGTTGCGCAATCGGTGTCGTCGGCCTGCGCGCCGACCGCAGTTGCAGTCACCGTGTAACCCGTGCCTGATGTCCCTGAAATCGCGAGCGTGTAATGCTTCTCGGCCGATTCGTCGTCGAGCCCCAAGTCATCTACTAGGTTTGATGTGTACGTGGTGTTGTTCGTTCGCCATTTTTCCTGTTCGATCTGCACCCGCACCAGCGCTTCCTTGCCGTCCGCACGGCGAGCCTTGCGGACGAATTCCTGATAGCTCGGGTAGGCGATGGCAGCGAGGATGCCGACGACGGCGACGACAATCATCAATTCGATCAGCGTGAAGCCCTCCGCCGCTCGGTCAGCGGTGGGGCGGCCGCGCAAGTTGTGGCCTCTCTCGTTCATATCCGTGCTGCTCCCAAAATCAATTGTCCGGTTCAGGGTACGCAATTAGCTGCGGTCCCGCCGATCGCGAAGTTAAAGGTGCTGTTGCCCGCACTGATCGACTGACCCGTGAAATTGAAGGTGTAGGTCGTCGCAGTCGCAGTCGAAGGCGCTGCCGGCAACGGCGACGCCGTTCCGCTCGTGGCAGTCTGGCAAACAAAGTTGTCGCTTCCCGTGGTAACGGTGATCGCTCCCGACCAGCTGCCTCCGGTAAAGCCTGCGCCGGTAAAGGAGCAGGTATAAACGTCACTCACCGCGGCGGAACCTGACCAGGACGGCAAAGGAGTGCAGCTGCCGCCGCTGTTCGTCGTCATCGACTCGATCGTCGGCTTGCCGGAACCGGTCGTCGGGTTCCGGGTCACCGTGCCGGTGATGTTGATCGTGATTTCGGGCGCCGCGGCGTTCGGCAGCGGATCAGGGCAGGTCGTCGTGAAGCAGAAGAACTTGCCGGGGTTGCCGAGCACCACGTCCACACTGTTACCTTGCAGATAGGCAGTCTCTGTCGGAGCCAACGAGCCGCTATCCGCCGGATCCAATTTCCGGTGGTTCCGGGGGTTGTCCGCCTCGGTCGAGAACGGCACGTATGTGGGACTCACATTGTCATAGAGCCTGAGCTTCGCGCTGCAATCCGCGTCGACCGGATTGCCAGTAATCCGCGTCAGCAGGAAATCGTGGCCGTCATAAAGCGCGGCCGTGTAATCGCTGGTGTCGCTCGACTGCACGCCGATGCCGGTCGACTTGAAGAACGCACCGGCCGACACATAACCGCGATACATCCGCGACGTGCCAAGCGCCGGATGGCGATTGTCGCTCTTCACATCTGTAGCCACCGCGGTGACCGCCGGATCGCCGAGACAGACGCGGTCGTTCGTGTTCGCGCTATCGGTGCGGATCACGCCGATATTGCCGAACCAGTTCGCGCCGACATAGCAGCGGTAGCTGAAAGTCCTGTAGACCGTGCTCGGACTTTGGTAATACGGCGGCGGGGTCGGAGTGACCGGATTCTTTTCGGGCGTCATCGAGCAGAACGACGCATCGGAAATCACGATATAGACGTCTTCGTTGTTGAGCGAACTCAGGTTGTTCTGATCGATATACACATTGCCGGCGATCTCGCTGAAGCGCTCGTCCTCTCGGGTCGCGGTCAGCAAAACGTTGCCGTTCGAATCGACGAGGCGCCAGATGTTATCGGTGTCCTGCTGCTGGCGCAGCCCGTCGGCATTGGGCGTGACGGTGTTGTCCACGGTCCTCGTCCCGTCGCCGAGCCGCGCCCGCCCGGTCGGCGTTTCGGCGTGGCTGCCCACCCCCTCGCCGGGCTTGACGAGCGCGACCGCCTTGCCGGGGTCGTCCCACGCGACAACCGAGCGCACATCGACGGCCTGTTCGATGTTCATCCGGTCAGTCCACGACACGAGCACCGAGATTTCCGCATGATCGTCATCTTCCGTGATCGTTTCGGGCGTTATCGTCCAGCAACGTTCGAACGCGGTCGATTGCACGTCGGACGCCGACATGCCGTACACGCTGTCGCAATCGCCGGCAATCGCCTCGAACTGACTCCTCACCATCAGCGAACGCAACTCCTCGAGCTTGCCTTCCGCCAACTGCACGGCCTGCGTCCGCGATTTGGCCTGCCCGCTGACCTCGATAAAGAAGGTGTTCAGTTTCGCGATGCCGAGAATCCCGGCAGCCATCACCACCAGGGCGACCATTGCCTCGATGAGTACCATGCCCCTGTAGGCCTGCCGTCCAGCGTTTTTCATGGCCGCTTCACCTGTCGAATATGTTGCGTAAGCTTAGAAATCGCGCCAGCTTCCCGGCAGAGAGGCATAACTTCCGGCATTTCCCGCCCCCCCGATCGCATCCGGATCGTAGATCACGTTGAGGCTGCCGTCGGCGTCGACGCTGCCGGTGATGAGCACTGCGCCGCGGATCGTCGCCGAACCGCTCTGCGTCAGATTCCCCCTCACGAAGACAATACCGAAGATCGTCGGGCTGCCGCTGAGGTCGAGGTCACCATCGACGACCAGCACCACGGGTTTGTCGGCCGAGCCGATGTCCTGATTGATCGCGGCATTGCCCTCGACCCAGAATACTGTGCCACCGCCGTTGTCGGCTTCCCCGTCACCGATGGAACCCGCGTCGGCGCCGGCCACGACCTCTTCGGCCTGCGTGGACTTGTACTCATTCGGCTTCATGCCGAGGAAATTCTCGAAATACTGGTCCTCGGTCAAGTTCGCGAGCGTCGTATCGCTCTGGATGACGTCCGGCCCGTAGACGCCGGTGCTCGTCGTACAGATCAGGTCGGGCGCCTGCGCATCGTTGCAAACCTGATTGCCGCCGCCGACCTGAGTGGTGACCTCGTCGGAGGTGCAGTCGCCGGCCGCGCAGTCGCTGGTGCCATCGGTGACCCCGGGCCGCCGGATCACCGTCTTGCCGGTGTTGCCGGTGTTGTCGAGCGTCGAGCCGGTCCACACGGTCAGATTATTGAAGTAATTGACGACCGTCGCGTTGCCGCTCATCCCGACCGAGCCCTTCGCAATCAGCGGATTCGAGACGTCTCCCGGCACCGGGTCGGTCTTCGCGACCAGCGTGAGGATGCGTTTTCTCGCCGCACTGTCGTCGCTCCATCCGCACGAAACCGCCCAAGCCGTTTTTGCAGAGGCCCCAGGATTGGTACACGAAGCTGCCGTGATGCCATCGTCGGCACTATCTGCACACTGGGGCAGATTGGCAAAATCAAGGGTCGTTGGTTCGCAGAACAACACGCTGAAACTCGAATTCGGATTCGCCGGTGTCCAGCTGGCGTTCAGCGCGGTCTGTGCTGCGACATCGAAGTCGATGTCGCCTTCGCTCGCATTGATTTGCTGGATCGTCAGCTCGATGCCGGCCTCGGCCGCCTCGAACGCCTGCTTGCTGCGCACTTCGTTCGCCGACATGCGCTGCTCGCCAACAACCGTATTGGAAGCGTAGAGCACCAGTAGCGTGGCCGCGATCAGCAGCACCATCGATACCAGCAGCGTGGCGGCGCCATGCTGTTGCGCACGCGATCCGCTCGGTTTTCGCATCACATCACCCCACTCACTACCAGTTGAAGATACGGTTGTTCGCCAGATGCACGGTCTCGGTGATCGTGCTCGCCATCACCGAATCGCTCGCGTGGTGGCCAGTCAGCGTGATCGTCACCTGCCGCACTTCAGTCAACACCTCGCCAGCCACGGGCGCGACATAGGTGCCGCCGTTGTTCATCGTGACGTCGGCGGCGGCGGCCGCGCACGCCGCGACGGTGCTCCCGGCCGTCTCGAGCTTCCACGAAATGTCCTCCTTCGGGTACATGCACTGCGAGCCGGTCGTCGAAAAGCTCAGCGAGTCGATGACGACCGTATCGTTGCTGGTCATTCCCGACCAGTTTCCGACGGTGCAATCGGAACTCAGCGTAGGCCCCCCCACCGAATCGGTCTGGAGCATCTGGATTTCATCACCGGTAAGCCTGAAACCGAACACCTCGCCCGGCTCGACAGCCCCCCCGAGGCCGTCGGCGTCATACGCATACATCACGCACGTGCCCCCTTCGAGAATCGCGAGGTCAGTCGTTGCCGCGGTGTAGGGATTGGTCGGAAATGTGTAGGTGACCGGAGGCCCCGCGTTCACGACGACGCTGCCCGCCCAGTAGCCGGCACGCCGAATGTCCGCTGCGATCACGCTCATCGTCGCGCGCAAATCCTGATTCAGCTTCGCCGCGCGCAGGCCGTAGCTCTGGCCGCGGACGGTCGTTACGTACATCGCGCCCGCACCGGCGACGACAATCAGGCCCACGACGAGACCGACCATGAGTTCGACGAGTGACAGCCCCGCCTGACGGGATCTGCTCAACATGATGGATAGCCTCCGACAGAGCCCGACGGCGAGCAGAGCTGCACGCGGCCGATTGCGTTGACGTCGACGCGCATTTGGCGACCGAGGCCGGACTGGAACAGGATCGATCCGGTCTCGGCGGTCGGCACCGTGCCGCGAACCCCGTCGAACGTCACTTGCGCGGGTGCGCCGGCCGCAAGCGTCACGCCGTTGAAGGCGGTGGCATTGACCACTTTGAGCACCGCCGTCTGGCCATCGCCGAGAATTTTGCAGGCCGCGCCATCGCCAACCGCCTTGGTGCAGTCGCACGTCCCGCCGCGGCTGAATCCCGAGCACCACGCGGCTCCCGTTGAAAACACGACGATCATGTCGGCCGACTGTTTGACCGCCTCGGAACGTGCCGCCTGCATCTGCGTGTAGATCGCCTCGGCGGCGCCGACGACGCGATTCTTGTCGAGGAAACTCTGAAAGCTCGGCGCGGCCGTGGCTGCAATGATCGCGAGCACGGCAACCGTAACCATCAGTTCGATCAGTGAAAAGCCAATATAGCGACGCATGGTGCTCATTAGTCCAACCTGTAAGTCAAGCAAGATCGACAGCTCATGTGCGAAATCCGGTTCGACGATGAGGTCTGCGTCCTGCGAGAACCGAAGGGGATTACCCATTGGAACGGCATCGACAGCAGTTCTCTTAAACTTGTTACAGATAGTAATTTCGCGGTTCGGTCGGCGAAAGCCGAGGAAGGCGAACGGCATGAATCGACGGACGAGCGGCTCAGAAGGACGACCAGCGGAGACAAATGAGGAACGAGGGAGAGTCGAGCGAAACTCGACTGATTTCGGAAGGCGGGTTGCACTTGATTACGGGGTACCCCCCATGTGGGGGTCGTGGCGCTCCGGGGCCCCCTACTCAAGAAGGCGTACCGCCCCGTAAACAAACAGTTTTTCGTCAGAGGGTAGTGAGTATCCCGTCCACAATGAGAAATGAGGAAGGCCGGGGCGCCTTACCCATTGATCATTAAAAATCCATCAGTTTACTGAGACGGCGAAGCTCATCCTCGAATCCCGGCGGCAGGTCGGGCTCAGGGGTGGAGGCCACGGGGCTTTCGAGGTCGATCACAGGTTCTTCCGGAGGCGATTTCTGCACTCGACCGAGGGTGGCGGCGGTTGCGGCGGATACTTCCGTTCCCGATTTCACTCTCGCGATCAGCTGATCGTGCTTCAGGATTTTCTCGGCGTTTTCCTTCAACGACCGCTTGTCGTTCTCGTGCTTTCTGCCTGTGATTCTCTTCAGGATTCCAATCACTCTTCAGACTTCCTGGCTGGATGAACCGGCATAGTCTAATTGAGGGGCGACTATTGCGGACCGGCGCGAGATTTGCATCGTCGCCTGCGTATGGAAGAGCACTGCTCATCGCCTTGGCGCAGCACCCCTCGCGCGGCCGAAGCCGCAGGGGTCAGACGAAGAGGTCGATCGATCCGCCGACGGTTGCGCCGGGAATGGGCGCGACCGCGGGTTGGGGGAGCGCCTGCAGGAGCTGCGCGGCGCCGGATTGCTGCAGGTCCATCGCCTTCTTGAGGACGAGCAGCGAAGCTTGCGCCTGGACGGTGGCCGCGCTGTTCGCGGAGGCGGCGGCAGCGATCGTGGCAACGTTCATCAGCTGCGCCGTCAGTCGCGGAAGTTGCCGAACTGCAGCGGGAAGTCGGTGATGTCCTTCTTCACCAGCGCGATGGCTTCCTGCAGGATGTCGCGCTTGGCGCCCGAGACGCGGATCGCTTCGCCCTGAATTGCGGCCTGGACCTTGAGCTTGCTGTCTTTGAGCAGCTTGACGATCTTCTTCGCGAGATCCTGCTCGACGCCGACGCGGACCTTGAGTTCCTGCTTGAGCTTGTTGCCGCCGATCTTCTGCAGGTCGCCGTATTCGAGGCAGCGCACGTCGATCTTCTTCGCCGTCATTTCGGGCAGCAGGATCTGGCGCATCTGATCGATCTGGAAGTCGCTGTCGCCGAACAGCGTCAACACCTTTTCGCCCTGCTCGACCCGCGCGTCGCTGCCCTTGAAGTCGTAGCGGCCGCTGATCTTGCGGTTGGCGACGTCGACCGCGTTCTTCAGCGAAGGCAGGTCGACTTCGGACATGATGTCGAAGGATGGCATGGCTCGCCTCCGGTCAGCCGAAGTGGCAGACGTAGTGGTACGGTTCGCCGGCAACTTCGATGTCGAAGCTGGAATTGGCCGGCACGTTGAAGGACTCGCCGGCGCCGTAGACTTTCCACCCGGACTCGCCTTTCAGGCGCACGCGGCAGCTTCCCGCGACCCCTTCCATGATCTCGGGCGCACCGGTGTTGAACGTCAGCGCCGCCGGCAGGATCACGCCGACGGACTTCTTCGTGCCGTCCGCCAGCACGATACCGTGGCTCACGCATTTGCCGTCGAAATAGACGTTGGCCCTGGTGGTGACGGTGACGCCGTCGAATTTTTCGGTGAGGCTCATGATTGCTGCTTTCCTATTCGATGCCGAGAAATCTCTGGATGAAACTCTTCGCGACGAAGCCGACGAAACCCAGCCCGAGCGCGATGAACAGCCACACGGTGCCGTATCTGCCGGCTTTCGATTGCTTCGCGAGGTTGCCGATGATGAACAGCATGTACACGATCAGCGCAGTCAGCAGGATCTTGAGCGACCAGTCCTCGAACTCCGCGATCGTCAGCCCGAAGATGACTGCGTCGCCGTCCATCGATCGGCCTCCTTAGCTGCGCTTGGTCTTCGCGTTCGCGGCGATGCGCATGCGCAGTGCGTTGAGACGGATGAAGCCGTGCGCGTCCTTCTGGTTGTAGGCGCCCTGGTCGTCCTCGAAGGTCGCGATCGTCGGGTCGAACAGCGAATCGGTCTTCGAGTCGCGGCCGGTGACGATGACGTTGCCCTTGTAGAGCTTGAGGCGCACCCAGCCGTTGACCGATTCCTGCGTGTTGTCGATCAGCGCCTGCAGCGCGCGGCGCTCCGGACTCCACCAGTAACCGTTGTAGATCAGGCTGGCGTAGCGCGGCATCAGGTCGTCCTTGAGGTGCGCGACTTCGCGGTCGAGCGTGACGGATTCGATCGCGCGGTGCGCGCGCAGCAGGATCGTGCCGCCCGGCGTTTCGTAGCAGCCGCGGCTCTTCATGCCGACATAGCGGTTCTCGACGAGGTCGAGCCGGCCGATGCCGTGCTTGCCGCCGAGCTCGTTCAACTTCGCGAGCAGCTCGTGCGCCTGCAGGCGCGTGCCGTTGATCGCGACGAGATCGCCACGCTCGAATTCGAGATCGACGTATTCGGCGGCATCCGGCGCCGCTTCCGGCGACACCGTCCAGCGCCACATCGATTCCTCGGCTTCCGCCGCCGGGTTCTCGAGGTGGCGCCCTTCGAACGAGATGTGCAGCAGGTTTGCGTCCATCGAATACGGCGAGCCGCCCTGCTTGTGCTTCATCTCGATCGGGATGCCGTGCTTCTCGGCGTACGCGAGCAGCTTTTCGCGCGACAGCAGGTCCCATTCGCGCCACGGCGCGATGACCTTCACGCCCGGCATCAGCGCGTAGTAGCCAAGTTCGAAGCGCACCTGGTCGTTGCCCTTGCCGGTCGCGCCGTGCGACACCGCGTCGGCCCCGGTGGCGCGCGCGATCTCGATCTGGCGCTTGGCGATCAGCGGACGGGCGATCGACGTGCCGAGCAGGTATTCGCCTTCGTAGACGGTGTTGCAGCGGAACATCGGGAAGACGAAGTCGCGCACGAACTCTTCGCGCAGGTCGTCGATGAAGATGTTGTCGGGCGTGATGCCGAACTTCAGCGCCTTCTGGCGCGCGGGCTCGAGCTCCTCACCCTGGCCGAGGTCGGCGGTGAACGTCACCACTTCGCACTGATAGGTGTCCTGCAGCCACTTCAGGATGACCGAGGTATCCAGCCCGCCCGAATAGGCAAGCACCGCTTTCTTGACGTCGCTCATGTCGATTTCCGCTTTTTCCGATTTCTGCTCAACAGACAGGCCGCAGCCGCACGGCCCGGACTTGCAAAGGCGCCGGCTAGTCTTCGACCTTGCCGAGCACCAGGTATTCCATCAGCGCCTTCTGGACGTGCAGGCGATTTTCCGCTTCGTCCCACACGACCGACTGCGCGCCGTCGATGACGTCGGCGGTGACCTCCTCGCCGCGGTGGGCGGGCAGGCAGTGCATGAAGAGCGCATCGGTGCGGGCCGCCGCCATCATTTCGGCGTCGACGCACCAGTCGGCGAAATCCTTCATCCGCTCGTCGTTTTCCGCCTCGAAGCCCATCGACGTCCACACGTCGGTCGTGACGAGGTCCGCGCCCTTACAGGCCTCCATCGGGTCGGCAAACTGCTTGAAATGACCGGTACCGTACAGTCCGGCACGTTCCGGCTCGACTTCATAACCTGGCGGGGTCGACACGTGGACGTTGAAGTCGAGCAGCTCGGCCGCCTGCAGCCAGGTGTTGCACATGTTGTTCGAATCACCGACCCATGCGACCGTCTTGCCCTGGATCGAGCCGCGGTGCTCGATGAAGGTGTAGATGTCGGCGAGGATCTGGCACGGGTGGTATTCGTTCGTCAGCCCGTTAATGACCGGGACGCGCGAATGCGCGGCGAAGCGCTCGATGATGTCCTGCTCGAAGGTGCGGATCATCACGACATCGCTCATGCGCGAGATCACCTGCGCCGCGTCTTCGACCGGCTCGCCGCGACCGAGCTGCGAGTCGCGGGTATTGAGGTAGATCGCCGAGCCGCCGAGCTGCTGCATGCCGGCCTCGAACGACAGCCGCGTGCGCGTGCTCGCCTTCTCGAAGATCATCACCAGCGTGCGGTCGAACAGCGGGTGATACGGCTCGTAGCGCTTGAACTTGTCCTTGATCCAGCGCGTGCGATCGAACACGTGCCGGTATTCGTCGCGCGTGAAATCCTTGAACTGCAGGTAATGCCTGGGTTTCGTCATCGCGCCTCCTCTCATTCGAGATGCTTGCGCACCAGCGGCGCGAGGCGCGACACCAGCTCCTGGGCATTGGCCTCGGTGAACACCAGCGCCGGCAGCAGGCGGATGACGCGGTCGGCGGTAACGTTGATCAGCAGGCCGGCATCGAGCGCCTGGCGGACCAGGTCGCCGCAGGGACGATCAAGTTCGATGCCGATCATCAGCCCGCGGCCGCGGATATCGACGACGCCGGAAAGCCCTGCGAGGGCTTCCTGCAGGCCGGTGCGGATCGCTTCGCCGACCTTGACGGCGTTGGCCATCAGTCCGTCGTCCTCAATCGTCGCGAGCGTCTCGAGGCCCGCGGCGCAGGCGAGCGGATTGCCGCCGAAAGTCGAGCCGTGATTGCCCGGCCCGAACAGGCCCGCGGCGCGCCCGCTGGTGATGCATGCGCCGATCGGCACGCCCGAACCGAGGCCCTTGGCGAGCGTCATCACGTCGGGTGTCACGCCGCCCTGCTGGAAACCGAACCAGCTTCCGGTGCGCCCCATGCCGCACTGGACTTCGTCGCAGATCAGCAGCCAGCCGCGCTCATCACAGATCGCGCGCAGGTCGCGCTGGAAGGCTTCGTCGGCGATATTGACGCCGCCCTCGCCCTGGATCATTTCGAGCATGACCGCGACGACGTTGTGATTGTGCTCGCCGACCGTGCGGATCGCGCCGATGTCCTTGTACGGCACGCGCAGGAAACCGGACACCAGCGGCTCGAAGCCGGCCTGGGTCTTGCGGTTGCCGGTGGCCGACAACGTCGCCAGCGTGCGCCCGTGGAAAGCGTTTTCCATGACGATGATCGCCGGCTGGTCGATGCCTTTCCGGTGGCCGTAGAAACGCGCGAGCTTGATCGCGGCCTCGTTGGCCTCGCAGCCGGAGTTGCAGAAGAACACTTCGTCCATGCCCGACACCGCGGCCAGCCGGTCGGAGAGTTCTTCCTGCAGCGGGATGCGGTAGATGTTCGACGTATGCAGCACCTTCGCCGCCTGGCCGGCGATTGCGCGCACCAGACGCGGGTGGTTGTGGCCGAGCGTCGACACGGCGATCCCGGACAGGGCGTCCAGATAACGCTTGCCCGTCTCATCGAAGAGCCAGACCCCTTCGCCGTGCGTGAATGCGACGGGCAATCTGGCGTAGGTATTCATGAGATGCGACATCGAGGACCCCGATCAGGATGAACCAGAAATGCACACGGCGGCACTCGCCGCCGTGAATAATCGAAGGATCGATGTTAAGCGAAAAATGCACGCCTTGTACAGATTGCGAGCCCCCGGCGCGGGCCGCCTCACCGCCTCATCACACCCGCATCATGAAACCGTGAGCCACGACATGAAATCGCGAGGCCCGTTTTCTGCTAGAATCCGCCGCGTCTTTCGCGGTCCCCACAACACCGGTTCAAGCCGGGACACCGCCTTCTGAAAATTCCCTCAGCCGCCGGGTTGCGCCACATGAGCCAATTGATCGAAAGCTTCGTCATCATCGGGGTCACGCGAGAGGGAAAGACTTTCCGCCCGAGCGACTGGGCCGATCGTCTGTGCGGCATCATGTCGGCCTTCGGCTCGGATCATCGCATGATGTATTCGCCCCACGTGCGCCCGGGCTGCACGCTCAAGGGGCACAAGGCGGTGCTGGTCGATGCCAGGCTGTACGACGTCGAGCCTCTGGCCTACAAATTCCTGATCAACTTCGCAAAAGACAACGACCTGGTCGTAGACCGGATCGACGACGACCAGGTCAAGATCTGACTCTCCGCGCAGCTCTGCCCTTTTCGATTCGATGCAGAAGCGGGCATTGAACCCTCGGGGCGTTGAACCCTCGCCGCGGCGGACGCGGCAGCCGCAACGCGGACAATAAAAACGGCGACCCGAAGTCGCCGCTTTTATTTGCTTCCAGTCTGTTCGCAGATCAGGCGGCCATCGCCTTGATCGCGGCCGACAGGCGGCTCTTGTGGCGAGCGGCCTTGTTCTTGTGAATGATCTTCTTGTCCGCGATGCTGTCGATGGTACTCATCGAGGTGCGGAACGTGGCTTGCGCCGCCGCCTTGTCGCCACCCACGACGGCCTTTTGCACAGCCTTGATCGCGGTACGCAGACGAGAACGCAGGCTGCCGTTGTGAGCGCGGGCCACGACCGCCTGACGGGCGCGCTTGCGGGCTTGTGCCGAATTGGCCATAGATGTTCTTCCGTTGGTTGGTTCTTGAAAACGCGCGAGTCTACCGATTCGGGCTGTCCGATGCAAGTGCGCCGCGGGCCTTCAGCCGCTATCATCCCCCCCTTTTGGCTACCCCAGATGAATCTGCTGCGCGCCCTCGCCACCGTAAGCGGCATGACCCTGTTGTCGCGCATCCTGGGCTTCGTCCGCGATTTCGTCATCGCCCGGGCATTCGGCGCCGGAATCGCGACCGACGCCTTTTTTGTCGCGTTCCGTCTGCCGAACCTGTTGCGGCGCATGTTCGCCGAAGGCGCGTTCTCGCAGGCCTTCGTGCCGATTCTCGCCGAATACCGGAACCGGCAGGGGCCCGAGGAGGCGCACCTGCTCGTCAATCGCGTCGCCACGGCGCTCGGGCTCGCGGTGACCGGAGTGTCGGTGCTCGGCATTCTCGCCTCGCCGTGGATCATCCAGGTCACGGCGCCGGGGTTTGCGGCCAATCCGGACAAGTTCGCGCTGACCGTCGAGCTGACGCGCATCACCTTCCCCTACATCCTGTTCATGTCGCTCGTCGCGCTCGCCGGAGGCGTGCTCAACACCTGGAGCCGCTTCGCGATTCCGGCCTTCACGCCGGTGCTGCTGAACCTGTCGTTCATCGGCATGGCGCTGTTCGCGGCGCCGTACTTCGACCCGCCGGTGCTCGCACTGGGCTGGGCGGTGTTCATCGGCGGCGTGCTGCAACTCATGCTGCAACTGCGGCCGCTCGCGCGCATCGGCCTGCTGCCGCGCTTCGACCTGAAGCTGTCGGATCCGGGCGTGCGCCGCATCGCGAGGCTGATGGGGCCGGCGATGCTCGGCGTGTCGGTGAGCCAGGTTTCGCTGATCATCAACACCGTCTTCGCGTCGTTTCTCCCCAGCGGCAGCGTGTCGTGGCTCTATTACGCGGACCGGCTGATGGAATTCCCCGCCGGGCTGCTCGGCGCGGCGCTCGGGACGATCCTGCTGCCGAGCCTGTCGAAGCTGCATGCCGACGAACAGCCCGAAGCTTTTTCGTCGCTGCTCGACTGGGGCCTGCGGCTGACGCTGATGCTGACGCTGCCGGCCGCGCTGGCATTGGCGTTGCTCGCGGTGCCGCTGATCTCGACGCTGTTCCAGCACGGCGCGTTCTCCGCCGCCGACGTGATGCAGACCCGTCTCGCGCTGATCGCGTACAGCGTCGGGCTTGCCGGGCTCATCCTCGTGAAGATCCTCGCGCCGGGCTTCTATGCGCGCCAGGACATCCGCACACCGGTGAAGATCGCGCTGCTGACGCTCGCGGCGACGCAGCTGATGAACCTCGCCTTCATCGTGCCGCTGCAGCACGCGGGGCTCGCGCTTTCGATCGGCCTCGCGTCGCTGCTCAATGCGGGGCTGTTGTATCGCGGACTGAGGCGGCGCGGCGTGTACCGGCCACAGCCGGCGTGGGGCCGGTTCTGGCTGCGGCTGGCGGGCGGGCTGGTGGTGCTCGGCACCGTGCTGTGGTTCGGCCGCGGCGACGATGCCTGGTGGCTCGCGGAAGGCGGACTGGCGCGCGTACTGCGGCTGTCAGCGGTCGTCGGCGCCGGCGTGGTCGCGTATTTCGCGACGCTTTTAGCGCTCGGCTTTCGCCCGCGCGATTTTCGCCGCCGCGCCGCGTAAGGCCTGCGTGAGGCCAATGCCGATCCGGAGGCGGGACGCCGATCACCCCATCGCGCTCTACAATGAATCCATCCCGGCTTTCCCGCCGCCCCACCGAAGGAGCCCAAGGGCATGAAACTCACGAGCCAGAGCTTCACCGACAACGCCACGATTCCCGGCGAATTCGCATTCTGCATTCCGGCAGCCGCCGGGCACGTGTGCCTCGGCAGGAACCTCAACCCGCACCTGGCATGGACCAGCGTCCCGGCCGGAACCCGCTCGTTCGCGCTGATCTGCCATGACCCCGACGTGCCAGGCAAGGGCGACGACGTCAATCAAGAAGGGCGCGTCGTGCCGGCGAGTCTGCCGCGCGTCGATTTCTTCCACTGGGTGCTGGTGGATCTTCCCGCGGCGCTGCGCGAAATCGCCGCCGGCAGCTTCTCGGCTGCCGTCACGCCGGGCGGCAAGCCGGGACCGCAGGCGCCGCACGGGCGACACGGGATCAACGATTACACGGCGTGGTTCGCCGGCGACGAGTCGATGCGCGGCGACTACTACGGCTACGACGGCCCCTGCCCGCCGTGGAACGACGAGCGGGTACACCGATACGTCTTCACGCTCTACGCGCTGGACGTCGAATGCATCGCGCTCGACGGCCGCTTCGGCGGCGCCGAAGTGCGCAATGCGCTCGCGGGCCATGTGCTCGCCGAGGCGAAGCTGACCGGCCTCTACAGCCTGAATCCCGCCCTGGAGCGCCGTCCCGGGTGATGCGCGCTGGCGTGGCGAGCGCGCGTCACGGACGGTACGGCGCGAGCCTGCGCGCCACGCCAGGCAGCGCGAAACGCGGGTAATCCGGCAGTCCGCCGGCAAAACACGCCGGCATTTCCCCCTCGATCAGCGGGCGCAGGTACGCCCGCGCGGCATCGGTGACGTGCAGCCCGTCGGAGCGAATGAAGGCAGCGGGCACTTGGCGTTCGAGGTTCGCGATCGCGGTCACCGCGACGGGCGCAACATCCCAGCGGTACGGGGCGTCGGCGAGACGGCGGATCGCGGCCATCACGCCGTCGCGCCCCGCCAGCGCGTACTCCACGGCCGCCTGCCCGACCGCACGAGCCTGCGCGTGGTCCGTCGCCGACACCAGGTGGCCGGCCGCCCGCTGCAGGTAGTCCGGGATTGCCCAGTGATGCTTGTAGCCGAGGCGCGCGTGGATCAGGCGCGCGATGCACTGCCCGGCGCCGCCGAGCTGGACATGGCCCTTCGCATCCTCGTCCTGTTCCATCAGCAGCGTGCCGTCGGCGCGGCGGATGCCTTCGGAGACGGTGATCGCGCAGTATCCCAGACGCGACACGGTGGACCGGACCACCGCGAGGAAGGCTTCCTCGTCGAACGGCACCTCGGGCATCAGGATCACATGCGGCGGCTGATCGTCGTTGCACGCGGCAAGCGCGGTCGCCGCGGCGAGCCAGCCGGCGTTGCGCCCCATGACTTCCAGGACGAAGGCGCGCCCGACGGGGCTCGTCATCGCCGCCAGGTCGAGCCCGGCTTCGAGCATCGAGGTCGCCGCGTATTTCGCCGCGGAGCCGAATCCGGGCGAACAGTCGGTGCCTTCGAGGTCGTTGTCGACGGTCTTCGGCACGCCGACGCAGACCAGCGGATAGCCGCGCTCGGCCGCCGCGCGCGACACTTTCGCGACCGTGTCCATCGAACCGTTGCCGCCGTTGTAGAGGAAATAACCGATGTCGTGGGCCGCGAACACCGCGAACAGGCGCTCGTACTGGTCGCGGTTCGCCTCCGGCGGATCGAGGTCGAAGCGGCACGAGCCGAACGCCCCGCCCGGCGTGCCGGC
Organism: Aromatoleum bremense; assembly: GCF_017894365.1. Taxonomy (NCBI): domain Bacteria; kingdom Pseudomonadati; phylum Pseudomonadota; class Betaproteobacteria; order Rhodocyclales; family Rhodocyclaceae; genus Aromatoleum; species Aromatoleum bremense. Next base: position 568,025 of record NZ_CP059467.1, read on the forward strand.
CAGGCGGCGCAGATCGGCAGCCGACAGCGGCGCGGTGTCGATCAGATCCTCGTCGAGCGCGCCGAGAATGCCGTGATGCGCGGCAAGCACCCGACCGACGGCATCGGCGCGGGCCCGGGCGGCTTCGATGACGCTTGCCGCGGTCGCGTTGATGACCGCGGTCACGCCGCCGGACTGGGCATAGAGCAGGTTGGCTTTATTCATCACGGTCCAGAAGCGCAAACGCGGCGAGGGACGGGAAAAACTCCCGCCGCTCGCCGCGCCATGCGGGAAAAATCCGGTTTACTTCAGGGCCGCGAATGCCCGCGTGGTGATTTCGTCCACCGCGCCGAGGCCGCTGATCTTGCGCACTTTCGGCGCGCCCGGCTGGCCCGACGCGGCCCATTTCGAGTAGTACTCGACGAGCGGCTTGGTCTGCGAATGATAGACCTCGAGGCGCTTCGCCACCGTCTCCTCGCGGTCGTCGTCACGCTGGACCAGATCCTCGCCGGTGAGGTCGTCCTTGCCGGCGACTTTCGGCGGATTGTACTTGACATGGTAGGTGCGCCCCGACGGCAGGTGCGCGCGCCGCCCGCTCATGCGCTCGATGATCTCGCTGTCGGGCACGTCGATTTCGAGCACGAAGTCGATCGGCACGCCGGCTTCCTTCATCGCGTCGGCCTGCGGGATCGTCCGCGGGAAGCCGTCGAACATGTAGCCGCTCTTGCAGTCGTCTTCGTTCAGGCGGTCCTTCACGAGGCCGATGATGATGTCGTCGGACACCAGCCCGCCCGCATCCATGACTTTCTTCGCCTCGATGCCCAGCGGCGTGCCGACCTTGACGGCGGCGCGCAGCATGTCACCCGTGGAAATCTGCGGAATGCCGAACTTCTCCTTGATGAAGTTCGCCTGCGTACCCTTCCCCGCACCCGGCGGTCCCAACAGAATCAGACGCATACACCTCTCTCCCAGTCAGGCGGCCGATGCTGCCGGCCGCGTCGTTATGCAAAAAAACTGCCAACAAAAGCCGCAGAACTTAACCGACTCGTTCGTGCCGGTCAAACGCCGCCCGCACGCGCTCGAGGTCTTCGGGCGTATCGACGCCCGCTGCCGGCGCGACCGCGACGGGCATCACCCGGATCCGGTGTCCGTGCCACAGCGCGCGCAGCTGTTCGAGCGCTTCCCAGTGCTCGAGCGGAGACGGGGCGAGGCTCGCGTAGCAGCGCAGGAACGCGACGCGGTACGCATACAGGCCGACGTGACGCAGCACCGGCAGGCCGGCGGGAATCCCGTCGCGGTCAGTGGCGAACGCATCGCGCGCCCACGGGATCGGGGCGCGCGAAAAATACAGCGCGTGGTCGCGTGCGTCGCAGACGACCTTGACGATGTTCGGGTTGAAAAGCTCGGCCGCGGCGTGCAGCGGGTGCGCCGCCGTCGCGATCGCCGCGACCGGGTCGTCGGCGAGCGCCTGCGCGACCGCGGCGATCAGCTTCGGCTCGATCAGTGGTTCGTCGCCCTGGACGTTGACGACGATGTCGTCGGCTTTCCAGCCCAGCGCGTCGACGACTTCGGCGAGCCGGTCGGTGCCGCTCGGATGGTCTTCGCGCGTCATCAGCGCGTCGCCACCGGCTGCCCTGACCGCGTCGAACACTGCCGTGTGATCGGTGGCGACCCACACTGACGCAGCGCCGGCGCGGCGCGCCTGCTCGAGCACGCGCACGACCATCGGCTTGCCGGCGATGTCGGCGAGCGGCTTGCCCGGAAGCCGGCTCGACGCGTGGCGCGCCGGGATGACGACGTGGAACGCAGCCATCAGCGGCGCCGCAAGGCGTCGACTTCTTCGGCGCCGAGCTGGCGCGCTTCCTCTTCGAGCATCACCGGAATGCCGTCGCGGACCGGGAAGCCGAGGCGGTCGGCCTTGCACACCAGTTCTTGCTTGTCCTTGACGAAGTCGAGAGGACCCTTGCAGATCGGGCACACGAGGATTTCAAGCAGTCGGGCGTCCATGCGTCAGTTTCTCCAGGATACGTTCGGCGGCGCCCGCCGCGATATGCGCTTTCACCGGGAACTCCCAAGTGTCGGCGGACGCGAAAGACGCGCATTTTACCGCATCCTTGCTGGTGAGGATTTTCGGCTCGCCCGGGGCGAAATCGAGGTCCGCCGCGGTGAATGGATGATGATCGGGAAACGGGTGCGGCACGACGTCGAGCCCCATCCCGGCCAATTGGGCGAAAAAGCGCTCCGGACGGCCGATGCCGGCGACCCCGTGCACGCGCCTGCCGCGAAACGCTTCGGCATTGCGGCACCCGCCGCCGTCGAGCCGGCGGAATTCGGCGCCCTCGAGATGCATCGCAAAGACCGGACGCCCGTCGAGAAGCGACGACAGCGCGGGCGACAGTGCGCCATGGGCGACGACCATATCCACGTCGCGCAGCCGGCCCGGCCCCTCGCGCAGCGGCCCCGCTGGCAGCAGCCAGCGGTTGCCGAGCGTGCGTTCGTCGACGACCGCGATCTCGACGTCGCGCGCGAGCGGGTAATGCTGCAAGCCGTCGTCGGCGACGATCATGTCACATTCGGGGTGTGCCTGCAGCAGTGCGAACGCCGCGGCCGGTCGGTCGGCACCGACGGCGACCGGACATGCGGTGAGCCGCGCGAGCAGCACCGGCTCGTCGCCGAACAGCCGAACATCCCCGTGCGGCGGCACGATCACGACGCCGGCAACTTCGCCGCCATAGCCGCGGCTGACGATGCCCGGCGTAAAGCCCGCCTCCCGCAGCCGAGCGACGAGCCATTCGACGACCGGCGTCTTGCCGCTGCCCCCGACCGCGATGTTGCCGACGACGATGACCGGCACCGGAAGGCGTACCGCACGCCGGATCTGGAGTTTGAACAACTGGCGACGCGTTGCTGCAAGCAGCAGGAACAGGCCCGACAGTGGCAGCAGCAGCACGGCCGCGAGCGAGCGGGTCTGCCAGAACGCCGGCGCGTTGCGCGGCATGGCTCAGAACGACCGGGCCGGTCCCTGGCGGGAAGAGGCAGGGGCCGGCGTCATTGGGGCGGCGCCTGGACCGCGAACGTGATGCGCGAGAGGCCCGCCCGCTGCGCCGCCTGCATCGCGTTGATGACGCTTTGATGCGCGGCCTTGGCGTCGGCGTTGATGACGACGACCGGCTGATCCCCTCCGGCAGGAACTGCCCGCCCCAGCGCCGCGGCAATCGCCTCGATGCCTTTGCCTCCGACCGGCTGCCGGTTCACGAGGATGTCGCCGGTGGCGCTCACCGCGAGGTCGATCTCGTCGGGCATCGTCTCGGCCGGCTGCGCTTCGCCGGTCGGCAGGTTGATCTCGAGGCCCGAGACCTTCGAAAACGTCGTCGTCAGCACGAGGAAGATGATCAGGACGAGCATGATGTCGATGAGCGGGATCAGGTTGATCTCCGGCTCTTCCTGGCGTCGGCCGCGCTGGAAGTTCATGTGCTTTCTCAGGCGCGACGCTCGCCGTGCACGACTTCGACGAGCCTGATCGCCTGCTGCTCCATCTCGATGACGAAACTGTCGACGAGGGCGCGGAAATGACGCCAGAAGATCGTCGCCGGGATCGCGATGATCAGGCCCAGGCCGGTGGAGTTGAGCGCGGTCGAGATGCCCTGCGCGAGTTGCTGCGGGTTCGTGCCGGCGGCGCTTTGCGACGCGAAGATGTCGATCATGCCGACGATGGTGCCGAAAAGCCCCATCAGCGGGCTGATCGCGGCGATCGTGCCGAGGGTTGTCAGAAACCGTTCGAGTTCGTGCGCGACCACGCGGCCGCTTTCTTCGATCGCCTCCTTCATGACCTCGCGCGAGCTGTTGACGTTGCGCAATCCGGCGGCGAGGACTTTCCCGAGCGGCGAATGGGCCGCGACGCGGTTCGCCATTTCACCCGATACACCCTTCTGGCGCAGGTCCGCGAGCACCTTGTCGAGCAGGCCGGGGGGGGCGATTCTGGAGCGACGCAGCGTCACGAGGCGCTCGATGATGAGTGCCACGGCGATCACCGATGCCAGCAACAGCGGCCAGATCGGCCAGCCCGAGGACTGTATGAGCGCGAACACGCGAGAAGACTCCCCTTGGCAAAGGCGGAACTCTAGCGTTCGCCTGCCCACAGGGCAAGCTTCCGCACCCCCGCGACGGGTGCGGAAGAATCCACAAAAGCTGTGGATAAGTATGTGGATTTTTCGCGGATAGCGCCCTGAAACTCTGTCGTCTCAAGCCAATGGCCACTTCGATCAAAAAATGTGCAACTAAATTTTCTTTTTTTATCAATAACTTAAAAATACAACCTTGAATCAAAAGGGTTTTCCGGATCGGGATTGACAAGGCGCCGGGCTTGTGGATTCCGCTACAATCCGCGCATGCAAACCGAGCTCCCGCATGGCGACGGGGATCCGCGCCCTCTCCCTTCGGCTGGCCACGTGCTGAGCGTCGCCGAACTCAACCGGCTCGCGCGCCAGACGCTCGAATCCCGTTTTCCGCTGCTGTGGGTCGGCGGCGAACTGTCCAACCTGACCCGCGCGCCGTCGGGTCACCTGTACTTCACGCTGAAAGACGCGCAGGCGCAGGTTCGCTGCACGATGTGGCGCAATCGCGCGCAATTGCTGCCGTTCCGGCCGGAAAACGGCATGCGCGTCGAAGCCCGCGCGCTGGTGACACTGTATGAAGTGCGCGGCGACTTCCAGCTCGGCATCGAAGCGCTTCGGCAAGCCGGGGTCGGCAATCTTTTCGAAGCCTTCGTGCGCCTGAAGGACAGGCTCGCCGGCGAAGGGCTGTTCGATGCCACCCTCAAGCGCGCGCTGCCGCGCTACCCGCGCCGCATCGGCGTCGTCACGTCGCCGGCCGCAGCGGCGTGGCACGATGTTCTCGCGACCTTGCGGCGACGAGCGCCGCACCTCGAGGTCGTGCTGTACCCGGCTCCGGTCCAGGGAGATGCGGCAAGAACGCGACTGGCCGAGGCGGTGCGCGCGGCCTCGGCGCGCGCCGCAACGGATGGCATCGACCTGCTGCTGCTGGTGCGTGGTGGCGGCGGCATCGAGGATCTGTGGGCGTTCAACGATGAAAGCCTGGCGCGGGCGATCCGCGCGTGCGCGGTGCCGGTGGTCAGCGGGATCGGACACGAAACCGACTTCACGATCGCCGACTTTGCCGCCGATCTGCGCGCCGCGACCCCGACCGGCGCAGCCGAACTCGCGAGCGCCGGCTACCATGAAGCCCGCAGGCATATCGCTTCGCTCGGCCGCACGCTTGCGGCGGCGCTGCACTATCGGCTCGACACGTTCGCGCAGCGCCTCGACCGCGCAGCTTTTCGCCTCGTTCACCCGCGCGAGCGCCTGGCGGGGGCACAGGAACGCGTCGCTCGTCTCGGAACGCGGCTTGCCGCGGCGCTCAGCCGCCGCCTCGAACGCCTGGAGGCGCGCCACGAGCAGCTTCGCCTCCGCCTCGAAGCGCGCCGGCCCGACCTCGACCGCGAGGCCGAACGCTGCGCGCGCCTCGCCAGCCGCCTCGCCTTCGCCGGGGAGCGGCTGATCGACCGCCAGGGCGAACGCCTCGCCGGCCTCGCGGCCCATCTTCAGCACCTCGCACCGCACGCCGTGCTCGCACGCGGCTACAGCATCACCCGCGACGCGCACGGCCACATTCTGCGCACCTCGGCAGACGTCTGCCCCGGCGCGAGGGTGTCGGTCGAACTGGCCACCGGCCGGCTTCATGCTACGGTGAACCGTACGGACGCGTGACCCGGCAACGCGCGGCTCCCGCGAGGACTCGCGGGCGAAGCCACCGTTCCGACATTGCCAACATCATCAGAGCCCGACTAGAATCGTCTGGCTTTTAGCCCAACAACCTGAATTGCAACAGGAGAGAGAAAAATGGAACATACCCTGCCTCAACTGCCGTACGCGAAAGACGCGCTGGCCCCGCACATCTCGGCTGAGACGATCGAGTTTCACTACGGCAAGCATCACCAGGCCTACGTGACGAACCTGAACAACCTGATCAAGGGCACCGAATTCGAGAACCTCGACCTCGAGGCGATCGTCAAGAAGGCGCCGGCAGGCGGCCTCTACAACAACTCCGCCCAGGTGTGGAACCACACGTTCTTCTGGAACTGCATGAAGCCCAGTGGCGGCGGCGAACCGAGCGGCGCGCTCGCCGACGCGATCAAGGCCAGGTGGGGTTCGTTCGAAGACTTCAAGAAAGCGTTCACGACGTCGGCGGTCGGCAACTTCGGCTCCGGCTGGACGTGGCTCGTGAAAAAAGCCGACGGCAGCGTCGACATCGTCAACATGGGCGCAGCGGGCACGCCCCTGACGACCGGCGACAAGCCGCTGCTGTGCATCGATGTGTGGGAACACGCGTACTACATCGACTATCGCAACCGCCGCCCGGACTTCGTCGCCGCGTTCCTGAACAATCTCGCGAACTGGGACTTCGCAGCGAAGAATTTCGCCGGCTGAGCCAGCGCTGTTTCGCGGCCCCGTAATGGGCCGCACAGAAAACGCAACGGCCCGTCGACCTCACGTCGACGGGCCGTTTTCCCGAATGCGGAAGCCGTCGTCGCTACGCGATCAGGCCTTCGGCCTTCATCGCCTCCTGCACCTTGGGCCGCTGCGCGACGCGCGCGATGAACGCCTGGATGTTGGGCCACTTCGCGACGTCGATCTTCAGCATCCCCGTCCAGTTGAGCACCGTGAAAAGATAGGCGTCGGCGACCGTGAAAGTGTCGCCGGTGACGAACTGCTTTCCGGTGAGGATTTTTTCCAGCGCATCGAGGCGGCGCTCGATCGTGCCCAACTGCACCTGTTTGAACTCCGGCGTCATCGCCGGATTGAACAGCGCCCCGATCTGCTTGTGGATTTCGGTGGCGACGAAATTGAGCGCTTCCATCTGGTGGTAACGCTCCATCGTGCCGGGTTTCGGCACCAGCCCCGATTCGGGCTTCTGGTCTGCGAGATACTGGCAGACGACCCCGACTTCCGTCAGCAGCTCGCCGTTGTCGAGAACCAGCGCCGGCACGTAGCCTTTCGGATTGATCTTCCAGTAATCGTCGCCGCCGGCAGTCTTCTTCGCCGGGATATCGACTTTCTCCAGTTCAATCTCAAGGCCCAGTTCGCACGCGACGATATGCGGCGCCAGCGAGCAGGCTCCGGGGGAGTGATAAAGTTTCATCGACGTCTCCTTCAAGGAAATTGAATCTGGTGTGTTGTTGTGCCTTCCCGGCGTCCCTTGCGCTTCGTGGCAAGCGGCGAAAACTCTAACACAGCATAAAAGAATGTCTCACACCCGACGGATAATCGCCCGCTATTGCACCGCAGGAGCAGACAAACATGAACATGCGCACTCCATCGCCCGCGACGCCCCCCGCACTTCCCGAAGCGCCCTCACACAGCCGCACGCCTCTCGATATCAAGGTCCATGCCGCGCTGGCGCGTGCGACCTCCTCGGTTTCCCCAATGTCCTTGCTGCTCGCGAGCATCGACTGGGCCGGGCACCTGGCCAGCTCGCCGGGCAAACGGCTGGATCTCGCCAATCTCGCGCTCGAACAGAACCGCCGGCTGGTGCGCTACGTCCGCGAACTCGCCGTCGCGCTGCCGGACTCGCCGGCCCGCGAATGCATCGAGCCTCTTGCACACGATCGGCGCTTTGCCGCCGACGAATGGCACCACTGGCCGTTCAACCTGATGCACCAGTCCTTTTTGCTCGCGGACGAATGGTGGCAGGCGGCGACGCACGGCGTCCCCGGCGTGTCTCGGCATCATGAGAACGTCGTCTCGTTTTCTGCGCGGCAATTGCTCGACTTCTTTTCGCCGGGCAATTACCTCGCGACGAATCCGCTGGTGGTGAAACGCACGACTGAACAGGGCGGGGCGAACCTGTGGCGGGGGCTGGTGAACGCGCTGGACGATCTCGAGCGCCTCGCCACCGGCCATCCTCCGGCGGGCGCCGAAGACTTCGCCGTCGGTCGCAATGTTGCCGTCACGCCGGGCAAGGTCGTGCTGAAGAACCGGCTGATGGAGTTGATCCAGTACTCGCCGACAACCGCGAAAGTCCATCCCGAGCCGGTCCTGATCGTTCCGGCGTGGATCATGAAGTACTACATCCTCGATCTGTCACCGCACAATTCGCTTGTGAAGTACCTCGTCGACCAGGGACACACGGTGTTCTGCATCTCGTGGAAGAACCCCGGCGCGAGCGAATCCGACCTCGACATGGAAGCCTACGTGCAGTCCGGTTTCCACGCCGCGCTTGCGGCGGTCAATGCGATCGTTCCCGACCGCAAGGTGCACGCTGCGGGCTACTGCCTCGGCGGCACGCTGCTGTCGATCGCCAACGCGGCGATGGCGCGCGACGGCGACGAACGGCTCGCGTCGATGACGCTGTTCGCGGCGCAGACGGATTTCACCGAGCCGGGCGAGCTGGCGCTTTTCATCGACGAAAGCGAGGTCAGCCTGCTTGAAGCCCAGATGGCCGAAACCGGCTATCTCACCGCCGGGCAGATGGCCGGGGCGTTCCAGTTGCTGCGCTCGTACGACCTGCTGTGGTCCCGCATGGTCGGCGAATACCTGATGGGCGAACGGGCGCCGATGAACGATCTGATGGCGTGGAACGCCGACGCGACGCGCATGCCCGCACGCATGCACACGCAGTACCTGCGGCTGCTGTTTCTCAACGACGACCTGAGCGAGGGGCGTTACCCGGTCGGCGGCAAGCCCGTCGCGCTGAGTGACATCGACACGCCGATTTTCTGCGTCGGCACGGTCACCGACCACGTCGCACCGTGGCGCTCGGTCTACAAGCTGCATTACCTGATCCCGGCGGAAATCACTTTCGTGCTCACCAGCGGCGGCCACAATGCCGGCATCGTCAGCGAGCCCGGCCGGCCGCGACGGCACTTCCAGATACTCGAACGACGCGCCGGGGGCAACTATGTCTCACCCGACGACTGGCTGGCAATCGCGCCCCAGCACGAAGGCTCGTGGTGGCCGCAGTGGCTGGCCTGGCTGAAGGCGCGCTCCACGGAGCCGCTCGCCCCGCCCGCGCTGGGCGCCCCGCAGTCCGGCTACCCGATCCTCGATGACGCTCCGGGCCAATACGTGCGGGAAAAATAGGCATTCGCCCACCTCCGCGCTCGCCTTCTTCGTCTCTCCATAAAAGGATGCCGTCATGCATTTCGATACTCGCGCGTCGCTGGCGCTGCACAAGACGAATCTCGGACTGTACTTGCGCCTGTGCACGCTGCTGCGGGAAAACAGCCTGCGCTGGATCAATGCCAGTACCCATTCGATCGATACCTGCAGCGCCGAATTCGAAACCGTCATCGGCCGCATGCTCGCAGCCGATAACTGGACGGCGATGCTGCTCGCGGCGGGCGAAATGCCGTGGAAAACCGCGCAGCACCAAGTGGATGCCGTACAGCACCTCGCCGAAACGATGCTCGGCAGCCAGGCTGCCTTTATGAGCGCAACCCAGGAAGCCCTGTCGACGTGGCAGCGGGACGCCGCCGTGGCGCTGCGGGAGACGACCGGCGCCATGCCGCTGAGCACGACTTTGCGGAGCCTGATCGAGGATTATCTCCCTTCGGTGTCGTCGTGAAGGTCGGAGAGGAAACCGTCGCCGACCCGGATTTCTATCGCCGGCTTTTCGCTCTCATCGACGCCCTGCACGCCTGATATCCGGGCGCGCAACTGGCCGCAGCCGCCGTCGACATCCTGCCCCGCCGAATGGCGCAGCTTGGTCAGGATCCCGCGCCGGTGCAGGTGACGCGCCATGGCGGCCGCATGCTCCCAGGAAGGACGGGCGAAACCCGTTCCGGCGACGCTGTTGTACGGGATGAAGTTCATCACCGCGTATTTGCCGGCAAGCAGCCGGACGATGCCGTCGAGTTCCTCGTCGCCGTCGTTGATGCCCGCGAGCAACGTCCATTGATACTGGATCGGATAACCCGTCGCGCGGGCGTAGGTTTCGCCGAGTTCGACGAGTTCGGCCGGATCGATACGCGGCGCGCGCGGCATGAGCTGGGCGCGCAGCGCGGCGCGGGTCGTGTGCAGCGACAACGCCAGCGCCGGCTTGACGTCCCCAAGCGGCAGCCGCTCGAACACGCGCCGGTCGCCGACAGTCGAGAAAACCAGGTTCTTGTGCCCGATTCCGCCTTCGGTGCCGAGCAGCGCGATCGCTTCGAGCACGTTGTCGAGATTGTGCGCCGGCTCACCCATGCCCATGAACACGACCTTGCGGACGACCCTGCGCAAGCGGGCGAGCGCCACCTGCGCGACGATCTCGGCGCTGCCGAGCTGGCGCAGCAGGCCGTCGCGGCCCGTCATGCAGAAGGCGCATCCGACCGCGCAGCCGACCTGCGTCGACACGCACAGGCCGTCGCGCGGCAGCAGCACGCTCTCCACGGTCTGCCCGTCGGCCAGTTCGACCAGCAGGCGCGCGCCGTCCTCGCCGGCATGTTCGGAACGCACCTGCGCGAGCGCCGCCAGTTCCGCAGCCATCGCGGGCAGGCCGACGCGCAGCGGCGCAGGGAAAAAATCCTCGGCGCGGCTTCGGCCCTCATCGAGCGCAAGGGCCTGCGCCCAGGCCCGCAACACGCGCTGTTCGTGGCAGGGTTTGGCGCCGCTCGCCCGCAGGCGCTGCCGGATTTGGTCGATACGCATCAAAGGGCGGGCGAAGGGGCGAAGGGGCGAAGGGGCGAATGCTAGCATCGCCATGCGACGGCCACTAGCCGCGCTTTCCGACAAACGAGGCCACCCCGCTTTTCCCCGATGGCCACTACACGGGGTACGGTATCGGCAACCTCTCCCGCCCCCCTCATAATCTCCTTGGCCAGTCGCTCTTTGGCGACTATCGATCAGCATCGGCCGCAGCACAGCCGGGGATCGGCCAAAACCCGAAATCGACTCAGGATGAGGAGACCAAACATGAAGAATTCACCGACAGAACAGCTTCGGACCGAAAACATGGAGTGCGAATTCGTTCCACCGCTTGATCTGCCGGAGACATGGGGTCTTGCGTGGGAACGCCAGCTGAACGCGGCGCTCGCGTGGCAAGCGGCGAATGCGACCGCGGACAACGGCGGCGCACCAGCGAACCCCATGACGAATTCCACGGCGGGGGCGCTCCGGCAAATGGGCGGCACGGCGTGCGCGCCGACGATGCGGACCCTCACCAGGATGACGACGCTGCTGGGTTCGCTGCGGGAGCGGACGCTGCAGATCCAGAGTGAAGCCGCGAACGTGGCGATCGCCGAAGTGGCGCATTCCCACGCCCCGGCGTCGGACACCGCGGGCAACGATGAAGCCTTGCGTCCGATCGACGCTGAAAACGCGCGGCGCATCACCGAACTCATCAGGTCATGGTTCGAAATGACCGCCGCTGCGCAGGCCGAAATGGCAGCGCTGATGGGCTTGGGCGCAACCGGTGCACGAAGCGATGCGAGCAGTCCAGGTGCATTCGAGCGTCGCGCCCAGGCCCGTGTGATCGACTTCCCCGACCGCCGCCGCGCGGCGTGACGTTGCGTCGCAGCCTGATGTTATCCTCGCCGGCTCGCATGGCAATCCGTTCCGGATACGGCCGGCGCCCGGATTCCATTCATGCTGCAAGTATTCACGATCACCGGTCCTGTATTCATCATCATCGCCCTCGGATTCGCTGCCGTACGCTGGGGGTTCTTTGCGAAGTCCGATACCCGCATCCTCGGCAAATTCGCGGTCAATATCGCCCTGCCGGCCATGCTGTTCAAGGCCCTGACCGAACGGCCGTTCGCGGAAATCCTCAACACCCGCTACCTGCTCGCCTACGCGCTGGGCTCGCTCGCGACTTTCGCGATCGGGGTCGCGGCGACGCGCTATTTCCGCCACCGGAGCCTGCAGTTGAGCGCCGTGCACGGGATGGGCATGTCGCTGTCGAACAGCGCTTTCATCGGCTACCCGATCGTCCTGCAGTTGCTCGGACCGCCGGCCGCGATCGCGCTCGCGTTGTGCTTTCTCGTCGAGAACCTGCTGATCCTGCCCCTCGCGCTGGCGCTCGCGGAGAGCGATGGCGGCGGCGGTGAAAGCGCCCTCAAGGTCGTATCGAACACGTTTCTGCGCCTCGGCCGCAACCCGCTGATCCTCGCGATCGTTGCCGGCTTCGCGTGCGCGATGCTCGAACTGCGGCTGCCCGGACCGCTGCTGCGCGCAATCGACATGCTCGCGCTGGCCTCGGCGGGCATCGCATTGTTCGTCATCGGCGGCACCCTGGTCGGGCTGACACTCAAAGGCATGCGCCGCGACATCGCGTACATCGCCGCAGGAAAGCTGCTGCTGCATCCGCTCGCAGTGTTCGTCGCAGTCATGCTCGTTCCCCCTACCGACCGCGCGCTGCAGATCGCCGCGGTGACGTTCGCGTGCATGCCGATGCTGAGCATCTATCCCATCCTGGCGCAGAAGTACGGCCGCGAAGACCTGTGCGCTGCGGCTTTGATGGCGACGACGGTCAGTGCATTCTTCACGATCAGCGCGGTGATCTGGGTGCTGCAGACCGGCATGGGCTGATCGTCCTTCCGGCGGCGGCGGCACGTTCTGTGGCAGGCGAAACACGCGACGGGCACGCGCTGTAACATGTTCCGCCCTCGTTTCTTGTTACCCTTGTTGTCTACGACGGTCGCCGCGGCACTGTCCCCGCAACTCCGTCTCATTGAATGGAAGAAAACTTCACGATGACTCAACGCCAACCTCGTGGCCTGTCCGCCGATCCGATGCGCCAATGGACCCACCTCGCCGTGAAGACGATCCAGACGATGATGGCGTCCGCCCAGGTCATCGGTCACCGCACCACAAAGATGGCCATTGCCGGCTTTGCGCCCAGCGCGAGCGACCAGGAGGAATTCACGCTGATGGGGCAGGAAAAATTCGAGGCGGCCGCCGAATCGGCGCAAGCGATGACGATGCACCTGATAAAGCTCAACCAGCGCCTGTGGGAACAGACATCCGTCGGAATGGTCGGCGGCGCGAGCGCGATACTGTCGCTGGCCGGCAGCCAGACGCTCGGTCAGTCGGTCGAGCGCCAAACCGATCTCTTCAATGTGGTTTCGGAGTCGGCGAAGAATTTATCCCGACTCGCCGGTTCGAGCGTGACGCTCGCCCACCGCGGACTGCGGCCGATCCACGCCAAGGCGACGGCCAACGCGAAGCGCCTCGGGGCGCGCTGATTCGCCGCCGCACCGCCGCAACCCCGGCGGGCTTCATCAGGGCCGCTTACGCGGCCTTCCTGGGGCAAGGCTATCACTTAGCCGGCTGTCCGAAATCCTGGTGCCCGCTCCATCATGCGTGCTCGGATGACGGTTCATGACAAGTTCTGTTTGACTGCCGAGTCCTGAGGTTCAGGCGTCGATCTGCGGTTTCAGGATCAACACCGGAATACGGCTGTGCGTGAGGACCGAGTGCGCCTCGCTGCCGATCAGTAATCGCCGCAAGCCCCGGCGCCCGTGAGAAGCCATGCAGATGAGGTCGGCACCGCAACGCTCTGCCGCCTCGATGATCGCCTCGGCGGGCATGTCGCTGACGGTGCTGAGCGTGGCGCAGACAACCCCGACCTGTTCGCACAGTGCGCACGCCCTGCCGAGAATGCGCGCGGCCTCACGATCTTCGAACTGCTGGAACTTTTCGAGTGTCACTGGCGCAATGAACCCGCTTTCACCGAAACGGGCATCCGGATAGGGTGGCTTGGCGTAAAAGGCAGTCACTCGGGCGCCCGTCGCAGTGGCGAACTCGGCGGTCTGCCGAATGGCCGCCTCTGACAATGCCGAGCCGTCGGTCGATACGAGAATGTGTTTGAACATGGGGTTTTACCTCGATCTGCAGTGCAGGAACCTGGGGGCATGCGAGCCATGCCCGCCAAGCCCGTCCCGGATCGTCAGCGCCAGTCACCACCCCCCAGCGCCTTGTACAGCGCGACCTCGCTAGAGCGCTGGCCGAGCTGGCTGCCGAGTAGTTGTTGGCGGGCACCGAGCAGCGCACGCTGAGCATCGAGCACGGTGAGGTAGCTCTCCACGCCGGCACGGTAACGCTGGTCGGCGAGCTCGAGGTAGCGGCGGTTGGTGTCGACCAGATCCTGCTCGGCCTTCAATTGCGCGGTGAAGGTCTGCCTTGCGGCCAGACCGTCTGCCACCTCGCGGAAGGCCTGCTGGATCGCCTTCTCGTACTCCGCCACGGCGATGTCCTTCTGCAGCTCGGCGTAATCGAGACTGGCGGTCAGGCGCCCGGCGTTGAAGATCGGCAGGCGGATCTGCGGCATGAAGGACCAGAAGCCCGAGCCGCCGTCGAACAGCCCTGACAACTCGCTGCTCGCCGTGCCGGCACCGGCGGTGAGCGTGATGCTCGGGAAGAAGGCGGCACGCGCGGCGCCGATGCTGGCGTTGGCGCCGCGCAGCCGGTGCTCTGCGGCGAGAATGTCGGGCCGGCGCTGCAGCACCTCGGCGGGGAGCCCAACCGGGAGAGCTGCAAGCACGTCGCCGAGGGGCGCGGCCGGGCTCAATCCCGCTTGTTGCGCGGGCGCCCCGAGCAACACCTCAAGCCCGTTGGCGTCCTGCGCAACGCGACGCACGTACAGGGCCTCCTGAGCCCGCACGGCATCCACTGCCGCCTGTGCCTGGCGCACTTCCAGTTCGGACGCGGCGCCCGCCTCGAAGCGCTGTTTAATCAGGCCGAGCGACTCTTCATAAGCCCTGAGGGTGTCCCGCACCAACCCGAGTTGGGCTTGGTCGGTACGCAGCGCGAGCCACGCGTTCGCCACCTCGGCGGTGAGGGCGAGGCGCAGCGCGCGCTGGCTGGCTTCCTGGGCCAGGTAGGCCTCGAGGGCACTTTCTTCTAGCAGCCTGTCGGACTTGAGCACCGCCGGCGCTGTATCCGGGGGCTTGATTTCACAATGTGAGAAACGGTCGGCATTTCAGGTTCCAATCAGCGGTTTCCTGTCCGAAATCGCAATGCCCCTGTCCTTTTTTCTCACTGCGGACGCAATACGGCCATGCGCTTCAAGTTCCACGCCAAGCACACCAGGGTCCACTCGGCGCGCACGTTGTCGAGCCCGCGCAGCAGGAACTGGCGAAATCCCATCACCGACTTGATGATGCCGAACACCGGTTCCACGGTCTGTTTCCGGAGCGCGTAGGCGGCGCGGCCGGCCCGGGTCTTGAGGGCGTGCTTCATCTGTTCGACGGGGCTGGCGGGCTGCTCGAGCGGGGCGGGCTCTTCGAAGCGGCGGCGCCAATCCGGATGGTGCTCGTCGCGCCCGACCGCGATCAGCGGTTCGATCCCGGCGGCCTGGCAGCCCTGGACGTTGCGCTCGCTGAAGAAACCGGTGTCGGCCAGCAGTTGGTCGGGCTGATTGAGCCCTTCGGGCAGGGCCGCGATGCGGGCCAGCATCGGCTCGACCTGCTCCTTGTCGTTGCCCGCCTGGGTGAGGTGGGGCACCATCACCAGCATCGACTCCGTATCGACCAGCGCCTGCGCGTTGTAGCACTGCTCGAAGCCGCCGCTGGTCACTTTCATGATGCGCGAGTCTTCGTCGGTCAGATTGAGCTGGTCGTCCGCGCGCGGACCGGGGGCAGGCGGGGTCGGCGGCTTGCCGCCGGGCTTCTTGCCGGTGGCCGCCGCCTTGGCCTGACGCTTGGCCAGCTTGGCATCAAACTCGGCCTGTTCACGCTCGAAGCGCTCCTTGGCGCGCGCTTCGATCTTGGCCTTGGCGGCCGCGATGGCGGCCAGCCGGTCTTCTCGGCGCTGGATCTCCGCGGGCAGATCCACGCCCTCGGGCACGCAGCTCCGATCGGCCGCTTCGGCCAGCGCGAGCATCTCCTGCACTTCGGCCTTGAGCTGGGCCTCGATCTTCTCGGCGTGCCCATACGAGAGCGCGCTGTGTCGGCTGGCGTTGGCGTGGATCTTGGTACCGTCCAGGCTCACGGTGCCAAAGCGCGAGAGCTGGTTCTCGCGGGCGACTTGCAGCACCTGCACGAAGGCATCGGCGAACTGATCGCCGAAACGGCGGCGGAACGTCGCCAGCGTGTCGTGGTCCGGATGCTGGTCGCACGCGATGAAGCGGAAGGCCAGCGAGTCGTACGTGGCCCGCTCGATCTTGCGGCTCGAATGGGTTCCCGTCGCGTAGCCGTAGATCAGCAGCGACAGCAGCAGCGCCGGGTGGTAGGCATCGCTACCGCGGCCCGCGTAGGCGCGCTCCAATGCCGACAGGTCCAGCCCTTCCACCACATCGACCACGTAGCGCGCCAAGTGCGATTCGGGCAGCCAGTCCTGCACCGACGGTGGTAGCAGGTAGTCCGTTTGGCGGTCGATCGGGCGGAAGCGGCTCATGCTCTCGGGTTCCAGGGGCGACGCGGCATTTTACAGGGGGATAGTCCGACACGCTGCTAGGCTACGGATGCGGCCGAAGAAATCCAGCTCGTAGGCGGCGATGCCCAAGCCGACCGAGTATTGGCCGCTCGTCGTCGCCTCCGGCGCCATTGACAGATCGGCCGGCAGGCGCTGACGCGTGGCGCTGCCGTCGGCATTCACCGATGGCACGCGATCGGCGCGCTGGATGCGGTACTGCGCGCGATAGGCCTCGACCCGAAGGGCTGCGGCGCGCAGATCACGGTTGTTGTCGAGCGCGGTACGGATCAGCGCCTGCAGTTCGGGCGCGCGGAAGAAGGCCTCCCAGCCCAGGCCGTGCGCACCGGGGTCCGAGGCGGCTGCGACGGTCGTGCCTCCGCCATAGGCCTCGCCGCTTGGCCAAGCGCTCGGGGTTGGTGCCGCAGGTCGCTCGTAGGCGGGCATCATCGAGCACGCGCCCAGCGCGCTGCCCAGAGCAAGCGCGGAAGCCAGTTTTTTCAAGGTATTGATCGACATCACTTCACCTCCACCGCTTGGGGAACAGCCACCGCTTCGGTGGGGGTTTTCTTCTTGAACGCACTGGCCACCACATAGAAGAACAGCGGCACGAAGAAGATCGCCAGGAAGGTGCCGGCGAGGGTGCCGCCGACCACGCTGGTGCCGATCGAGTGCTGGCTGCCGCTGCTGGCGCCGGTGGCGATCGCGAGCGGGATCACGCCCATGACGAAGGCCAGCGAAGTCATGATGATCGGGCGCAGCCGCATGCGCGCCGCCAGCACCGCGGCATCGAACAGGCGGCGGCCTTCCTTCTCGTGCAGTTCGCGGGCGAACTCGACGATCAGGATCGCGTTCTTCGCCGCCAGGCCCATCGTCGTGATCATGCCGATCTGGAAGAACACGTCGTTCGACAGCCCGCGCCCGAGCGTGGCCATCACCGCACCGAGGATGCCCACCGGCACGACCAGGATCACCGAGAACGGAATCGACCAGCTCTCGTACAGCGCCGCCAGACACAGGAACACCACCACCAGCGACAGCACCAGCGTGAAACTGCTCTGCGCGCCCGCCAGGCGCTCTTCAAAGGACAAGCCGGTGAAGGCGAGGTCGACTCCCGGCGGCAACTGCTGGGCCAGACGCTCCACCGTCGCCATCGCGTCGCCGCTGCTGGAGCCGGGCGCCGCCTGGCCGAGAATCTGCACCGCCGGCAGGCCGTTATAGCGCTCGAGCTTGGGCGAACCGTAGGTCCAGTGCCCGCTGGCGAAGGCCGAGAACGGCACCATCTTGCCCTCGGCGTTGCGCACGTACCACTTGTCGAAGTCTTCCGGGGCGATGCGCGCATCGACCGCGCCCTGCACGAACACCTTCTTGACCCGGCCGCGATCGACGAAGTCGTTCACATAGGCCGAGCCCCAGGCCACCGACAGGGTTTCGTTGATCGCTGCCAGGCTCACCTGCTGCGCGCGCGCCTTCTCGTCGTCGATGACGACTTGATACTGCGGCTCGTCGGACAGGCCGTTCGGGCGCACCAGGCGCAGGCCGGGGTCCTGCGACGCCATGCCGAGCAGCTGGTTGCGCGCCGCCATCAGCGCTTCATGCCCGACGCCGGCCTTGTCCTGCAGGTAGAGGTCGAAACCAGTGGCGTTGCCGAGCTCCAGGATGGAGGGCGGCACGATCGGGATCACCGTGGCGTCCTTGATCGCCATGAAGCGGCCGAAAGCGCGCCCGGCCAGGGCCTGCACCGCGGAAGCGGGGCTGGTGCGTTCAGCAAAGGGTTTCAACTCGACGAAGGCGATGCCCGAGTTCTGCCCGCGGCCGGCGAAGTTGAAGCCGTCCACCGTCAGCACCGAGGCCACGTGCTCGGCTTCGTCCTGCAACAGGTAGTCGCGCACCTCGGCGAGCACCGCCTGGGTGCGCTGCACGCTGGCGTTGGGCGGCAACTGCACCTGGACGAGCAGGAGTCCCTGGTCTTCGTCAGGCAGGAAGGCGGTCGGCAGTCGCATGAAGAGCGCGCCCAGCACCAGCAGCAGCACCCCGTAAAGCACCAGGAAGCGCTTCTTGCGCTTGAGAATCCCGGCGACGCCACGCCCATAGCTTTCCGAACTGGCATTGAAGCGTCGGTTGAACCAGCGGAAGAAGCGGTTCTGCTCGGAATGATCTACATCCGTCCGGCGCAGGATGGTGGCGCACAGTGCCGGGGTGAACATGATCGCCACCAGCACCGACAGCGTCATCGCGGTCGCGATGGTGATCGAGAACTGGCGGTAGATGACGCCGGTCGAGCCGCCGAGGAACGCCATCGGCACGAACACCGCCGAGATCACCAGGCCGATGCCGATCAGCGCGCCGGTAATCTGGTCCATCGACTTCTTCGTGGCCTCCTTCGCCGACAGACCCTCTTCATGCATGATGCGTTCGACGTTCTCGACGACCACGATCGCATCGTCCACCAGCAGGCCAATCGCCAGCACCATCGCGAACATGGTGAGGATGTTGATCGTGAATCCGGCCGCAAGCAGCACGGCGAAAGTGCCCAGCAGCACCACCGGCACGGCCAGTGTCGGCACCAGTGTGGCGCGGAAGTTCTGCAGGAAGAGGTACATGACCAGGAAGACGAGCACGATCGCTTCGATCAGGGTTTTCACTACGGATTCGATCGAGGCCGTCACCACCGGCGAGGTGTCGTAGGGATAGACCGCCTTCATGCCGGCGGGGAAGTAGGGCTCGAGCGTGGCCAGGGTCGCGCGCACGTTGTCGATCGTCTCCAGCACGTTGGCGCCGGTCGCCAGGCGCAGCGCCATGCCCGAGGCCGGCTTGCCGTTGTAGTTGCCGGAGATCGAGAAGTTCTGCGCGCCGAGGCCGACCTCGGCGACGTCCTTCAAGCGCACCTGGGCGCCGTTCTTCTCAACCTTGAGCAGGATGTTCTCGAACTCCGCCGGCGTGGTCATGCGCGTCTTGCCGAGCACGGTGGCGGTGAGCTGCACGTTGTCGCGGGTGGGCAGGCCGCCGAGCTGGCCGGCGGACACCTGCACGTTCTGCGCGCGCACCGCGGCGAGGATGTCCGAGGGGGTGAGCTGGTAGCTGTTGAGCTTGGCCGGGTCGAGCCAGATGCGCATCGCGTTGGGCGCGCCGAACACCATGAAGTCGCCCACGCCCTGGGTGCGCGAGATCGGATCCTGGAGGTGGGAGACGATGTAGTCGGAGAGGTCGAAGTAGCTCATCGAGCCGTCTTCCGACACCAGGCCAACCACCAGCATGAAGTTCATCTGGTACTTGGCGACCCGGATGCCCTGCTGCTGGACCTCCTGCGGCAGCATCGGGGTGGCCAGCTGCAGCTTGTTCTGCACCTGCACCTGGGCGATGTCGGGGTCGGTGCCCTGCTCGAAGGTGACGATGATCTCCATGCTGCCGTCGGAATTGCTCGCCGACGAGAGGTAGCGCAGGCCGTCGAGGCCGTTCAACTGCTGCTCGATGACCTGCACCACGGTGTCCTGCACGGTCTGCGCCGAGGCGCCCGGATACACGACGCTGATCGACACCGCCGGCGGGGCGACGTTGGGATACTGGTTGATCGGCAGCTTGAGGATGGACAGGGTGCCGGCGAGCATCACGACGATGGCCAGCACCCAGGCGAAGATCGGGCGGTCGATGAAGAATCGGGACATGGCTGCGCTCCTCAGCCTTCGCCGCCGGCGGCGCCGTACTGGGTCACGACATTCACGTTGCCCGCCGGCAGGGCCTCGACCTGCATCCCCGGACGCAGGCGCTGCAGCCCTTCGGTGACGACCCGCTCACCCGCCTGCAGGCCCTCGCCCACCAGCCAGGTGTTGCCGACGGTGCGCAGGGTCTGCACCGGGCGCGGATTGGCGATGCCCTCTGCGCCGACCACCCACACCACCGCCTGCCCGCTCGGGTCGCGGCTCACCGCCTGCTGCGGCACCAGAATGGCGTCGGGGCGCAGGCCGGTCTGCAATTGGGCATGCACGAACATGCCGGGCAGCAGCTTGCCGTCCGGGTTGGGGAAGCTCGCGCGCAGCACCACCGAGCCGGTGCCCTCATCGACGCTCACTTCGGAAAATTTCAGCGTGCCTTCGCGCGCATAGACGCTGCCGTCCTCGAGCTTGAGCTTCACCTTGGTCGCATCGGCCTTTTCCATCGCCTGCCCGCCTTCGGCCACCGCGCGCTGCAGGCGCAGGATCTCGGTGCTCGACTGGGTGAGATCCACATGGATCGGGTCGATCTGCTGGATGGTGGCGAGCGCCTGCGGCTGCCCGTTCGACACCAGCCCGCCTTCGGTCACCAGCGAGCGCCCGACGCGGCCCGAGATCGGCGCCAGCACCTTGGTGTACACCAGGTCGATGCGGGCCATGTCCACGTCAGCCTCGGCCTGTTGCCAGGCCGCCATCGCGTCGTCGTACTGCTGCTGGCTGATCGCGTTGCTCGCGCGCAGGCCCTGGTAACGCTTGGCGAGGCTTTCGGCCGCGCGCAGGTTGGCCTCGGTCTTCTTCAGCCGCGCGCTGTAGGTCGCCGCATCGATCTGATACAGCGGCTGCCCGACCTTCACCGTCGCCCCTTCCTCGAACAGGCGCTGCTGCAGGATGCCGCTCACCTGCGGGCGCACTTCGGCGATGCGGTAGGCGTTGGTGCGGCCCGGCAGTTCGGTGGTCAGGGGCAGTGCCTGCGCCTGCACGGTGTAGGTGCCGACCTGAATCGGGCCAGCCGGCGGTGCGGCCTGGGGCGCCTGGCCGCAGGCGGCGAGCAGCGTTGCGAGCGCGATCGGCGCGATCCGCAGAAAAAGGGACTGAGGCAGATTCATTTGACGAGGCTCTCCTGAAGGTCGGGCATCCGCTGAGCGCGATGAACGGCTAGATGGTCGTGTGTATTGCTTCATGATACAGTTTATCACTTAAACGATCGGTCAAGTAAGCGGCCTGCCCGCTACGGGCGGGTTAAAGTTTCGTCCCAGCACACACAAACCCACGGATTGCACGGATGGATGAACGCAAGCAGGAGAGCGCAGAACCCGGCGAGGACGCCGACGATCGTCAGCAGGGCGGGATCCAGGTCATCGCCCGCACCAGCCGGATCATGCGTGCGCTCAGCGCCCACCCTCACGGGGTCAGCTTGGCGGGGATCGCGGCCGAGGTGGGTCTGCCACGGTCGACGGTGCAGCGCATCGTCACCGCGCTGGTCGCCGAGAACCTCGCCGAACCGGCCGGCGCAGCGGGCGGTTTCCGGCTGGGCCCGGCGCTCGGACAGTTGATCTACCAGACCGAAGCCGACATCGTGCCGGTCGCCCGCCCGCACCTCGAGCGCCTGTCACAGGCGCTGCAGGAGACGGTCTGCCTGTCCCGCATCAACGGCCGCCAGACGCAGCTGCTCGAGGTCTTCGTCGGCGAACAGGTGCTGCGCATCGTCCCCCAGGTGGGCCTGACCGCACCGTTGCACCTGACCGCCGACGGCAAGGCGCTGCTCGCCCGCATGACGCCCGACGAAGTGAAGACCTGGCTGGGGGAAGACCTGCCGCCGCGCACCGACCGCAGCAAGGGCCTCGCCACCTTGCTCGCCGAACTCGAAGAGATCCGTTGCAGCGGCTTCGCCTACGATGATGAGGAGCACACGGAAGGCGTGAGCGCAGTTTCGGCCTCGATCGGCACGTATCGCGGCGCCTATGCGATCACCATCATTGCGCCCACCGTAAGGCTGCGCAGCAAGGTGGACAGCTTTCGGGAGGCGCTGACCAAGACCCGCACCGCACTTGAGCGATTGCTCGGCACGGCTCAAATCTGATCATGCGCGATGACTAACGTGACCCCACAGACGACCGTCGTCGAGCGGAGTGCAGTCCGCCGCGAGCAGGTGATCAGTGCCGCGCGTAAGTGCTTCGAACGTGAAGGACTCCATGCCGCCACCATGGCGCACATCGCTGCGGAGGCCGGCATGGGGGTTGGCCACAACTATCATTATTTTGACAGCAGGGAAGGCACTCAAATAAACGATGGATTTTTACTATATTTGAACCTCGCGCAAGGAGCCTGGAGATGGACCTGCACCTGAGCACCGGCCCGCTGGTATCGCTGATCGCCGGCATCCTGATCCTGATCATGCCGCGGCTGCTGAACTACATCGTCGCGCTCTATCTGATCATCATCGGCCTCATCGGGCTTTTCGGGGTGCGCTGAACCATTTTGCGCCGGATCGCGCCGCTCGAAACATCCGGTAGTGATTGAGGGATTGCTTCTGGCCGCCAACGGAGGAAACTGAGTCTCTTCGCCGCCACGTACTCCACGGGGCGACAAACGGTGACGCAAGAAGAAGTCGGCAAGGCTCCGACGTCCGACAACGAGAATCCGGAGGGATTACACGATGCCCACGAAGCACGAGCATGACGCAATCGGCGCCAACGTCGTTCAGGCGGTCCAGACGATTTCGACCCTTTATCTGAGCAGCGCCCAGCGCTTGGCAGAATTGAACATGAGCACCATGCACGAAGCCATGGAAATCGGCACATCGGCCATGCAGGAAATGGCTCGTGCGAAGAATCCTCAGGACGTCCAGTTGAGGGTCTTCCAGCCGCTGCTGGAAAACGCCCAGAATTACACACGCAAGGCCTGCGACATCCTCGCCAAGACCCAGCAGGAAGCCGTCAATACGATGATTCCGCAGTTCGCGGGCCGCAGCAGCCCGTTCGGTGACTGGAATTCCGCCTTCGAAGCCTTCAACACCGGCATGCGCCGGTTTTCGTCGCTGACCGCTGACAACCTCACAGCGGCGACCGAAGCAGCCTCGCAAGCAACTGAAGCGCGCCCGTATGGAAAGAAATCCGCCTAGACGATTGCCGAAGACGCCACAACCAGGCCCCGCGAGGGGCCTTTTTTTTTGCTCCGCCACCACGGACACACCGATCGCCCGCGCCGTGAGCGGCGGGAGGGGCATCAATCCTTTTGCCGGACTTCCCAGTCGGCGATCTGCTTCTCCGCCTCGTCCTTCGATATCCCGTAGGACTCCTGGATGCGGCCGGCCAGTTCGTCGCGCCTGCCCGCGATCACATCGAGCTGATCGTCGGTGAGCTTGCCCCACTGCTGCTTGACGTTACCCTTGAACTGCTTCCAGTTGCCTTCGATACGATCCCAGTTCATCTCGTCGCTCCTCGTCGTTGGATGATCTTCGACCGGACCCGGACGACCGATGACATCATCGGTCGGGTGGAGTCCATAGTCGCCCGTTGACGCGGCAATCCGTGTTCCCGGGAGGCGCCCCCCAACGGCCACGCGATCAGGAACGGCATTCCGGCTGGGAGAGAAACCGGACAGCGGACAGGCGCGAAACGTGCCCGACGGGCCTGCCCCCGGCGGAAATCAATCGCCGGGCGTCAACGCGCTGCGAGTCGCCACAGCGATGTCACTTCCGCTGCGCGCGCCCGGTGCAGCGCATCGGACGCGTCAGCGGCGCGCGGATGCTGCGGGCGGGCGTCGAGGCGTGCGACGACTTTCAGCCCCGCTTCGTCGATCAGCGCCAACAGTTCGGCCCGCGAGCGCAGCCCGAGATGCTCGGCGAAATCCGACAGGATCAGCCAGCCCTCCCCGCCCGGGGCCAGATGCCCGGAGAGCCCGCCGAGGAAGCCGCGCAACATGCGGCTGTCGGGATCGTACACGGCGTGCTCGACGGGCGAGCTCGGCCGCGCCGGCACCCACGGCGGGTTGCAGACGACGAGCGGCGCGCGGCCTTCGGGAAAGAGATCGGCGTGGACGACCTCGACCTGCGCGGCGAGGCCGAGCCGGGCGAGATTCTCCGCGGCGCACGCGAGGGCGCGCGGGTCCTGGTCGGTCGCGACGACACGGCCGACCCCGCGGCGCGCGAGCACCGCCGCGAGCACGCCGCTGCCGGTGCCGATGTCGAAGGCGAGTGCTTCGGCGCCCGCCGGCAGCGGCGCCTGCGCGACCAGCGCGACGTATTCCCCGCGCAGCGGCGAAAACACGCCGTAATGCGGGTGGATACGCTCGCCGAGCGCCGCAATCGACACACCTTTCTTGCGCCATTCGTGGGCGCCGATCAGGCCGAGCAGCTCGCGCAGCGACGCGACGAAAGGCTCGCCCGGCGGCCCGTAGGCTTCGGCACACGCCTGCCGGACGTCGGGTGCACGGCGCAGCGGAATGGCGTAGTCGGCATCGAACGGCAGCAGCAGCATGCCGAGCGTGCGCGCCCGCTGCGCCTGGGCCTGGCGATGCAGATGGAACGCGTCGGTCGCGGACACCTCGGCCCCGGCGGCGGCCTTGCCCGGCTTGCCCGGCCGCCCGCCGCGGCGCTCGGTGCGGCGCGCCATCGCCTGCAGCAGTTGGCGCGCATTCTGGAAGTCCCCGCGCCACAAGATCGCGGTCCCCTCGCACGCGAGCCGGTACGCCGCGTCGGCGCTCATGCGGTCGTCGGCGACGACGACGCGTTTCGGCACCGGCGCGGCGCTCTCCGAACGCCACCGCGCCGAGCGCACCTCCCCGTCCTCGCTCCAGACGATCGATGCGTTGCCGCTCACGACGGCGGTGCCCCTGCAGCGGCTGCCGATTGCCCCGGCAGCGCAGGCGAGCACGAGGCTCCAGAATTCAGATGCACAAGTTTCTCCAATAAATTCAGCTAGTTCTGCACTGCTTCGACCGCAATCACCAGCTTCACTTCATCGCTGACATACGGCGCGTTGGCACCGGCGCCGAATTCCGAGCGCTTGATCATCGTCGTCGCGTTCGCGCCGCAGCCGAGCTTTTTCAGCATCGGATGCGGCATGCAGTGGAACGAGCTGACCGCGAGCGTCACCGGCTTCGTCACGCCCTTGATCGTCAGGTCGCCATCGACCGACGCGAGCTTGTCGCCGTCGAATTTTACGCCGGTCGACTTGAACGTGATCGTCGGGTATTTCTCGGTGTGGAAGAACTTCTCGGCCTGGATATGGGCGTCGAAAAGCTCGGAACCAGTGTCGACCGACTTCGCATCGATCGTCACCTCGACCGAACCGGTCTTCGCGGCGCGGTCCAGCACGATCGTGCCGGAGGTCTTGTTGAAGCGACTCTGCTGCGTCGAGTAGCTGAAGTGGCTGTACTCGAAGCGCGGGAACGTGTGGGAATTATCGATGCTGAAGGTTTCGGGAGCGGCCAGCGCCGGGGCGGCGACAGCGGCGGCGAACGTGGTGGCGACGGCGAGACGGACGAGCTTGTTCATCGTTGATTTCCTTTTTTGCGTTGAGTAGGTAAGAAAGACGGGGCGCCTACGGCGTTACTTCACGCCGGCGCTGCGGGCGACCGCATGGAAACGGACATCGACGTCATTGGCGACGACCGACGTGTCGGCCCACATGCCGTCGCCGATGGCGAATTCGAGGCGCTTGAGCGTGAATCCGCCGTCGAACGTTGCCGTATCGCCCTGCCGGGTGACGGTGACAGGGGCCGTCAGCAGCTGCGTCCTGCCTTTCAGGCTGAGATTACCGACGACTTCATAACGGTTGCCGCCGAGCGGCCTGACCGCGGTGGACACGAAGGTCGCGGTCGGGTTGTCCTTGACGTTGAACCACGGCTTGCCGAGCACTTCGGAGTTGGCTTCGGACGAACCGGCGTCGATGCTCGCGAGGTCGAGTTCGAGCCGGACGCTCGACTTTGCCGGCGCCGCGGCATCGAACACGAGGTCCGTCCTGACCTTGCCGAAATGCCCTTCGATCGGCACGTTCATCTGCTTGAAGACGAAATCGACCCGGCTCTTGTCCGCCTGGACCTGGCTGAACACCGGGTCCGGACCGGCGGCAAGGGCTGCGCCGGTGGCGAGCGGCAGCGCGACGGCGAGCAGTGCGGCGTTGAATGACATTGATGCGTTCATTTTGATTTTCCTTAGCGGACCCGTTCGAGTACCGGCAGCATGCGGCACAGGGTTCTGTCCCGGTCGATGAAATGGTGCTTGAGCGCGGCGGCGATGTGCAGCCCGACCAGCGCCAGCAGCACGTAGTTGAGGAATTCGTGGGCCGCCACGAACAGCTCGCCCAGTTCCTTGTTCTTGCCGACGAGATCGGGCAACGGCAGCACGCCAAGGAAAACGACCGGAAAACCTTTCGCCGAACTCATCAGCCAGCCCGTCACCGGCACCGCGATCATCAGCGCATACAGCAGCAGGTGCGTCGCGCGGGCGGTTTTCTGCTGCCACGTGGGCGCCGGCAAGGGCGCGGGCGGCGTGTGCGCGAGGCGCACGACGAGGCGCGGCAGGATCAGCAGCAGCACCGCCACGCCGAGCCACTTGTGATACGAAATGAGCTGCAGCTTGAAGGGCGACAGAGGCAGGTCGTGCATATAGACGCCGAGCGGGAACGCCGCGAGCATCAGCGCGGCCATCAGCCAGTGGGCCCATCGGGCGGGTACGGTGTAATGGGGTCGGGGGGGCATCGGGTTTTTTCCTTTTGCGTGCTATGCGGTGCGCGCCTACGGGCGGGGCGCGCGAAAGAATTCGGCGACGAGGCAATCGACCGATTTCGGCGGGTGGCCGACGAGTGCGGCGAAGTCAGTGGTCGTGCGGGCAAGGCGGTTCCCGGCGATCGAGACGTACAGCGTCGCGAGCGTACGGGCAGTCGCCGCCGGCACGTCCCCGGCTTCGAACGCCTCGACAGCGGCCCCCGTGGGCACCGCTTCGTAGCGCAGCGTCTTGCCGACCGCGGCAGCGACTCGGGCGACGAGGTCGCGGTAATCATGGGCGGTCTGCCCGGTCAGTTCATACGTCTGCTTCTCCAGCCGCGGCGCGACGGCCGCTGCGGCGATCGCCTCGGCCAGTTCGTTGCGTGACAAGTAGCTCACCTTGCCGTCCCCCGCCGGGAGCCGCAGCACACCGGTCCGCAACGCGGCGGCAAATTTCATCGGCAGGAAATCGCCATAAAGGCCGTTGCGCAGCACGGTGCAGGCGAGGCCGGATGCGGCCAGGTCGGCTTCGGCCGCGGCATGCACCCGGGCGAAGGCCGACGGCGATTTCGCGTCCGCGTCGAGGAAGCTCGTGTAGCAGACGCGCCGCACCCCGGCCGCCATGGCGGCTTCGATGGCGTTGCGATGGCGGGCGATGCCCACATCCTCCGGCCCGTCGGTCGACACCAGCACCAGGCGCTCGACGCCGGCAAACGCTGCAGACAGGGTTTCACGGCGGTCGAAATTCCCGTGCCGCACCTCGATGCCGCGCGCCGCAAAGTCGGCGACGCGTTCCGGGTCCCGCACGCTGACGGCGAGTTGTCCGGCGCCCCCTTCGGGAAGCCGGACCGAGAGCCACTGGACGATACGCCGCCCCAACTGCCCGCTCGCCCCCGTCACCAGAATCACCCTGCCCTCCTCTCATGTCGTGAGTTTCAAGCGGCATACTTTAGGCGATTGATTAGTATCGAAACAGGCGCTATTTTCAAATTCTTTGTTGCGATCAGAAAAACAATGGACCGTCTGCAGGCAATGGAAGTCTTCGTTCGGGTTGCCGAGGCGGGCAGTTTCACCGCCGTCGCGGATCACCTCAACGTCGCACGCTCGGCAATCACGCGGCAGATCGCGGGGCTCGAAGCGCACCTCGGCACGAAGCTCCTCGCCCGCAGCACCCGGCGCCTGAGCCTCACGTCGTCCGGCGCGGCGTACCTGGAAAAATGCCGCGAAATCCTGGCGATGGTCGAGGCGGCCGAAGGCGATCTCGCCGGCGAGAAGCGCGCGCCGCGCGGGCCGATCCGCATCAGCGTGCCGATGAGCTTCGGCATCCGCCACCTCGTGCCACTGATCTCCGACTTCATCACGACCTACCCCGAAGTCACTGTCGACCTCGAATTCACCGACCAGCGCGTCAACCTCATCGAAGGCGGGCTGGACTTCACGGTGCGCATCTCGCAGCAGATCGACCCGACGCTCGTCATCCGCCGCCTGAGCACCAGCGAACTCACCGTCGTCGCCGCGCCTGCGTACCTCGACCGCCACGGTCGCCCGCAGCACCCGGACGAGCTGCTCGGGCACCACTGCCTGAGCTACACGCTCGCGCCGTCATCCGGCTGGAGTTTCCGCATCGACGGCGAATACCGCACGGTTCCGATCAAGGGACGCCTGCAGATGAACAACGGCGACGCGCTGCTCGAAGCGGCGATCCGCGGCCTCGGCATCACCAACCAGCCGACTTTCATCAGCGCGCAAGCGGTGCAGGCGGGCCTGCTCGAGGAAGTGCTGGCGGAGTATTCGGCCACCGAGCTGCAGATCTATGCAGTCTTCCCCGGCAGCCGCTACGTACCGCATCGTGTGCGCGTGCTGGTCGATTACCTTGCGGAGCGGCTCGGGCCGACGCCATACTGGACCCGCGCAGTGCCGCGCGTCAGCGCCTGAGCGACCGCACCCGCGAGGGAACGCCCCTGCCGCGCCGCGCAGTTCAGAAATTCATCCGCCACGGCAATTCGCCCTGGATGAACAGGCGCGCCTCCTGGGACGCCGGCTTCGCAAAGAATCGCCGCACCGGCGCGTGCTCGCGCACCCGCCCGGCGCTCATGAACACGACATCGTCGCCGAGGCGCGTCGCCTGGCCGAGATTGTGGGTCACCATCAGGATGCGGGTACCGTCGGTGCGGATCTCGCGCACGATGCGCTCGACTTCGGCCGTCGCCGATGGGTCGAGGCTCGCAGTCGGTTCGTCGAGCAGCAGCAGGCGCGGCGCGGTGACCCACGCGCGGGCGAGCGCGAGTCGCTGCTTCTCGCCGCCCGACAGATAGCGCGCGCTGTCGGCCTCGCGCCCCCCGAGCCCGACGCGCGCGAGCACCGCCGCGGCGCGGCGATGGCGTTCGCCGCGCCCGATGCCATGCGGCTTCAGCGCGAGCGCGACGTTTTCGAGCACCGATGCGCGCAGCATCATCGGGTGCTGGAATACCATCGTCACGCCGAACTTCGGCGGCACCGTCCCGCCCCAGTCGATCGTCCCGCCACTCGGCTCGATCAGGCCGCACAGCGTGCGCAGCAGCACGCTTTTTCCCGCGCCGTTCGGCCCGAGCACCAGCGTGATGCCATCGCCGGCGAGTTCCAGATCGACGCCGTCGAGCACTGCCCGGCCGTTCGGCTGGAAACGCAGGTCGCGGATCCGCAGCGGAAACATTGCGCTCATCCGTACCGCCGCATCGCCCAGCCGCGCATCGCGAACGCGAACGCGTTGAGCGCCAGGATCACGACGACCAGCACGACGCCGAGCGCGATCGCGAGCGGCAGGTCGCCCTTACTCGTCTCGAGCGCGATCGTCGTCGTCATCACCCGCGTCGCGCGGTCGATGTTGCCGCCGACGATCATCACCGCGCCGACTTCGCTCATCGCCCGTCCCAGCCCCGCCAGCACCGCGACGACCAGCGAGTGGCGGCAGTCGTACAGCAGCGTCGTGACGCTCTGCCACCACGAGAACCGCATCACCCGCAGCTCCTCGGCATAGCGCTGCCAGGCGTCCTCGATGACCTGGCGCGTGATCGCCGCCATCAGCGGGATGACCAGCAGGCTTTGCGCGAACACCATCGCGGCCGGCGTATACAGGAGGCCATAATCGCCGAGCGGGCCCGACCGCGACAGCAGCAGATAGACGACGACGCCGACGACGACCGACGGCGCCCCCATCAGCCCGTTCATCAGCACCGACAGCGTGTGCTTGCCGGGGAAATTGCCAATCGCGAGGCACGCTCCCAGCGGCAACCCGAGCAGCAGGCCGATCAGCACCGCGCTGCCACTGACGCGCAGCGACAGCACGACGATCTCCGCAATTCGGTCGTCGAACGTGGCGAGCAGCGAAAATGCTTCGGAGAAGGTGGCGGCGAACAGGGACATCGGCGGGAGGATAGCGGAACGGCGGCGTTTCGACAGCGTCCGGCCCTTTCTTGTGGGACCGCGACGAGGGACCGCGACGAATATCTTCCTTCGTAAAGCAATCGGAACGCGGGCGGCAATACAATATCGAAGCTCGCAACGACGAACCGCACCGGCCGTCGGCGGCACGCGTAGTGTCCGGGGCGCCGCTCGGGCGGCACGCAAAGTGGGGAGGACAGGGCAGATTCACTCGACAACGATCGACAGTCACCGCCGCGCGGCGGCCGCGATCAGACTGATGCCGCAGTCCGGGGGCGACCCGACCGCGCCTGGCGCGACGCAATGACCACGGAGGATTCGGCTTTTCCGCAGCCGGGGCGCGCGAGCCGTCATTTCGGCCGGCGCGTGCTGATCGGTTTCTTCACCGTCGCGCCGCTGTGGGTCACCTGGCTCGTGTTCGACTTCCTCCTCGGCATCCTCGCCGCGATGGGGACGCCACTGCTGCGGGCGTCGGCGCGGCTCGTCGAGCCGATGTCGGACACCCTCGCGGCGTGGCTCCTCGACTCCGACTTCCAGAAACTCGTCGCAGTGCTGCTGACGCTCGCGAGCCTGTATGCGATCGGCGTGATGGCCTCGCTCGTGCTCGGACGCAAACTGCTCGACGCCGCCGAAGCGATGCTCGCGCGCCTGCCGCTCGTGCAGACGATCTACGGCGGCACGAAGCGCTTCCTGCAAACCCTGCAGAAGCCGCCGGTCAAGGGTCAGCGCGTCGTCCTGATCAGCTTTCCGACACCCGAGATGAAGACGATAGGCTTCGTGACGAAGGTGATGCGGGACGAGGCGAGCGGCGCGGAACTCGCGGCGGTCTACGTGCCGACGGCGCCGAACCCGACTTCGGGCTATATAGAAATCGTCCCCCTCGTCGACGTCGTGCAGACGGACTGGACGATGGAAGAGGCGATGACCTTCGTCATGACCGGCGGCACGACCGCCCCGGACCGGATCCGATTCAACAATCCACCCCCGGCAGGCAGCTGAATGGCTATTCGAACCCAGGCGCATGGCGGCGCGTCATCGATCTCGGGAAACCGCTGCTCGTCGGCCTGACGGTGATGGCGACGATGGCGGCCTTGACGACCTATTTCGGCATCAGCGTGATATGGCGCTGGCGCGTGATGTCTCGGCGGCGCTCCCGGAAAGGAGGGCGTCGGGAAGCGGACGCGTGAAGGCCGCCCGCCCGTTCGCATCGATGCCCCCCGACGGCGCGACTGGCTCGAGGTTGCGGAAGCGGCAGCTTCGGAGCAGCCCGGGCGCCGGCGTCGCGCTCCTCGTCGTCATTGCCGCGCTCGCGCTCGTCTGAAGCGCCGTCGCCAAGCCGCGTCGCTCAGCCGCCGCCGCGCTGCATCGCACGATCGAGCGCGGCGAGCAACGCGCGGCGCGTCGCCGGATCGCCGCCGGCGAAGCGATAGCGCACGACGACCACCGGCAGCTCCAACAGGCCGAGCCGGCGCATGCCGCGCGATTCGGTTTCGATGTCGAGCTGCGTTTGACCTTCCCGCACGCGGAATCGCCCGGGGGCGAGCGTCTCGACGCCCGCGGGCCAGGCCTTGCGCAATTCGCGCTCGAATTGCTGCGGCGACGCGGTGACTTCGCGCTCGAACTCATCCGCGATCGGCGCGAGTCCCAAGTCCGTTCGCCCCGCGCTCAACCGCCGGCGATCGGCGGCCACACCGCGAGCTCGTCGCCGTCGCCGAGGCGGCGCGTCGCGCGCGCAGCCGGTGGCACGAAGTGGCCGTTGACGAGCACGAGGTGCGCGCTGCGTTCGGGCACCCGGAAACGCGTGATCAGCTCCGAGACGGTCGTGCCTTCCTCGACGTCGAGTTCGATGCGGTTGCCGTCCCGCCCGGGCGGGAGGTAGTCCGTCAGCGACGCGAACAGCTTGAACGCGACCCTCATCCCGCCCTGCCGCCGGGCGCACCGCAGCGCGCGCGTGATGCGTCGATCATCGCGCCAGCGCCATCGGTTGCTGCGAGCGCGCGATGTACGCATCGACGAACTGCAGCGGCGAATGCAACAGCCGCTCCTTCCACTCGCCGAGGCGCACCCTGCCGTGGATCAGGCCGCGCAGCGCGCCGACGTGCTCGGTCAGCCCGATCGAGGTCGCGCCGATCAGCACATCGTCCTTGAACTGCAGGCTCAGGTAGCGGTACGCCGCTTCGTCGACGTGTTCGACGCCCGCCCCGCCGCGCTCGCGTTCCTCGCCCCACCATTGCCCGAACGACGACGAGATCAGGCCGAGCGTGTCGAGCACGTTGATCGCGAGCACGCCTTTCAGGCGCGTCTCGCGCCCGGCCATGTTGAGCGCGGCGACGCGCGCCTGGTCGGCCGCGTTCGGCTGGATCGCGGCAACGAGATGCGCGCCGCTGAAGAGGTCCGGCGCCTCGGCGACGTCGCCGGCGGCGAAGATGCCGGGGACGCTGGTCTCGAGCCTGTCGTCGACGAGCACGCCTTTCGCGACATGCACCGGCGTCGATTCGAGGAACGCGATGTTCGGCGCGACGCCGGCGGCGACGATGACGAGATCGGCGACGACGACTTCGCCGGTCGACAGCGTCACGTCGAGCGGCGCGTCGTTGCTCGCGCGCCGGTCAATACGGCTGACGCCGGCGTTCGTCACGACGCGCACGCCCTGGTCCTCGACCCATTTCCGGATCATGCCGCCAGCTTGCGGCGTCATCATCCGCGGCACCATGCGGTCGCCCATTTCGACGACCGTCAGTTCGACGCCGCGCGCGGCGAGCGCTTCCATGATGATGCAGCCGATGAAGCCCGCGCCGAGCTGCAGCACGCGCGCGCCGGGCGTGGCGAAGCGGGCGATCGCGCGCGCGTCCTCGAGCGTCCAGCAGGTCTGCACCTCCGGCAGATCGACGCCGGGGATCGGTGGCCGCACCGGGTGCGAGCCGGTCGCGATCAGCAGCCGGTCCCAGGATTCGAAGTGGCCGTCGTCGAACAGGATGCGGTGCCCGCCGCTGTCGAGCGACACTGCGCGGCCGCGCAGCTCATGGATGCGCAGCCGGTCGAAATGGCCGGGCGACTTGCGCAGCCACGTGCCCGACTCGTCGATGTTTCCTTCGAGCAGGTAGGGAATCGCCATGCGCGAATACGGCGGCGCGTCTTCGCTGCCGACGAGCAGGATGTCGTCGGCCGGCGCGGCGCGGCGCAGGGTTTCGGCGGCAATCACGCCCGCCGGGCCGTTGCCGAGTATCACGTGTTTCATCGGGGGTCCTCGTTCGCGTCGGGTAGGCGCGGCCCGTACGGGCGGCCGCGCAAGCGGGTGGCGGCGGGGCGATCCGTGCAGGACACCTCGCCGCCTCCCGGGGGCGAATCATCCGGCGGTCACGACAGCCCCAGCCGGGACAGCGTCTCAGGCGTCGGCGCGCCTTCCGGCGTCCAGCCGCGCACGCCGTAGTACTCGGGCAGCATCTCGGCGAGGCGATTCACCATGCCCTTTGCGGGCCCGGTCTTCGCCGGCTCGCTCGTGAGCCGCGGCGGCAGGTTGTCGTCCTTCGCGCTCAGGCCGGCGGCGTTGTTGAACTGGCGCTCCATGTTCCAGATGCGCTCGCCGACCGTGGCGAGCTTCTCCATCGACCAGTCGCCGTCGCAGGCCGCGGCGATCTGCGGCTGCACGTCGGCGAGCGTCCACGCGAACGACGTGAACACGCAGATGCCGGCCGAATCGAACACCGCCGTCGCGTCCTGGAACGCCTTGACGAGCTCGGCCTTGCCCTCGATGACGTGCGGGTCGGTCTTGACCGGCACACCCAGCACTTCGGAGGCGACCGTGTAGCCGCGCAAATGGCATGCGCCGCGGTTCGACGTCGCATACGCGAGGCCCATGCCCTGGATGCCGCGCGAGTCGTAGGCGGGGAATTCCTGGCCCTTGACGCTCATCGACAGCTCGGGGTGGCCGTACTTTGCGCACAGGCGCTTCGAACCGAGGCCGATCTCCTTGCCGAAACCTTCGCCGGTCGCGGTCATCTCGGCGAGCTTCGCGAGCGCCTCGACCGAGCCGAACGGCGCGTCGAGGCCGATTCTCTCCTGCGTCAGCACGCCCATCTCGTACAGCTCCATCGCCGCGCCGACCGTCGCGCCGAACGAGATCGGGTCCATGCCCTGCTCGTTGCACAGCAGGTTCGCGTACTGCAGCGCCTCAAGGTCGCCGACGCCGTTGGCCGCACCGAGCGCCCACGCCGCCTCGTATTCGAGCCCGCCGGAGGCGCCCCAGTATTTCGGGTTGTTCTTTACCGTGAAGTGAGTCTTGTCGATTGCCGAGATGCGCCCGCACGCGATCGTGCAGCCGAAGCATGCGGCGTTCGTCACGAGCTGCGACTTGCCGTCGCTCGGGCGCTTCTCGTGCATCGCTTCGGCGGAGATCTTCGACGCGTCCTCGAACTGCACGTCGCGGTGGTTGCGCGTCGGCAGCGCGCCCATCTCGTTGATGACGTTCATCAGCACCTGGGTGCCGAATTTCGGCAGCCCTTCGCTCGTCACCGGGTTGCCGGCGAGCACTTTCTTCGCCTCGCTCGTCGCCTTGATGAACCCGGGGAAGTCGCGGATGCCCGAGACGCCTTTCGTGCCACGGATCGCGACCGCCTTGAGGTTCTTCGAACCCATCACCGCCCCGACGCCCGAACGCCCCGCGGCGCGGTGCAGGTCATTGACGATGCACGCGAACATCACCTGGTTCTCGCCCGCGCGGCCGATCGACGACACGCGGATCAGCGGGTCCTGGTGCTGCGCTCGGATTGTTTCCTCGGTTTCCCAGCAGCTCCTGCCCCACAGGTGGGAAGCGTCGCGCAGTTCGGCGCGCTCGTTCTCGATGAAGAGGTACACCGGCGTCGGCGAGCGGCCTTCGAAGATCACCATGTCCCAGCCGGCGAACTTCATCTCGGCGCCGAAGAAGCCGCCCGAGTTCGAACAGGCGATCGCGCCAGTCAGCGGTCCTTTCGTGACCACCGTGTAGCGCCCGCCGGTCGAGGCCATCGTGCCGGTCAAGGGGCCGGTCGCCATGATCATCTTGTTGTCCGGCGACAGCGGATCGACTTTCGGATCGGTCTCGGAGACGAGATATTTCGTCGCCAGCCCGCGCGATCCGAGGTATTCGTCGGCCCACTGCATGTTCAGCGGCTCGGCAGTGCACGTGCCTTCGGCGAGGTTCACCCGCAGGACCTTGCGATTCCATCCCATGATGTCCCCTCCTCTCAAGCCGCCGAGGCCGGCGTGTTGGCTTTCGCCGCCCAGGCCTGCATCCGGGCCAGACCGGTCCAGTCGGCATCGATGTATGTGATCGCGGCGGTCGGGCAGGCTTTCGCGCACGCCGGATCACCCTCGCACAGGTCGCACTTCTGCACCTTGCCGGTGTCCTGGTTGTAGTTGATCGTGCCGAACGGACAGGCGATCGTGCAAACCTTGCAGCCGACACAGGTGTCTTCGAACACCATCTTCGCGCCGGTCGTCAGGTCGAGCCGGATCGCATCGACCGGACAGGAGTGCAGACACCACGCTTCGGTGCACTGCGTGCAGGTGTAGGGCACCTTGCGCCCTTCGTGTTCGAAGCTGAAGACCTTGATGCGCGACTTGCTGGGATTGATGACGCCGGTGTGTTCGTACGAGCATGCCATTTCGCACTGCAGGCAGCCGGTACACTTGGCGGGGTCAATGTGAAGCGATTTCCACATCGATGTTCTCCTCCGTGCTGTGACTCGTTGTCGAAACTACGAGCATCGCCGGCCGCCATGCAATTCGATGGCGCCGAGGGTGGTCGTGGCAGCGGGTGTTTCGATTCCCTGTGCCGACTTTGCGTATCGGAAAGTAGCACCGGCCCCTGGCCGAAGCAATCTGTTTTCCCCACGTCGCCCGGGGCCTTGCACGGCGTGTTCGACCGATCGCGCGGGCGACCCGTCGCGTGGCCCGGCGACGCCGTGTCAGTCCTTCTCGTCGTCGTCGGGAAGCACCGCTTCGACGCCGGCCCCGACGATCTTGGCGCCGACTTTCACCGTCGTCGCGACGACCGATACCGCCGCGTCCGCGACAGTGAAGACGGCACAGCCGCCGGTCAGAAGAACAGCCGCCGCCACCGTCAGCAGGATGGATCTCATGGATTGCCTCGAAAAAAACCGCATCAGGAATGGTACCCGCGTGTGGCGCGGGTGGACGGAACCCGCGGGCGGGCTACCGGCATGAAAACGGGCAAGGAGCTGGCTCCCTGCCCGTCCGGATCAACGGCCTCCGCTGCGCTGCGTTCGGCGACTACTTACTGCCCGGCTTGCGCACGCACGACAGGCCGCTCAGTTGTCGAGAAGCGTCTTGGCTTCCGCGAGGAGCCTCTGCCCATCGTAGCCTTTCGCGGTGACTTCACGGACCCACTCCGTCGCGACCCCGTCCGAGGCCTTCTGCCATTTCTTCACTTCGTCCGCAGGCACCATATAGAACGTGTTCTTGTGATCCACGCCCGACTGGCGCCCGGTCAGCGTCACCTCGTCAAAAACCTTGCCCGCCCACGCCGACACGTCGGCACCGCTGTTGGCGTCGATGACCTTCTTCAGTTCCGCCGGCAGGCTGTCGTATTTCGCCGGATTCATCGCCAGCACGAAGGTCGTCGTCGACAGCAGCGGCATCGTCGGGTCGGTCTCGCTGTGATACTTCACGATCTCCTGCGCCTTGATCGCCGGCACCACTTCCCACGGCATCATTGCACCATCGATGACACCCTTGGCCAGGCTCTCCGAGACCTGGGGCATCGGCATCGGCACCGGCGTCCCGCCGAGTGCGGTCACCATTCTGGTGGCAAGACGGGTCGGGGCACGCAGTTTCATGCCATCGAAATCCGCCATCGTCCTGATCTGCTTCTTCGTCGTGTGCAGCGCCATTCCGGCAATGACGTGGAACATCAGCGGCCGTATGCCACGATATTCGTCAGTCGCATTTTTCGTTGCATAGGCCCACAACGCCCGGCTCGACTTTTCACCCGAGATACCCATGAACGGCAGTTCGAATACCTCGGACACGAGGAAGCGCCCCGCCTGGTAACCGGGAACTGCCCAGACGATGTCGGCGACGCCATCCTTGGCCTGGTCGAACAGTTGCGCCGGCGTCCCCCCCATCTGCATCGCCGGATAGATCTGGCATTTCAGCCGGCCTGCGGATTCCGTGCCGATCTTTGCGCACCACGGCTCGATGAGTTTCACCTGGGCATTCGACGACGGCGGCAGAAAGTGGTGCACGCGCAGCGTGACGACGCTGTCCCCTTGTGCGTGGGCGGCGCCGAACGTCATCAGGACGGATGCGAAAAGCGGTGTGAGCACGTTGCGAGTCTTCATCGTTTTTCCTTTCTACACGTGGAATGAACCGGCTTCGGCTGGCAACCGACAGTCCGGACCAGATACAGCGGGACGACTAGGGAAACAGCAGCAACAGAAATGCGGATCGCGCCGCGTACCTGCGCACGGCCGCGAAGGGTTCGCATCGATGGCCCGGTGGCCACGGCAGCAGGTCGCGCGGCGTCTTTCAATCCTTTGGCCGCAGGTCGACAACGCGCTTTGCCTTGCCGACGAGGGTGCGCTCGATGCCGCCCCACTCGAGCACCCGCACTTCGGTACTGATGCCGATGCACGACTTGATTGCGTGCCGGACCTCGGCTTCGATCGCCTCGATGCGGCGGCGGGGCAGCGTGCCGGAAATCTCGTGGCGCAGTTCGACATGGATCGTGAGCTGGTCCAGGTGCCCCTCCCGCGTCAGGCGAAGCTGATACTGGGCGGCGAGGTGCGGGTTCTTCAGCAATTGCTCCTCGATCTGCGTCGGGAACACATTGACGCCGCGGATGATCAGCATGTCGTCGCTGCGGCCGGTCACTTTTTCGATGCGACGCATGCTGCGCGCCGTCCCCGGCAACAGCCGCGTCAGGTCGCGCGTGCGGTAGCGGATGATCGGCAACGCCTCCTTCGTCAGCGAAGTCAGTACGAGCTCGCCGAATTCGCCGTCGGGTAGCACCTCCCCGGTGTCGGGGTCGACGATCTCCGGGTAAAAATGATCCTCCCAGACATGCAGGCCGTCCTTGGTGTCGATGCACTCGCACGCGACGCCGGGGCCGATCACTTCAGAGAGGCCATACGTGTCTATCGCATCGATGCCGAACCGTTCCTCGATTTCGCGGCGCATCGGGCTGCTCCAGGGTTCCGCGCCGAAGAGCCCGATTTTCAGCGAAGTCGTGCGCGGATCGATGCCCTGCCGCGTCATCTCGTCGGCGATCGTCAGGATGTACGACGGGGTCACGGAAATCACCGTCGGCTTGAAGTCCTGGATCAGCTGGACCTGTTTCTCGGTCTGCCCGCCGGACATCGGGATGACGGTCACGCCGAGCCGCTCGCCGCCCTGATGAAAACCCAGTCCGCCGGTGAACAGCCCGTAGCCGAACGCGTTGAGCATCATGTCGTCGGGCCCGACCCCGGCCGCCCGTATCGAGCGGGCGACGACGTCCGACCACATGTCGATGTCGTTCCTCGTGTAGCCGACGACCGTCGGCTTGCCCGTCGTCCCGCTTGAAGCATGCACGCGGACCACGTCGCGCATCGGCACCGCGAACATCCCGAACGGGTAGGTGTCACGCAAGTCGGATTTGTCGGTAAACGGGAATTTCGCGAGGTCGGAGAGTGACCGGATGTCTGCGGGATGCACGCCCGCCACGTCGAACTTGCTGCGGTAGTGCCCGACATTCCCGTAGGCGTGGCCGAGCGACCACCGCATGCGTTCGAGCTGCAGCGCACCGATCTCGTCCCGGCTGGCGTTTTCGATCGGGTCCATTCCACCACGCATCCGCACGTCGAAATTCATCGAAATCTCCCCTCCCGGGCGTCGCGGATCCAACTTGCGGTCGCCGCCGCCGGCCTCGCCCGGTGAATGTGCAGGCCCCGGCAAGTCATCCTCGCCCACCACCGGGAATGCGTTCGAATGATGGTTCACTCATGGAACATTGTCAAACGCGATTGACGACAAACCTTCAGGTACTGTCCTTCGGAACGTGATGCGAGTTGGCCCTGGCACCGGATATCTGCCGTGGCACTCGGCGCGCAGCATCCGGCGACCAATGAAGGCGGTTCGGCGGCGCGCCCGGCTTATCCTGTCGGCAGGGGAATTACCAGGTTTTCTCGAGGATGCGCCGCAAGGACTCGACGTCCTTCTTGCCGATCCGGGCCTCGAGTTCCTGCTGGACGCTGTCCATCGTGCTTTCGGCGACAGCCAGCATCCGCAGGCCGGCGTCGCTGAACTTCACCAGCTTCATCCGCTTGTCGAACGCGCATTCCTCGAATTCGACCACGCCGTGACGCATCGCCTCGTGGATCGTCACGTGCACCGCCTGCCTCGAAATCGACAAGCGGCGCGCGAGTTCGGGAATGCTCACGGGCCGGCGCCCCATGTGAGCAAACAAACGAACCATCGCCGGCGTCACGAAACCGTACCCCTTCGTCGCGGCGCCGCTGAAAACGCGCTCTTCGAACCATTCGGAGCGCATCAGCAGCAGTTGCCGCAAACTCTTTTTTTTCTTCGACTCCATGGCGTTTCACAATGATGGATCAAGTGGGGGGCGGCGTCCGTTCAGCTCGAGCCGGGGGCCGGGCGCTCGCGCATCCGGCCGGATACGCACGTTCGTGCAAGCCATTGTACCCAGCAAATACAGCGATCGGCTGCTGCCCGCACCGATGACGAGCGAGAGCCCGTAGCTGCGCTCCCGTGACGGCAAGGACCCGGCTTTCCCCGACAGGTCGACCGCCAGCACGGCACCTCCTCGCTCACCGCGATCGAATCCCTAGCGGCGTCACGTGGCCAACACTTCTGTGGCAGACCACATTGCATGCCACTGCGCCGCTTGCGAGCCGTCACGTTCAAATAGCATTTTTCGTCAACATACATTGACGTTATGAGGAAATTGAGCAATTATTTATGAACGGACATTCATTCACTATGATGCTGCTGATGACAACGTTCGCCAGCAATGAATTCCGGCCTGCCGCGTCACCATGCGAGGTGGTTGAAGAAAGGGTTTTCTCGACGGCCTGGGCACCAATCGCCCGGCGAGGAGATGTTGATGATGGAAGCTGCACCCATTGAAGCAGCACACAACGACTACCGGGTTGATCGCTGGACCAACGGAATAGCGGTGTCGGCAACGGATCCCGTCGCCGAGGAGGTTCCTGTCGCCCTCGTCTACAACGGTATCGCCCACGCGGTGATGCTGGCCACGCCGCAGGACCTCGAAGACTTCGCGATCGGATTCAGCCTGAGCGAATGCATCGTCGAGCGCCGTGACGAGATCTACGACCTCGAAGTGGCGGTGCGCGACAACGGCATCGAAATCCGGATCGATGTCGCCACCGCCCGCGCCTTTGCCCTCAGAGTGCATCGTCGGACGATGGCCGGGCGCACCGGCTGCGGCCTGTGCGGCAGCGAGAGCCTGGATCGGTTCGATCGCAGATCGAGCGTGGTCCGAGCTTCCGCCGCGCTTTCGGCCACTGCCTTGTCCCTCGCCCAGTCACAGCTCGGTGATATGCAGAGCCTGTTCCAATTGACTGGCGCGGTGCATGCCGCTGCGTGGTGCAATGTTGCCGGCGATATCCAGCTGCTGCGCGAGGACGTCGGCCGGCACAACGCGCTCGACAAGCTGATCGGTGCGGTCGCGGCGCAGGGCGACGGCTTCGGCGACGGCTTCGTGCTGATGACGAGCCGCGCGAGCTACGAGATCGTGCAGAAGGCCGCCTCGGTCGGCATCGCGGTCGTCGCCGCGGTGTCGGCCCCGACCGGCATGGCGGTGCGCCTGGCCGAGGCGGCCGGGGTCACATTGATCGGGTTTGCACGCGGCGCGCGCCACAGCGTGTATTCGCACCCGCAACGCATTCATTGAGGTGAGGAACACCATGACGCTTGCCCCCAAGCCGCAGTCGGTCGCCAAAGTCCCGAGCTACTGCTACAACTGCGTCGCCGGCCCGGACTTCATGACGGTGAAAGTCGTCGACGGCGTCGCGACCGAAATCGAGCCGAATTTCGCCGCCGAGGACGTGCATCCGGCGCGCGGGCGCGTGTGCGTGAAGGCTTACGGGCTGGTGCAAAAGACCTACAACCCGCACCGCGTGCTGCAGCCGATGAAGCGCACGAACCCGAAGAAGGGGCGCGACGAGGATCCCGGCTTCGTGCCGGTGTCGTGGGACGAGGCGCTCGATCTGGTCGCCGCCAAACTCACCGCGACGCGCGCGAAGGGGCTGACCGACGAGGCCGGGCTGCCGCGGCTCGCAGCGAGCTTCGGCCACGGCGGCACGCCCGGCATGTACATGGGCACCCTTCCCGCGTTCCTCGCCGCGTGGGGCCCGATCGACTACAGCTTCGGTTCAGGACAAGGGGTGAAATGCACCCACTCCGAGCACCTGTACGGCGAGTTCTGGCATCGCGCATTCACGGTCGCGGCCGACACGCCGCTCGCGGACTACGTGATCTCGATCGGCTCGAACGTCGAGGCCTCCGGCGGCCCGTGCGCGGTGACGCGTCACGCGGGGGCGCGCGTGCGCGGCTACAAGCGCGTGCAGGTCGAGCCGCACCTGTCGGTGACCGGCGCGTGCTCGGCCGAATGGGTGCCGATCCGGCCGAAGACCGACCCGGCGTTCATGTTCGCGCTGATCCACGTGCTGGTGTGCGAACAGGGGCTGGACAAGCTCGACGTGCCGTTCCTGCGCGATCGCACCTCGTCGCCGTATCTCGTCGGCCCCGATGGCCTGTACCTGCGCGACGCGGCGAGCGCCAAGCCGCTGCTGTGGGACGAGGCGAGCGGGCGCGCCGTGCCCTTCGATACGCCGGGCGTGGTGCCGGCGGTGGCCGGGTGCTTTGCCGTGGCCGGTGCCGTGAGCGTCGACGCCGACGACGTGCGTCGCGAGATGGGCGCGGTCGACGGCAAGACCGCGTACACGATGCTCGTCGAGCACATGAAGAAATACACCCCGGAATGGGCGGCGGGCGTGTGCGACGTGCCGGCCGCAACGATCCGGCGCATCGCCAACGAATACCTCGAAGCCGCGTCGATCGGCGCGACGATCGACATCGACGGCCGGACCTTGCCGCTGCGCCCGGTCGCGGTGACGCTCGGCAAGTCGGTCAACAACGGCTGGGGTGCGTTCGAATGCTGCTGGGCGCGGACGCTCCTTGCGACCCTCGTCGGCGCGCTCGAGAACCCCGGCGGCACGCTCGGCACGACGGTGCGGCTGAACCGGCCCAATGACGATCGGCTCGCGAGCGTCAAGCCGGGGGACGACGGTTTCATGACGCAAAACCTGAATCCCACCGACAAGGCAAACTGGATCGGCCGGCCCACGGGTCGTAATGCCCATCGGACCCTGGTTCCCATCGTTGGCCATTCGGCCTGGAGCCAGGCGCTGGGCCCGACGCAACTGGCGTGGATGCACCTGCGCGAGGTGCCCAGCGACTGGTCGATGCCCGTGCCGACGCTGCCCGACGTGTGGTTCGTCTATCGCTCGAACCCGGCGATCTCGTTCTGGGACACGCCGACCCTGGTCGACACGATCGCGACGTTCCCGTTCACGGTGTGCTTCGCCTACACGGTCGATGAAACCAACTGGATGGCCGACGTGCTGCTGCCCGAGGCGACCGATCTCGAGTCGTTGCAGATGATCAAGGTCGGCGGCACGAAGTTCGTCGAGCAGTTCTGGGAGCACCGCGGC
Organism: Aromatoleum bremense; assembly: GCF_017894365.1. Classification (NCBI taxonomy): domain Bacteria; kingdom Pseudomonadati; phylum Pseudomonadota; class Betaproteobacteria; order Rhodocyclales; family Rhodocyclaceae; genus Aromatoleum; species Aromatoleum bremense. The sequence goes on from NZ_CP059467.1 coordinate 610,964, forward strand.
GTCGTGCTGCGCCAGCCCGCGGTCGCGCCGCAGGGCGAGGCGCGCGACTTCACGTGGATCAGCACGGAACTGGCGAAGCGCACCGGGCTGCTCGAAGGCTACAACACGGCGCTCAACCGCGGCGCCGGGGGCGGGGCGCCGTTGAAAGGCGAGCAGTACGACCATACCCTCGACCCGAGCCGGGAACATGGCGTCGAGGCGATCTGGGACGCGATCTGCAAGGCGTCTTCCGCGAGCCTGTCGCACGGGGTCGAGACGCACGACCTCGAATGGTTCAAGGAGCACGGCTTCTACACCGTGCCGATGTCGAAGTTCGACTGGTACCTCACGCCGACGATGGAGAAACAGGGCCTCCGCTACGAGATGCCGTACCAGGAGCGGTTGCTGCGGATCGGCCGGGAACTGGGCAACCGGCTGCACGAACAGAAGATGCACTGGTGGGACGCGCAGCTCTCCGAATACACGGCGCTGCCCGAGTGGCACGACGTGCCCGGGCGCTGGACCGAGCAGCTCAAAAATGCCGGCGCCAACCCGGACGACTTCCCGCTGTGGCTGCTCGCGACCAAGAGCATGCAGTACCACACCGGCGGCAACGTCTCGATCGCGCTGATGCGCGAAGTCGCGCAGAACGTGCGCGGCCACACCGGCGTGATCATCAACGCGGGCACTGCCAAGCGCCTCGGCATCAATGAGGGCGACCGCGTCGAGATCCGCTCGCACATCGGCGCGACCTACGGTGACGCGGTGCTCGCGCAGGGCGTGCGCCCGGACACCTTGGTGATCCTCGGCCAGTTCGACCACTGGGCGACGCCTTTCGCCAAGGACTTCGGCATGCCGAGCCTCAACACGATCGCGCCGATGTCGCTCGAGCTGACGGACGCGACCGGCTCGGGCTCGGACATCGTGCGCGTTGCGCTGCGCAAGGTTGAACGCAAGGAGAAATGATGAACCCCCACGCTTGCACTTTCAGCGCTGCGCTAGGCAGTGCCGGCTTTGCACAGCCGGCCCGTTCCGCCGGCGCGGAGCTGCGCTCCACGAAGCCCCGGCTCCACCCCCCCAAGGGGGCGGCGACCTCCCTTCGGGCGGCCGTGCGGGAGATCGTATGACCCGCTACGTGATGGCCATCGACCTGCGCCGCTGCGTCGGCTGCCAGACCTGTACCGCGGCGTGCAAGAACGCCAACGCGACGCCCCCGGGCGTGCAGTGGCGGCGCGTGCTCGATATCGAATCGGGCGAATTTCCCGACGTGCGCCGCAGCTTCGTGCCGATCTCGTGCATGCACTGCGACGAGCCGCCGTGCGAGGAAGTGTGCCCGACCACGGCGACGAAAAAGCGCGCCGACGGGCTGGTGACTATCGACTACGACACCTGCATCGGCTGCGCGAACTGCGTGATGGCCTGTCCGTACGAGGCGCGCTCGATCGTGCACGAGGCGAAGTTCGCCTACGGCGACACGCCGATCAAGTCGGAAGCGGTGCGCTTCGATGCGGCGCGGATCTCGGTGTCGATGAAATGCACGTTCTGCGTCGATCGCATCGACGAGGCGGCGAGAACCGGCCAGGTGCCCGGGCGCGACCCGGACGTCACGCCGGCATGCGTCAATTCCTGCATCTCGGGGGCGATGAGCTTCGGTGACCTCGACGACCCGACGAGCAACGTGAGCCGGCTGCTCGCCGAGACGCAATCGTTTCGCATGCACGAGGAACTCGGCACGGGCCCCGGCGTGTATTACATCTGGGACAAGGGGTGAAGGCGGGGGTGAAAGCGGGGATGAACGCCCTGGCGAGATAACGGAGACCGGCCGATCGGTCGGCGACGATCCCGCCACAGGCGCTGCCGATCGCCTGCCTGTGCAAACGCCGCTTATCCCCCCGCGCGCGTCCGCCCTTCTCGCCGATCGCCTCGCGATGCGGGGCCGCGGCGAACGCGCCGGGCGGGGGTCGGAGGGCGTTTCTCGTCACGCCGCCGGCCGTGCTGGCGGGCGAGCATCTCGTCCACCGTCTCCGACATGCTGCGGGCGAGCGCCACCGCCGCTTCGGCATCGGGGTAATAATCGGGCAGGCGGTAGCCGAGCCACGCATACGCCGAGTACTTCTTGCAGGCGTCCTCGGCCGCCTGCAACGCGTAGCGCGTGTCGCCGACCGGTTCGATCGACAGATGCGAGCTGCGCTCCTTCGCCAGCGCCCGCGCCCATCCCTGCCACGCCTGATTGAGCGTTTCGACCCGCGTCGACACCGGCACGAGCGACAGCGTGAAGCGGTGCTCGAGCGACAGCGGCAGGGAGTCGAGCCATTGCGCGCGCTCGGTCTGCTCGCTGAGATCGCCAGGAAGAAAGAAGTCGTCGGTGAGGTCGATGTTGCGCGAGAACAGTTCGAGCAGCCGCGCCAGCGTGCGCTCCCCGGTTGCCGCGGCGATGCTCTTCACGTGCCGTAGCGACGGGGTGACGTAGAAGCCGCGGTTCGACAACGGGTCGGCCGGCGTGCGCATCAGGCGGGAGATGATGCGGTGGGTGTGGTCGTCGAATCCGGCCACAAGCCCTGCCTCGTGCAGGCCGAAACGCCCCGCCCGGCCGGCGATCTGGTGCGTGAGCCACGGCGGCAGGATGTCCTCGGAGATGCCGTCGAACTTCTTCGCGGTGGAGAACACGACCCGCGCGACCGGAAGGTTGAGTCCCATGCCGATGGCGTCGGTCGCGACGACGATGTCGGCCTCGCCGTCACGAAAGCGCTGCGCCTGCGCGCGACGGACCTCGGGCGAGAGGTTGCCGTAGATCGTCGCGACACGAAACCCGGCCGCGGCGATGTTCGTCGCCCAGTTGAGCACGTCGCGGCGCGAGAACGCGATGACGGCATCGCCGCGGCGCAGCTGGCCGATGCTGCCCACGGCGCGTGGCGCCATCTCGAGCGGCGACTTGCGCGCGAGAGTGGTCACTTCGAGCTCGCAGCCAAGGCGCTCGGCGAGCGCCTCGACCGCCGGACGCGCCGACAACGCGCCGAGCAGATACACCGTCTTCGCCGCCGCCCCGCACACTGCGGCGGTCCAGGCGGAGCCGCGCTCGAGATCCTCGAGCATCTGGATCTCGTCGATCACCGCGACGTCGACCGCGCGCGACGTGTCGAGCATCTCGATCGTGCTCGCGACGTGCGTCGCGCCGGGCGTGATGCGGCGCTCCTCACCGGTCACCAGGCTCACCGCGACGCCGCGGTCGGCGAGGCGTTCGTAGTTCTCCAGCGCGAGCAGACGCAGCGGCGCGAGGTACACGCCGGTTGCCGCCTGCGCGAGCGCTTCCATCGCCTGGTGCGTCTTGCCGGAATTCGTCGGCCCGAGGATCGCGACGAAGCGGCGCCGCATCATGAATGCGGTCTCGAACGACTCGGGGTAGCGGGTGAGCTTGACCGTGCCGCGCGCGACCTCGGCAAGCGTCTCGGCGCGACGGCGCGACGACGCTTCGGCGAGCCGGTCCTCGACGATGCGGAAGCGCCGGCTCGCCAGTTCCTTGCCGGTTTCGAGCGCGCGAAGGAAGCGCGCTCCGTCCAACCCCTCGACCTCGGCCTCGCGCAGCACGCCCGCGACAAAGCGGCGCACCTCGCCTTCGAACTCGGCGACCGCCGCCTCGTTAAGCCGCTCGCGCACCAGCGCCAGGTGGCGCTCGGCAGTGAGCTTGCGCCACTTCTGGACGCGGGCGAGGACGCAGCGCTCGGGCACGAGGCGGAACGGATAGCGGCGGCCGTCGGCCTCGACGTTGCCGGCGACCTCGATCACGACCGCGCCCTCGTTATGCACCAGCCGGGCGCTGAATCCCTGCAGGTACGCGTGCAACTCGCGGGCGACGTCGAGCAGCGCGTCGTCGCCTTCCGGGTCCTGACCGGCCGGAACGATCGCTTCGGGATCGATAAAGAAGTTCTCTTCCAATTTGTTCGACTCGGTCAATAACGATACAAACTTTATGACGGCAGGCGGCCCGCGCCGGCCCATCCGCCCCATTCCTTCGCCAGAAATACGCTGTGCCCGCCGCCCGAACCTACCGCGCCGCGGGCGGCAGGGCACGCTGTGGAACCTCGCATTGTGCGGAAAGCCAACGAGCCTCGGTTTCCATCTGCATGTCGCCCTGTGGCGATCTCATATTGACGCGCGTCGTGAAGTGTTCCGGACTGCTGACCCGCGCCGCGAAGTCGCCAGTCGCTTGCGGCCGCGTGCAGGTCAGGCGTCCCGTCACGCTATCGCCGGTCTTTGTCACGTTGCCCAGCGTGCAGTTGCCCTCAGTCTTGCCCGAGTAGACGTTGTCCTGCCTCGCCTGTTCCGGCGAAATGCAGCTGCGCACCGCCCCATCCTGACCCAGGCTCACGCCGCGTTCTGTCATCTGCTGCTCGACCATGCGCCGCATGTCCGGGGGAAGACTCTTCAGATGCTGTTGCATCTGCGCCATCTGCGACGACATATCGGGCAGCCCGCCGATGTTCATCCGCGTCGAGCGGAATTCCCACAGCCCGGGCCGAAGATCGGCCGCGTACCCTGCCGCGGTCATGCACAGCGCCGAAAGGCCGAGAATCAACGAACCTGTCCTGCTCATCAGCGCACCGCCTTGCCAGCCATCCGCAGGATGTCGTCTCGCGGTTCGCAGGCAGGCGAGTGGAGGCTGCCTCTCCGCGCAAGGATGTCGGTGATCTGCATGGGCTTGCTCCATGTGGATGGTTACGCAGCCGGCTCGGGCGGGAAAAACCGCGTCGTACCGTACTCTCTTTCCGAAGACGAAGAAACAGCCTGTCCTGCCGGAGCGCAGCCGCACGAATATTGATGATAGTGCCACCCCTCGATTTTCACCACGATGGGGCTGGCACTGGTGGGCCGTTCAATCGAACCACTCGTCCTCGTCGCCACCGACCGGTTCGATGACGCCGCAGGCAGCGCGCGCGCCGCCTGCGCAACCGGGGACCGCGTCGTCAGGACAATATGTATCGGGATCGACATGCACAATGATGGCGCTGCCGTCGCTGTCGAACACGCCGAGCGGGCCGGGAGAAAGGGTGACTCGGCTGGTGGTGGTCCTGAGCATGCCGCGACCATTCTTGACATGGAGGTTGATCAGGTCGCCGGCGTGGAACGGGTGATTACCGTCGGGCGACACGTGGCCGTACGGTCCCGGATCGAAATGACCACCCGCTGCGGCGCAGGTGGGAACACACGCTCCGGTCTGATGAATATGAACGGCATGCAGGCCATCGGGCAACCCTTTCACGGAGATCTGAACGTCGACGAGCTTCACCCCTTCGGGCGAGGGACGCTCGACAAAACGCGCCGCGCCGACAATGCCGGGATCGGTGCAGCCATCGATCGTGGCCGACGCCCTCAACCGCGTCATGCGATCTCCATCACGCTCCATCGAGTCGGCGGCCTGCGCTGCCGGAAACAGACTCCCCAGTGCAACCGCAATCACGGCCGTACGGCATCCTCGGATCATCACAGTCTCCTTGTTCATTGAAGGACTACCACGAAGGGACGGACCGCAGGCGCGATGAAACCAAAGCGCCAGCGAGCGCGCCGTCCAACGTAGACGTTGCGCTCCGGTCCCCGCCTCCGAGGCCCCAGCGACACGTCCCGCCGATGCTCGCCCACATGACGCCAATGCGCTGACGGTAACGGCATCCCTACTGTATAGGTGCCCGACGCGTGATCCGGTAGTTGCGATCAGGGGTTCCCTCACCGCATCTCGAACAGTTCCTGGTGAAATTTCTCCTCGGCGAACCCCTTCGCGCTGAACGCCTGACGCAGTGCCTGCCCGAATCCAGCCGGTCCGCAGAACCACAACCCGGCCGCTTGCCAGTCCGGCACGTGGCGGCAGATTCCGTCCGCATCGAGGCGGCCGTCTCGGTCGGCAATCAGGACATGCAGCCGGACCCTTGCGCGCTCGGCCAGTTGCCGGATGCTCGCGATGAAGTTCTCGTCCGGCGCGCTGGTGCTGTAGAAAAGATCGACCGGCCGATGGGACGGTTCACTCGCCAGCCCCTGCAGACGGGCGATGAAGGGCGTGATGCCGATGCCGCCCGCAACCCAGATCTGGTGCGCCTGGTCGCCGCTGAAGTCGAAGCGGCCGTACGGGCCCTCCACTTCGACCGGGTTCCCCACGCTGAGTATCTCCGGCAGGGTCTTCGTGTAGTCGCCCAGCGCCTTGATCATGAACACAAGCCGCCCGTCCCCCTTCCACGCCGACGAAATCGTAAAGGGATGCGGCCCCTCGCGCCGGTCGAAGGTGACGAAGGCGAACTGGCCGGCCTCATGGCCACGCCATGGGCTCTTCAGCCTGAGCCCGACTTCGAGCACCTGATTGCCCGGGTGGCGCACGAGCGTCTCGATCTCGGCCGCGGCGCGATGACTGCGGCCGATTCGGCCGCGCAGGGATTTGACCGCGGCATAGCTGCCGCCCGCCATCAAGACCCCCATCACGACGCCGACAGCGGTGCTCCAGTACGGGAACGGCAGCAGGATCACGCTGTGCGCCACGAGCGCCAGATACACAACCGCCAGCACGCGGTGTATCTGGAAGAAGCGACGGTAGGGAAAGCGCTTCGTCAGCGCAATCGCAGCCGCGACGACGAACACGTAGAACGCCCACTCACCGATGGTCTCGGCCAGGCCGCGCTGCTCCTGGAAGAAGCGGAAGATCTCCACGCTCTGCTCCGCACGCGGACCGCGCTGCGGACGCTCGAGCCACCCCCAGCCCACTGCCCATTTCGGCCCCTTGCCCCAGAGCCAGTGTGTAACGGCCAGCACCAGCCCGGAAATGCCGAGCCACTTGTGCAGCCGATAGCCCTTGTCCAGCCCGCCGAGGAGCGGTTCCAGGATCACCGGTCGCAAAGCCAGCACCATGGCGAAGCTCATCACGCCCATGGCGAGCACGCCGGTGTAGTTGACTACCAACTTGCGAATGGCGAAGAAACGGTCGCCCTGCAGCAACAGCGGATCGGCCTGCCACCACAGCAGGCTGAGCGAGAGGAGGATGAAGATGAGTCCGAGCTTGATTCGTTTCATGATGAAAACTCAGGTGTATGCAATGACCGGCGCCGACGCTGCGGGCGGGGCAGGATCATGCCCTGCGCCTGCGCCCCGTCGTGTACCGGCATGTAGGACATCGGGGTCGTCCGGATGAAGGAGTGGCGCCAGAGGATGTCCAGGGTGTCCGGATGGCGCTTCGCCATTCAGCGGATGTCCGGCACACCTTGCCATCCTGGATGTTCGAACAGCAGCCCGTAGAGTCTCAGGTCCTGGACCACCTTCATCAGCCCGACGCGCCGCGCGTCATCGTGGCTTGCCGTGCGCATGAGATCGAGCCCGTCACGCATGTCGCCGAGCAGGAAGCTTGCCTGCCTGCCCGCCATGCGGGAAATCGCCTTGTCCGCCAGAATCGAGTCGATTTCCCTGCCCACCTCCAGCGCAAGCGCTGCGCCTTCAGCTCGCGTCAGGCGCAGGTCGGGATGAGCATTCATGGAGTTGGCGAGCGTCGCGCGGATCACCTCCATACGCTGCTGCAGCGGTCCGGGCGCGGCGGCACGGTCCGCGAGACGTTCGGAGCGCGCCGATTCGACGCCGGCAAACGCCACAGGAGGCACGACAAGCAGCGCCGAAACAAGCAGGGTGGAAGTTGCGAGGCGACGGTTCATGACAAGACCTGGTAGTTGGAAATGTGTGACCGAGTCTAGATTTTGTTGCCTGAACTGAAGATGAATGGGCACTTCTCCATGCGAGCGCCAGTGTGCAAAAGCCCGAACGGGCTTGAAGACGTGGGTGAGGTAAGAGGTTAATTGTGCAGATCGACCTTGAACCCTGTGAGGAGGGCGAACGCTGTGCAAGTGGCTTGCACAGCTGAGGAGACAGGACTTCGCAGCCTGACACAACAAAAAACCCGCAAAGCCTTGAGCCGTGCGGGTTATGGTACTGCGTGACACTGATTGTTGTTCGTATCTGGTAGGTGCTGACGGGCTCGAACCGCCGACATCCGCCTTGTAAGGGCGGCGCTCTACCAACTGAGCTAAGCACCCGTACCCGGAGACTCGAGCAAGCCCAATAGCTTAAAGCATTCTTCGCTGCTTTGCCAGCGGGAAACTTGTGAATGAACTCTGGGTGGTCCTGATCTTGATGTCATTGGCCGTGCGCCGATTACTCCCGTCCGGCGCACTGCTACGGACCTCTTGCAGGGAACCGCGAAATCCCTGCTCTCGCAGCAATTTCGCGGTTGGCCCGTTCCGATGCAGCCGATCGGACGCGGCATGGTCCTGCCGCGGCGCAGCGTGAAATCAAGCTGCACCGCGTCTTCCGGGGTGTGAAACGAAGCGCTCAGTGCGCTCTGGCGCTGCTCTTGCCAGCCACGCCTTCGGCCGGCTCCGCTACCGCCGCCGTCGTCTCCTGCGCGAGTTCGGCTTCGGTCAGCGGCTGTGGCTGTCGCTCGAGTGCGTGTTCGAGCACCTGGTCGATCCACCGTACCGGGATCAGCTCTAGCGTATTCTTGATGTTCTCCGGGATCTCGGCCAGATCCTTGACGTTTTCCTCAGGGATCAGCGCAATCCGGATACCACCGCGAACCGCCGCAAGCAGCTTTTCCTTCAAGCCCCCGATCGGCAGGACTTCACCCCGCAGCGTGATCTCGCCGGTCATCGCGACGTCGCAGCGCACCGGAATGCCGGTCAACACCGACACCAGCGCCGTGCAAATCGCCGTGCCCGCTGAAGGTCCGTCTTTCGGAATTGCGCCTTCCGGCAAATGGATGTGAATGTCGCTCTTCTGGTAGAAGTCCTCATGAACGCCGAGCGAGCGAGCACGTTTGCGCACTACCGACAACGCCGCCTGTATCGACTCCTGCATCACTTCGCCGAGCTTGCCGGTGGTCATGATCTTGCCTTTGCCGGGCAACGCCACCGCCTCGACAGTCAGCAATTCGCCACCCACTTCCGTCCATGCCAGTCCCGTCACCTGCCCGACCTGGTTTTCCTTTTCCGCCATGCCGAAGGAGTAGCGACGAACGCCGAGATACTTGTCGAGATTGCGGGCATTGACGATGATCTTGCTCGCGCGCTTGCGCAACACCAGCGATTTCACGACTTTGCGGCATATTTTGGAGATTTCGCGTTCCAGGCTGCGCACGCCTGCCTCGCGCGTGTAATACCTGCATACGTCGCGCAACGCCTCTTCCGTCACGGACAGCTCGTCGCGCTTGAGGCCGTTGTTCTTCATCTGCTTCGGCAGCAGGTAACGCTGCGCGATGTTGACCTTTTCATCCTCGGTATAGCCGGACAGCCGGATCACCTCCATCCGGTCGAGCAGCGCGGCGGGAATGTTCAACGTATTCGCGGTCGCAACAAACATCACGTCGGACAGGTCGAAATCCACCTCGATGTAATGATCCTGGAACGTGTGGTTCTGCTCGGGATCGAGCACTTCGAGCAGTGCGGAACTCGGGTCCCCGCGGAAGTCCTGACCCAGCTTGTCCACCTCGTCGAGCAGGAACAGCGGGTTCTTGACGCCGACCTTGTTCATGTTCTGCAGGATCTTGCCCGGCATCGAACCAATGTAAGTGCGACGATGACCGCGGATCTCGGCCTCGTCACGGACACCACCCAGCGCCATGCGCACGAACTTGCGGTTTGTCGCCTTCGCGATCGACTGCCCGAGCGACGTCTTGCCGACGCCCGGCGCCCCGACGAGGCACAGGATCGGCGCCTTCACCTTGTCGACGCGCTGCTGGACTGCGAGGTACTCGAGGATGCGTTCCTTGACCCGCTCCAGACCGTAGTGATCCTTGTCGAGTATCTTTTCGGCTTCCGCCAGGTCGCGACTGACGCGCGACTTCTTCTTCCACGGCAACCCGATCAGCGTCTCGATGTAATTGCGCACCACCGTCGCTTCGGCGGACATCGGGGACATCAGGCGCAGCTTCTTGAACTCCGCCTGCGCCTTGGCGAGCGCGTCCTTCGGCATGCCGGCGGACTTGATCTTCCGGTCCATCTCCTCGAGATCGGCGCCTTCCTCGCCTTCGCCGAGTTCCTTCTGGATCGCCTTGACCTGCTCGTTGAGGTAGTACTCGCGCTGGCTCTTTTCCATCTGGCGCTTGACGCGGCCGCGGATGCGCTTTTCGACCTGCAGGATATCGAGTTCGGTTTCGAGTTGCGTCAGCAACCGCTCGAGCCGTTCGCCAGCGCCGAACATTTCCAGCACTTCCTGCTTCTGCTCGAGCTTGAGCGGCAGATGCGCCGCGATCGTGTCCGCAAGCCGGCCCGGATCCTCGATGCCGGCGAGCGACGCGAGGATCTCGGGCGGGATTTTCTTGTTGAGTTTCACGTACTGGTCGAACTGCGCGACGATCGCCCTGCGCATCGCCTCCAGTTCGTTGGTGTCGGTTTCGGGAACCGGCACCGGCGTGACTTTCGCGACGAAGACACTGCGCTGGTCTTCGACCGAGTCGACGCGGCCGCGCTGCACGCCTTCCACAAGCACCTTGATCGTGCCGTCCGGAAGCTTGAGCATCTGCAGGATGTTCGCAATGCAGCCGATTTCGTACAGATCTTCGGCCGACGGTTCGTCCTTGGCGGCCGACTTCTGCGCCACCAGCAGGATACCCTTGCCCGCCTCCATCGCGTTTTCGAGAGCCTTGATCGACTTCGGACGCCCGACAAAGAGCGGGATCACCATATGGGGAAACACCACCACGTCGCGCAACGGCAGAAGCGGCAGTTCCATTTGTTCGTTGGGGAGGTCGAGCGGGCCTGACATGATTGTTGTTACCTCGATGGGACGTGTCGAGCCCACATGGGGGCCCGACCGGGAAAAATCAAGCGGCGCGCGACCGATTCGTCCGGGCTAGTTAGAGCCCGAAACCTTCGGCTGCTCGGCATACATCAGAAGGGGCTGGGCGCCCTCTTCGATGGTGCCTTCATCCACCACCACCTTTTCCACCCCTTCCAGCGTGGGCAGGTCATACATGATATCGAGCAAAGCCGACTCGAGAATCGAACGCAAGCCACGTGCCCCGGTCTTGCGCCGGATCGCCTTGCGAGCCACCGCATGAAGCGCCGCGGGACGAATCTCGAGGTCGACGCCTTCCATCGAAAAAAGCTTCTGGTACTGCTTGACGAGCGCGTTTTTCGGCTCGACCAAGATCTGGATCAGCGCTTCTTCGTCAAGTTCCTGCAATGTGGCGACAACCGGCAACCGACCCACGAATTCCGGGATCAGACCGAACTTGATGAGATCCTCGGGTTCGACCTGACGGAACGACTCCGAGACGTTCTTTCCCTCGCGACTCTTGATCTCGGCACCGAAACCGATGCCGATCTTTTCGGTACGGTTGCGGATCACTTTTTCAAGGCCGTCGAACGCGCCGCCACAAATGAACAGGATGTTCGTCGTGTCGATCTGGATGAAATCCTGGTTGGGATGCTTGCGCCCGCCCTGGGGCGGAATCGACGCGACCGTACCTTCGATCAGCTTCAGCAGCGCCTGCTGCACGCCTTCGCCGGAGACGTCCCGCGTGATCGACGGGTTGTCCGACTTGCGTGAAATCTTGTCGATTTCGTCAATATAGACAATGCCGTGCTGCGCTTTGTCGACGTCATAGTCGCATTTCTGCAGCAACTTCTGGATGATGTTCTCGACGTCCTCGCCGACGTATCCGGCCTCGGTGAGCGTCGTCGCATCGGCCATGACGAAAGGCACGTTGAGCAGGCGCGCCAGGGTCTGCGCGAGCAGCGTCTTGCCGGAACCGGTCGGGCCGATCAGCAGGATGTTGCTCTTCGACAGCTCGACCTCTTCCTTGCGGCCGGAAAGGTGTCGCAGGCGCTTGTAATGGTTGTATACAGCGACCGACAGGTTGCGCTTGGCCTGGGTCTGTCCGATCACATACTGGTTAAGGATCTCGCAGATTTCCTGCGGGGTAGGCAAAGTCGTGCGAGTCCCTTCCGCGTCGACGGTTTCAGCAATCTCGTCGCGAATGATGTCGTTGCACAGTTCGATGCACTCGTCGCAGATAAAGACCGACGGCCCCGCAATGAGTTTGCGAACCTCATGCTGGCTCTTCCCGCAAAACGAGCAGTACAGCAGCTTTTCGCCACCCGCCTTTTTATCCGTCATGGTCTTCCTCTCTTATATCAACTGTCGGCGCGACTGGTCAGCACCTTGTCGACAATGCCGTACTCCACGGCATCGGTAGCCGACATGAACCGGTCCCGGTCGGTATCCTTCTCGATCTGCTCGATCGGCTGGCCGGTATGCTTGGCCAGCATCTCGTTCAGTTTCGCGCGGATGCTCAAGATCTCGCGGGCGTGGATTTCAATATCGGAAGCCTGCCCCTGGAACCCACCGAGCGGCTGATGGATCATGACGCGCGAATTGGGCAGGCAGAAGCGCTTGCCTTTCTCGCCGGCCGCGAGCAGGAACGAACCCATGCTCGCCGCCTGCCCGATGCACAAGGTGCTCACGCTCGGCTTGATGAATTGCATGGTGTCGTAGATCGCCATCCCCGCCGACACCGAACCACCCGGCGAATTGATGTAGAAATAGACATCCTTGTCCGGGTTCTCGGATTCGAGGAACAGCAGCTGCGCCACGATCAGGTTCGCGGTCACGTCGTTGACCGGACCGACCAGAAAGATCACCCGTTCCTTCAGCAGGCGCGAGTAGATGTCGTAAGCGCGTTCGCCCCGACCGCTTTGTTCGACCACCATCGGGACCAGTCCGAGGCCGACCGGATCCCAGTTGCTGCTTCCATGTGGCGCTGCACTGTTCATCGCTTTGCCCCTTGCGGCATCAGGCCGCGTTACCCATCAATTCGTCGAAAGTCACCGTTTTGTCCTCAGTTTGAGTCTGGGACAGCACCCACGCAACAACGTTGTCCTCGATTACGACCGCTTCGGCCTGGCCCAGACGTTCCGGTTGAGCGTAGTACCAGCGCACCAGTTCCGCCGGATCCTCGTAACTTTGCGCCATCTCGTCGATCATCGCGCGGACCTGCTCCGGTTTTGCGTACAGTTCCTTCGCGTTGACCAGCTCTGCCATGATGAGGCCGAGCTTCACGCGGCGAACCGCCTGGTCGGCAAACCATGCCGGCTCCACGGGGATGTCCTTGGTCTTCATGCCGCGCATTTCGAGGTCGCGCTTCGCGTTCTCGGCGAGTTGCCTCGACTCGGCCTCGACCAGCGCTTTCGGCACCTCGATCGGATTCGCCACCAGCAGCGCCTCCATCACCTGTTCCTTGACCTTCCCCTGGATACGACGTTTCACTTCGCGCTCCAGGTTCGCCCGGACTTCGTCACGCAGCTTCGTCACGTCACCGTCGGCAACTCCCAGCGCGCGGGCGAGATCCGCATCCACGGCGGGCAGGACCGGAGCCTCGACGCCTTTCACCGTGATCTCGAACTCCACATTCTGTCCGGCAAGATCAGCCGCGTGGTAGTCCTCGGGGAACGTCATTTCAAAAGTCTTCGTTTCGCCGACCTTGAGACCCAGCACGGCGCTCTCGAAATCCTTGAGCATCGAACCGGCTCCGATCACGAACGGGAAATCCTGCGCCTGTCCGCCCTCGAACAGTTCCCCGTCCTTGCGTCCCGCGAAGTCGATCACCACCCGGTCGCCGTCCTGAGCGGGACGATCCACGGCCTCGAAGGTCGTGCGCTGCTTGCGCAGCACTTCGATCGTCTTGTCGACTTCGGCGTCGCCCACCGTCAGGACCGGCCGCTCCACCTTCTGGTCCGACAAGTCACCCAGCGGCACCTTAGGATAGACTTCGAACACCGCGCTGAATTCAAGTGCTCCCTCTGCTGCCGCTTCGCGCGGCTCGATCCGCGGGTAGCCTGCGACGCGCAAATTCTGTTCCCGCACCTTGTCGCCGAACGCTTTTTCTACCGCTGCGCCGATCGCTTCGGAACGAGCCTGCGAGCCGTAGGTTTGCGCGACGATCTTCATCGGCACCTTGCCCGGCCGGAAACCCGGCATCTTCACGGTGCGGGCCATCCGCTTCAGCCGAGAATCGACTTCCTTGTCGATCTCCGCCATGGGCACGGACATGTCGATGCGGCGCTCGAGCGCGCCTTGCGTTTCCTGGTTGGTCTGCATTAAGTGATCCCTGACAAGTCAAAGTTTGCCCCGAAAATCGACTCCCGACCAGCAAGCGGCGCGATGCCGATCAAGGTGAGTTCAACGGGCATGTTAGGAGTAAAAATTTAATTCTAACACAGCCTCCAGACCTTCCTTCCAGCCGCCTTCCGGCCGCAAAATGGCTCGGGTAATCTTTCCTCCGCAGGGTGCACATTGCATGGAA